>DATMRG010000077.1:0-2726 GCA_035566495.1 Steroidobacteraceae bacterium | reverse complement strand
AGCAGCCGGTCCCGCAGCTCGAGCAGGTGCGAGATCAGCGTGCCTTCGACGAGCTTCTCAGGTTCCTCGCTCATCGGCGCGCGGAGTCTGGCTGGCCTCACCGGCGGCGGCGGTGCTGGCGCCGGTGGCGTCCGTGGGGTGCGCGTGCGAGTAGGTCGCGGGCCGCTCAGGCTCGGCGGCCGGTGCGGCGCCGCTCGCCGGCCCGGGCGCTGCCGTCGCCTCGCTCGCGGGAGAGGGCGTCTCCTGCGCGCGAGCACTCTGCGCGCGGCGCGCCTGCTCGAGCTCGACTTCCTCTTCCAGCTGCTCGCGGAACTGCCGTGCCATGGCACGCGCCCGGCCGGCCCAGCGGCCCACCTCGGAGACGACGCGCGGCAGTTTTTCGGGTCCCAGCACGATGAGTGCCAGAACGAAGATGATCAGGACTTCAGAGAAGCGCCCCTCGAACAGGTCACGCGCTCCGGTCGGTCTTGGTCTGCGGGGTCTGAGCCTCGCTCTTGCGGACTTCCTCGAACTCCGCGTCCGGCTTGTCGGAGCGGATCTGTTTCTGCTGCGCGCTCTGCTCGTCCTCGCCCTCGCTCATCGCCTTCTTGAACCCGCGGACTGCCGCTCCGAGATCGGAGCCCACGGTGCGCAGCTTCTTCGCGCCGAATACGACAAGCACCACGAGCAGGATGATCAGCAGCTCGCGCATTCCAATACCCATGACTCAACACTCCACTTGCGGTCCGCAAACGCGGTGAAACAGGGGAATCATAGGTCAAATGAGCCCCCCGGAGCCGAGAAGTTCGCTCAAATCCGCCAACCCCTTCACGCCCGGGGCGCGGGAGCCTCGAGCCAGAACGTCACCGGCCCGTCATTGACGAGCGCCACCTGCATGTGGGCGCCGAATACGCCAGCGGAAACATGGGGATATGACTCCCGGGCCTTCCCGAGCAGATACCCGAACAGGCGCCGCGCCTCCTCGGGTTCCGCGGCGCTCGAGAACCCCGCGCGCGTTCCCTTGCGCGTATCGGCGGCGAGGGTGAATTGCGGCACCAGCAGCAGCCCGCCCTCGACCTCACGCAGGGAGAGATTCATGCGTCCCTCTGCGTCGGGGAAGACGCGGTAGGAGAGCAGCCGCTCGAGGAGCCGCTCGGCCTCCCTCTCCGCATCGCCGCGCCGCACCGCGATGAAGGCGAGGAGTCCGCGGGAGACGGCGCCGACCACGGCGCCGTTGACGCTGACCGCGGCGCTCTCGACACGCTGGATGAGACCGATCATACGGGGGGCTATCATCCATCAGCTGCGGCGCGCGGCGCACCACGGGCGTGCTTGCGCGGCGCGGCTGCGAGTCCGTAAGATTCGGGGCCGTTTTTGGCCCGTTAGACCGGGCGGGGAGTGAGCGGAATGTTGCGCGGGCGAGCAGCTGCAGTGCGTGCGGTTTCCATCGCGGCGATAGCCGCGGGCGCGCTCAGCGCGGGCCTGACCCTCAAGGCCGAGCCCGCCGCGACAACGCCGGCACCACAGGCGACCGCCGAGGCCGCCGCCGCGCCGGCGGCGCCCGATCCCCACCACGGCAAGGCTGTTTCCTACACCTGCCTCGGCTGCCACGGGATCGAGGGGTACAAGAACGCCTATCCCATGTACAGCGTGCCGGAGCTGCGCGGACAGAACGCGGAATACCTGGTGATCGCGCTGCACGGCTACCGCGACGGCGACCGCGCCCACATCACCATGCACTCGCAGACCGAGTCGCTCTCCGAGCAGGATATGACGGACGTCGCCGCCTACCTCGCCGGCAAGCCCCTCGCCGCGAGTGGCAAGCCACCGACTGCGGTGCCGGCGGCGGCGCAGCTGTGCGTCTCCTGCCACGGCCAGGACGGCATCGCGGTGGCGCCGATCTACCCCTCGCTCGCCGGACAGCACGAGGACTACCTGGTGCGCGCGCTCAACGAGTACAAGCACGGCGGGCGCAAGAACCCGGTCATGAAGGGCTTCGCAGCCAACCTCAAGGACGAGGAGATTGCGCAGATCGCGGCCTATTTCTCCAGCCTCGGCCCTGCCCTGGGCACCGAGCCGCGGCCTTACACCGTCATCGGCACTGACTGACCGGCCGAGGCCCGCGGCCCCCCGCCGCGCCCGGCCCGGGTGCGGGAACTTTTCGCGTTCCCCGTCCTTCAAAACCCGACGCTGCCTGCGACAAGTGAGCGGTGAGGGGCCTTAAGACTCCGTTAAGCCGGCCCTCCTATCGTTGGCCACAGCAGCCGTAAACCATTTTTCCAGGAGCCATCCATGCGTTTCGTTTCCCTGGTCCGCAAGCCGCTCGTCATCGCGATGCTCGGGGCGGCGACCGTCGCCGTGCCGGTCGGAGCCCTGTACTTCTCGGGTGCCGCGCACGCTGCGCCGAGCAAAACCGCGCCATCGGCCGCCGCCGCGGCGCCCGCGCCCACCGCGGCCGACGTCAACCCCGGCGTAGCGTTGCCGGATTTCAGCGCCATGGTGCAGAAGTACGGCCCGGCGGTGGTGAACATCACCGTCACGAGCAAGGTGTCGGCGGCCTGGCAGGGGGGTGATAACGGCGACGAAGGTGAAGGCGATGAGGGTAACGGCAACGGTGGTGGCAACGAGAACCCGTTCGGCCCCAACAGCCCGTTCGCGCCCTTCTTCCATAACTTCGGCTTCCAGTCCCCGCGGCCGCAGCCGATGCACGGCGAGGGCTCGGGCTTCATCATCCGCTCCGACGGCCT
>DATMRG010000076.1:0-3702 GCA_035566495.1 Steroidobacteraceae bacterium | reverse complement strand
CCTTGGCGTGGACCGTGAGTTGGCGGGTGAGCTCGGCGGTCGCGGCGTCGAAGTTGCCGGGCGTGCGCGCGAATACCTCGCGCACCACGTTCGCGCCCTCGAAACCGATCGCGAGCCGCTCGCCGGCGCCGAGATGGTAGGCGCCCGGATAGAAGGGCCCGTAGGGACCGAGCATCGCGGTCGCGGCGAACGAGAAGGTTCCCTGACTATGCGGGCTATGGTCGGCGACGTAGCGCACCAGGCGCGCGCTCTCGCGGATCACCTTCCAGTGAATGCCGTCGTCGGCGGCGATGATCGCGCTCGCGTTCACCTGGGAGAGCGAGCTCAGGGCGCGCGCGAGCAGCTGCATCGTGCGTGGATCGTCGCCGTCGCGCAGCATCGCCGGTCCGATATTCGGCAGGAAATTCTCTTTGGCCGCGAGCTCGTCGATTGCTTTCAGGTAGGCGAAGGCATCGGTGTCGGAGAGTCCGCGTACCAGCTCGGCGAGCGGCTGGGTCGTGATGCGCACCGACTCGACCGTATAGCCCTCATGCTCGAAGCCGCGCTGCGCCTCGTGCAGCACCGCGAGTGTCGCGGCGATCTCTCCAACGTAGTTGGCACGCTCCAGGTTGACGAAGGCGGTGATGGCCCGAACCTTGGGCTTGGTGTAATCCTCCGCCGCGGCTGTGGCGGCGAAGCCTGCCGCCAGTGCGAGCGTGCAGCAGAGCGCGGCGTAGCGAGCGCGAATCATGACCCCTCCCATGACGCCGGCCGAATTGTCGGAGGCCGCATTAGAGCATGAACAGACTCCGATTGCGCTTTGATACGCTAGGTGCGAAACCGGCGAGGAGACATCCCGTGAAAGTACCTGCAACCATCGCGGCGGCCGCCGCCGCCCTCTTCCTGACGGCAGCCGCGCCCGAGGAGCCGGCGATGACCGCGAGTGATCTCGCGCAGCTCTGCGGCGGCACGGATCACGTCAGCGTCAACGCCTGCCGTGTCTACATCCTCGGAGTCACCCAGGGAATCGCCGTGGGAATCCGCATGGCGAGTGGCAAGAGCCCCGCGAGCCGCGCGTGCGTGCCGGCGGGGATCTCGGCGGATGAGCTCGAGGCGGCACTCAAGAAAAAGCTTGCGGCGCTCGATGCGGAGACGGGACAGCACGATGCGGCCGGATTCATCGGCGCCGCCCTGGCCGCGGCGTTTCCCTGCAAGGGAGGCCGGCAATGAGGCGGCTCGCTCCGGGACTTGCGGGCTCTCTTGCCCTGATCGTCGCCTCCGCCGCTTTCGCGCAGAGTCCGGCGAATCGGGACGGGATCTACCTGCCGGCGGCGGTGACGCAGACCGAGACCGATGAGTACACGCGCTACGAGCTGCTCGCGCCCGAGACGGCCAGCTTCCGGATCAGCTACGAGGTCACCGCCACCACCGCCGGCGCGAAGTTCTTCTATAACCCGATTCGCAAGGGCAGCGTCGCGAGCGACGAGAGCGTCTACGACGCGCACCTCTGTACGGCGCTCCACTTCGAGGTCGTGAACGGAACCGCGGCGCGCCAGGACCCGCTCATGCCCGACGCGGATCCCGCGACCGACTACATCCGCGTCCAGCTTGCCGCTCCGGTGCCCGAGCACGGCCAGGCGCGCCTCCTGATCCTCAAGACCTATAAGGACCCGAAGAGCTACTACCTCGACGGCAAGACGCTGGTCTTCGACCGCCCGCTCGGCGTGAAGCGCAACAAGATCGTGCTGCCGACCGGCTACGAAGTCGTGGGCCTCACCGTGCCCGCGCAGATCCGCACCGAGCAGGATGGGCGGATCGCGGTGAGCTTCCAGCACGCCGGCGCGGGGGAGGCGCCGCTCAAGGTGCGCGCGGTCAAAGATGCGCAGGTCACGGCTCCCAGGCCCTTCACCGCGCAGCGCAGCTGGGAGTCGCCCTTCGAGGGCGGCACCGAGGAGGAGCGCCTCGCCGAGCGCGCCCACGAGGACCGCGAGATCGTCTATTTCCTGCAGCAGCCCGAAAGCCACGCCTTCAGCCTCTATCACGACTACACCGAGTCGCGGCCGGGCGTGGCCGGCTACGCCAACGTGGTGCGCGCCGGCAGCGTCGCCAGCCATCCGGCGGCCATCAACCTCGATACCGGCGAGTCGCTCGAGACGCGCGAGATGAGCGGCGCGGAGCTCACTGCCTCCAAGCTGAACGTCGGCGAGACGGTGGCGGCAGCGGCCCGCGTCGTCGTCATTCCGTTCGCGCCGCTCGCGAAGGGGCAGAGCCTGCGGCTCAGGATCTCGGAGACCTACACGGCGCCGGTCAGCTACCGCCTGGAAGGCGATGAGCTCGTGTTCGACCGCCGGCTCGGGCGGCCGCGCAACGCGGTGGTGCTGCCGTCGGGCTGGTACACCACTTTCAGCGCAGCCCCCGCGACCGTGAGTCAGCTGCCCGACGGCCGGGTGCGGCTCGACTACTGGGACGATCGGCCCGAGGCGGTGGAGGTGCTGCTCAAGGCGCGCCGGCGCGCTGCCGACTGAGGGACGGACCTGGTCGCGCCGGGTCCTGCGCCCAGGTGTTGGGCGAAGAATCTCACCACCACGCGATAGACCTGCTGCGATTCCGGCAGATCCGGATCGAAGAAGAACGCATGCCACATGCCGTCCCACACGTGCAGCTCCGCGTCCACGCCCGCCGCCGACAGCGCCGCCTGCGCCGCGAACACTGAGCTCGCCATGAAGTCGCGCGAGCCGGCGATCAGCAGCGTCGGCGGAAAGCGGCGCAGCATCTCGGGCGAGTTGACCGGGAAAACCAGCGGGTCCCTGGGGGACGCGCCCTCGAAGTAAGGCTGCCCTGCCAACGTGCCGCTGTCGGCGGAGGGGAACGGCAGCTCGCCGACCAGGGGCTGCGCCAGGTGACTCGAATCGCCGCCGAGCGGAGCGAGCGAGCCGCAGAAAGTGCCGACGGCTCCCGGCATCGGCAACCCCTCCTTCTGGAACCAGGCCACGGCCTCAGCCGCCAGCACGCCGCCGGCCGAGCAACCATAGATGCCGATGTTCGCGGCCTCGTGATCCTTGAGCAGCTCGCGATAGACCGCGGCGACGTCCTCGCTGGCGGCGGGGAACCTGAACTCCGGCGCCATGCGGTACGCGACCGTGATCACCGTGATGCGTCCGAGTCCCGCGATCGGTATCGACTCGGCCCGGGCGCCGTTGCCCTCTCCCCAGATGAAGCCGCCGCCGTGGAGATTGATGAGCACGCGCGCGCGGTTCTCGGGTGCGACACCGTCCTTGGGAGTGATGACCTGCGTTCGCACACCGCCAATCTGCCGCTCCTCGATCGTGACCGGGAACAGCGCCTCGGCGCGCGCGACGAGGGGCGCATTGTGGCGCTCATCGTCCGCGCGCATCGCGGCGTAGTCGGGAGGCCCGCTCGGCTCCTTGACGGGAGGAGACGCCGGCTGCGGGGGATGCGAGAAAGCCGCGATCAACTTCGCGTGCGCTTCCGGGCTCATGAACGCCGAGGCGGGGACCGTCATCGGCGGCAGGTGTGTCACGCCGTGCTCGTCCACCCGCGGCTGCGGCGGAGCAGGCGCCTGGGTGCCACAGCCGGCGAGCAGCGGCACGAGCGCGGGACCGGCGAGGCTCAGCAGAATCCTGGCTGCAACATTTCGCATAACACCACCTTCAGTCGGGCGGTTATTCGCGCTGCTTGCGATCGTGGTACCCGACGAACACG
>DATMRG010000075.1:0-4412 GCA_035566495.1 Steroidobacteraceae bacterium | reverse complement strand
CCGCCCGCCCACTGCTGGCCGGTCGAGTCGACCGCGAAGGCGGTGCACTGCGTGTCGTTGACCTGGGTCTGACCCGCGACGGGCGTCGCGACGACGGTGTAGGAGGGCGCGGCGGGAGGATTGGGCATGCCAAGGCCTGCCGTGCAGTTGGAGCTGGCGGGCACGCACACCGTGATCTGGTAGTAGCCGGTGCCGACCGCGACCGGAAATGCGGCTCCCGTATAGCCGAGGTTCGCCGTGGCGTTCGTATAGGCCGCGCCGTTGGTGCTGAAGAAGCGCTCTTCGCGGCCCGCGAGGTCGAGCACCGCGGTGCGCGCCTCGGTGCGCCGCGATTGGCGGACGTAGCTCAGGTAGGAGGGCACGGCGATCGCAAAGAGGATCGTGGCGATCGCCACCACCACCATCAGCTCGATCAGCGTGAAGCCGGCAGGGCGTGGAAGGCGCGCGCAGACTCCGGTGTCGCTCATGGTGACTAGCGCCGCTGGATCCAGCTCAGCCGCCGGCCGACGTTGTTCGGCGGCAGATTGAGGCCGACGGTGATGCCGGCGATGTTGTTGCCGGCGATGGTCGATCCGGTCTCGACCTGGTTGGTCTCCAACACCAGGAAGCGCGTGCCCGCCGCGTTGGTGGTGATGAAGGAGGTGCCGGTCGCGTTGGTCTGGATGGCGATGGCGACCGAGTCGGTGTACTTGGGATTGGTGTTGACCGTCGAGTTGGCCGCCTCGCTCGGCGGCAGGAACACCGTGTTGAAGGCACCGCCGGTCATGGCGTTCACGACGTAGGTGAAGCCGGTGTCGTTGGGGCTGGCGCGGGCGGTGGGGTTATTCGGCGCCGGCACGACGGTGTTCACGGTGAGCGCCTGCAGCACCAGCTCCGGACTGTAGATGACCTGCTCCTGCGTGCCCGGCAGGTTCAGGTACCAGCCGAACTGCTTGTTGCTCGTGCACGCGGCCTGGCCCGCCCAGCAGACCGCGGCGTTGCTGGCGATCTCGCGGTCCTGCGTGCCGCTGTTGATGGTGACGGTCTGCGCCTGCAGGTTGGAGGGGGCGAGGTAGTAGCCCGCCGTCGAGAGTCCGGTCGCGGTGCTGCTCAGGCTCGCGTACTGAGCCGTGGCGTGCGCGTTCCAGGCGGCCATGTTCCAGTCCCATACCCCGTAGAGGCTTTGCGCGCCCGAAGCGAAGGCGGCCGGAGACGTATTGGTGAGCGGGACTTTCTGTCCCGTCCCGAACAGCAGCATCACCTGCGGCTGCATGCCGGGGCTGGGCGCGCCGGCCGCCACGGCGATCGCCGTCGTAATCGGCTGACCCGCGGCGCTCTTGAACACCGGCGCCGGGCTGCCGCTCACCGTCGAAACGCTCCAGTTCGACTCGCTGTTGCTCGTCAGGTCGAAGCGCCACACGTTCCCCTGCAGGTCGCCCGCGTACACGTAATCGACGATGTGGTCGCCGTCGAGGTCCGCCGGGGATGCGAAGGCGATGCCGTTGGGACTGCTCGTGCTGCCGGTCTTGGCGCTCAGGTAGTAGAAGCTCCTGGCCGCCGTCGTCGGGTCGATCGTCATGACGAAGATCCCGGCGTCCCCCGTCGAGCTGCCGAAGCCGTTGCCGAAGATCATCGCCCATTTGCCGTCGTGCAGGCGGCGCAGCGTCGGCGTGCCGTAGGTGTTGCCGAGGTTGTTGCCGCAGTTCGGCGCCGCCGCCGAGTTGGCGCAGGTGATGGTCGAGGAGGTCCACTCGCCGATCACCAGGTTCGCGGCGTTCGACTCGGCGAAGTTCGGCGCGGTGGGAGTCGTCACATCGAGCGCGAACATCGCATTCCCGCCCGCACCGAGGCCGCCCGCGAGCCAGCTGTGCCAGGCGCCGCCGTAGAACACGTCGCCGGTGCCGGGGGTGGCGTCGACGAAGAAGTTATGACCGTACTGCACGCTCGGGTAGTCGACGTTGGTGGTGGTCGAATGGATCTTCTGCACCACGGCGCCCGGCATGTAGGCGAGTACTTCCTGGCCATCGTTGCCGGTGGAGACGAAGTTGCCGTGGATGTCGTAGGAGCCGGAGCGGAACCCGTGCAGCAGACCGTCGTTGGAGCCGACGTAGACGACGTTCATGCGGGGCTGCGCGGCGGTGACGAACTGCGGGTAGGTCTGCGCGCTGCCGCCGTTCTCCGGGTTGGTGGCCGATGGGTACAGGCGGTCGCTCCACACCGAGGCGTAGGTCCCGATCGGCGGGCCCACCCAGGCGGGGCTCGAGTCGATGATGTCGGCGAGCACGTCGGAGCGGCCGCGGAAGAGGCCGACCCCGGCCGTGTTTACCTCGCAGCTACGGTCGCCGCGCAGGTAGTTCAGGCGGAAGTTCGCGGCGTAGGGCGTCGTGGACGGGCTCGTCGGACAGCTCAGGGAGCTCAGCGACGGGGTTCCGGTTGTGTCACCGGCGTCGAGCACCGTCTGCTGGGCGGTGGTGAGGTTGTTCCACTCAAACGGGATCCCCTGGGTGCCGTTCCACGAGAGGATCACGCGGCTGGTGGGCGACTGGGCCGCGAGCGGCCCGGCGGCGCCGGTCGTGCTGCAGGTGCTGGTGCTCGATACCCCGGTCAGGTCGCAGGCGGCGTCCCAGTTGGGCGTGGTCGCGATGACGACGTTACCGTAGGTGTCGAACCCGAGGCTGCTCGCAGTCACGCGGCCAGTCCAGCCGTTGCTCGGGTTGTAGAAGGCGAAATAGGCCTGTACACCGGTCTCGAGCTTGGCGGACTCCTTCTCGCTCGCGCCCGCCGAGAGCGGCGCCGCGAGAGCGGCGAGGGCGGTCAACAGGGCGATGAGCTTGTTGCGGTCCATCACTGACAACTCAGGTGGGCTTGTTAGCCGCAACTGAGACAGGTGACGCCCTGCTGGACTTCGTAGGTGCTCTCCACGACGGAGATCGTCGTCGCGGCGCCTCCGTAGCCGTAGGCATCGATCTGGTACGCCTCGCCCGCGCCGTCGTTGGCGGGGCCGACGTCCGCGATATAAAAGCCCGGCGGGGCGAAGTAGGGGGGATCCTGACCATTAGGGCCGCCGTTCACGCCCGGCGTCGTGCTCATGTTGGGAGGCGTGTAGGTGAGGCCGATGGACCAGGGCAGCGGCACGCTGATGACCGGCGTCGCGGCCGCCAGCCCGAGCGCACTCTGCAGCGTCTGATTGCAGATCTGTCCAGGGTTGGTATTCGCGCTGACGGCCGGTGGGGTGCAGGCCGTCGCCCCGATGGCGATGTTGTTTCCCTGCAGCAGCCACCATTCCGCGTACTGCTGTGCGGTTTCGGCGGCGTGCAGCGCGCGATCCTTCTCGCGGATGTTGCCGGCGATCTTTTCCTGCGTGCCGAAGCCGCGGAACATGCTGAGCGCCAGGATGGTGATGATGACCAGCAGCAGGAGCGAGGTAACCAGTGCGATGCCGCGCTCGCAGCGGCGCGCAGGCTGGCGGCGTGTCGGCGCGCTCATGAATGGAACCCGGCGCGCGCCATGACCTCGATGACGCGCTCGAACTGGATGGTGGGCTGCTGTCCGGGCTGGCAGGCCGGCGTGCACAGCGGATTGGTGAAGGTGAGGATCAGCCGGACCGAGCTCACGTTGTTCCAGTCGCCGCTGGCCGCATTCATCTGGTCCGCCCTGAGATAGGTGTCGACGTTGTAGTCGGCCGGCACCGGATTGCGCTTCACGCCGTAATAGATGAGCAGGTTCTGCACGCCGTTGACGATCGTCACGGGTCCGTCGATGTTGGCTCCGCTGTTACCGTCGGTGAGCTGGCACTGCAGCTGCCCCGGAGTGTTGCCGGCGGGCGGCACCACGGTGAACTGGTTGACGTAGAGCCGGGTGGGACCGGTGGTGGTGTTGGTGCTGCCGTCGCACAGGATCACGAGGTCGTTGAGCGCGGTGCGGTAGCGGATACCGATGGTGTCCGCGGCTGCGCCGCCCGGGTGGGTACCCCAGAAGGCCTGTCCGGCTGCATAGTTGCCGCTCGCCGGGAGCGAGGTGCTCGGCTGCCAGGCGACCGGATCGGGGAAATAGCCGCCCGACTGGATGACGTCGCCCAGCACCGTGAGCGCGAAGCGCTGCTGGTCCTGCAGCTGCGAGAGCGCCTGCTCGTTGTTATAGGCGCCGCGCACGTTCTGCACCGTGACGAGCAGGCCCCCGATCAGAAAGAGCGCGATGGCCAAGGTGACCATCAGCTCGACCAGGGTGAAGCCGAGCTGCGGGAATGCGGGGCGGCGATGGGTGCGCGGCGGCTTCATGGCTCGACGTAGAGCGTGTAGGTGGGAACCTGGAAGCACTGCTGGCCCCCGGCGACGAGCGGGTTGCAGGTAGCCGTGGCCTGCGCCTCCTGCGCGTTGACGGCGACCGCCTGCTCGGTCCAGGCAATCTGGATGGTGCAGCTGGCCGGGGCGGCG
>DATMRG010000074.1:0-14098 GCA_035566495.1 Steroidobacteraceae bacterium | reverse complement strand
GAGGAAGGGGCGCGCACCGCGCTGCCGATCTGGATCTCCTTCATGCGCGAGGCGCTGCGCGGCGTGCCCGAGGAGCGCCGCGCGATGCCCGAGGGGATCGTGTCCCTGCGCATCTCGCCGCAGACCGGCGAGCTCGTGAGCGACGAGAATCCGGGCGGCGTGACCGAGATCTTCATGGCGAACCACCTGCCGCAGAACGAGCCCGGCATGATGCAGAGTGTCGAGGGCCAGCAGAGCGCCGAGCCGATCTTCTGAGCATGCGAGTCAGGCGACATCCGACCCGCGGCGACAACCTGCGGCGCGCACTGGCACAGGAGGCGGCCCGCATCATGGCCGAGCACGGCGTGCAGGATTTCCTCATCGCCAAGCGCAAGGCGGCCGAGCGCCTGGGCGTGACGGACGTCTCCGCCGTGCTGCCCAAGAACCGCGAGATCGAGGTCGCGCTCGCCGAGTACCAGCGGCTCTTCGGCGGCGAGTCGCACGTCGAGACGCTCGGCGCGCAGCGCCGCGCGGCGCTCGCAGCGATGCGCCGCTTGAGCGAGTTCGAGCCGCGGCTCGTCGGTGCGGTGCTCTCGGGCACCGCCACCGAGCATTCGGACGTGCAGCTGCACCTCTTTGCCGACCGCGCCGAGTCGGTCACGCTCAAGCTCATCGATGCGGGTATCGCCCACGAAGTCACCGAGCGGCGCGTCAGGCTCGACGCCGAGCGGGTGCGGCCCTTCCCCGGGATACGCTTCGCGGTCGACGATCGCTCGATCGAGGCGACGGTGTTTCCGGCCGACGGCATCCGCCAGGCGCCGATGAGCCCGGTCGACGGGCGGCCGATGCGGCGCGCCAATGCGCTCGAGGTCGAGGCGCTGCTCGGCGAGACGCTCGGCTAGCCGTTACCGGCGCTTGCCGATGGCAACGTAGTCGCGGCGTGTCGGGCCGGTGTAGAGCTGGCGCGGGCGGCCGATGCGCATCCCGGGATCCGAGATCATCTCCTGCCAGTGCGCCACCCAGCCGACGGTGCGCGCGATCGCGAACATCACGGTGAACATCGAGCGCGGGATGCCGATCGCGCTGTAGATGACGCCCGAGTAGAAATCCACGTTCGGATAGAGCTTGCGCGACAGGAAGTACTCGTCCTTGAGCGCGATCTCCTCGAGCCGCAGCGCCAGCTCGAACAGCGGATTGTCCGTGCGGCCGAGCTGCGCCAGCACCTTGTGGGCCATCGCGCGGATGATCTTGGCGCGCGGATCGAAGTTCTTGTAGACGCGGTGGCCGAAGCCCATGAGCCGGAAGTGGCTCGACTTGTCCTTGGCCATCGCCAGGTACTTGGGGATGTTGTCGACCGAGCCGATCTGCTCGAGCATCGCCAGCACCGCCTCGTTGGCGCCGCCGTGCGCCGGTCCCCAGAGCGCGGACACGCCGGCGGAGATCGCGGCGTAGGGATTGGCGCCGGTGCTGCCGGCGAGGCGCACCGTCGAGGTGCTGGCGTTCTGCTCATGGTCGGCGTGCAGCACGAACAGGAGGTCGAGCGCCTCGCTCGCGATCGGGTCGAGCTGGTAGGGCTCGCACGGCACCGCGAACAGCATGTTGAGCACGTTGCCGGCGTAGTCGAGGTCGTTGCGCGGATAGATGAAGGGCTGGCCGAGCGAGTGCTTGTGGGCGGCGGCGGCGATGGTCGGCAGCTTGGCGATGATGCGGTGGGAGAAGATCTCGCGGTGGCGCGGGTTATGGATGTCCATCGAGTCGTGATAGAACGCCGACATCGAGGCCACGACTCCAGACACCATCGCCATCGGATGTGCATTGGCGTGGAAGCCGTTGAAGAAGCGCAGCAGCCACTCGTTGATCATCGTGTGATAACGGATGTTGCAGGTGAACTCCTCCAACTGCTTGGCGGTGGGCAGCTCCCCGATCAGGATCAGATATGCCACCTCCATGAAGGTCGACTGCTCGGCCAGCTGCTCGATCGGATAGCCGCGGTACAGCAGCACGCCGGCGTCGCCATCGATGTAGGTGATGCGGCTCTCGGTCGCCGCGGTCATGCCGAAGCCCGGATCGTAGGTAAAGACGTCGAGGTCTTTGTAGATACCTGCGATATCGAGCGCCGCGGGTCCGATGGTGCCGCTGCGGACCGGGAGCGCCGCGCTGCGCCCGCTCTCGGGATCGGTGAGTTTGAAGGTCTTCTCGGTCATCTGCGCCGCGACTTCCATGGCCAGCGCGACGCGCTCCACGAGGGCGCGCAGCGCGCGAGTCAAGGAGGTTTACATGGACCGCGCGCCACAATCAAGGCGCGGCGCCACCCTTCTCAGGCGGCTCACCCGAAGGAGAGAGGCGCTGCGGCTGAATCGCCGGGCGAGCTACTTGGGCGCGCTGGCGGCGGCGTACTTCTTGCGGAACTTGTCGACGCGGCCGGCGGTGTCGACGATCTTCTGCTTGCCCGTATAGAAGGGATGGCAGCTCGAGCACACCTCGACCTGCAGATCGTGCCCGAGCGTCGAGCTCGTCTTGAACGTGTTGCCACACGTGCAGGTGACGGTGATCTCTTTGTACTCGGGATGGATGGCGGCTTTCATGGCGGGCTCGCGGACTTTGGTGGGCTCACCCCCAGGATGGGGGTTGGGCGGCGCGGGTTAAAGGGCGCGGGAGTTTAGCGGCAGGACCGCCGCGCCTCAAGGACCCTACTAATGAGTAGGTTCTGCAACGTCGGTCCTTATCCACAGAACCTGTGGACAAATCTGTGGACGAAGCAGGCCGCGAGGGGGCGATTTCCCGGCTAGATTGCATAAATGTTACCTTGATCAAAATTTGATCAGGCATTTTCTTCCTGCTTTTTCAATAGCTTGCAGCCATCATGTCCAGCGGCTTGGGCGCTTTGCGGTGTAATTTGCTCATTCTCCGACGGCGCTCTCCGCGCCTGTGAATAACGGCCGCAGCCGGCCTTGGCTACCTGCGGCGGGGGCGATTGACAAAGCGAAAGCACCGGACATTTCCGGGCTTTCGGGCATGAAATCCACGAGGAGATCGTTGAGAAAACGCAGCCCGAGATCGCTCGGCCGGTAGCCTTCCGGGGTGCGATCGAGGAGGCCGCGGGCCAGGAGCCGCTCGAGCGTTGGCGCGATCCCCGAGCGTGGCAATCCCGTGCGCGCGACGAAGGTGTCGAGCGCAAATCCCGCGGTCAGACGCAGCGCGTTCAGCATGAACTCGAACGGCAGCTCCACGGCTGATACCGGCTTGCGCGTGAGCTCGCCGGGAGCGGCGGCGAGATAGCGGCGCGGCTCGCGCGGCTGCACCGTGCGCACGATCGCGCCGCGCTCGGGGAAGGTCAGCTTGCCGTGGGCGCCCGCGCCCACGCCCAGGTAGTCGCCGAAGGTCCAGTAATTGAGGTTGTGGCGGCACTGCTTTCCCGGGCGCGCATACGCCGACACCTCGTAATGCGCGAAGCCCGCCGCGCCCAGCCGACTCGCACAGGCCTCGAGCATCGCAGCCGCCTCG
Organism: Steroidobacteraceae bacterium; assembly: GCA_035566495.1. Classification (GTDB taxonomy): domain Bacteria; phylum Pseudomonadota; class Gammaproteobacteria; order Steroidobacterales; family Steroidobacteraceae; genus 13-2-20CM-66-19. The sequence goes on along the minus strand of DATMRG010000074.1, from coordinate 10,615 downwards.
TCCTCATCCGGGAGCGGCGGCGGGAGCGCGGCGAACACGGTGCCGGGCTCGAGCGTCAGCTGGTAGTGCGAGAGATGCGCCGGCGCGAGCGCCAGCGCCGCGTCGACGTCGGCGAGCGCCCCGGCGCGGTCCTGGCCCGGGAGCGCGTACATCAGGTCGAGGTTGAAGTTGGTGAGGCCCGCGGCGTGCAGCTCCCCGGCGGCGCGGCGCGTCTCATCGGGCGAATGGATGCGACCGAGAGCCGCGAGGATTTTCGCATCGAAGCTCTGCGCGCTGAGCGAGACACGCGTGACGCCGGCGGCGCGGTATTCGCGGAACGCGCCGCGCTCGATGGCTCCGGGGTTCGCTTCGAGCGTCACCTCGGCAACCGGGGCGAGCGCGAGATGGCGGCGCGCGGCGCCGAGCACGCGCGCGATCGCCGCAGGCGGGAACAGGCTCGGCGTGCCTCCGCCGAAGAACACGCTGACGACCTCCCGACCGGCGACGTCCCCGGCCTGGGCCTCGAGGTCGCGCTCGAGCCGCGCGACGTACGGGTCGGCCGCGAGCTCACCCTGCAGCGTGTAGGAATTGAAGTCGCAATATGGGCACTTCCGTACGCACCAGGGGAAGTGCACGTAGAGGGAAAGCGGAGGGGTGAGAAGCGCGGGCAGTGTTGATCGTATGATCGATTAGTCGAGCATTAAATTGATAAAGAGCGATTTAAGGTACCCATGATTGCTTCCAGCGGATTCACGGTATACGATTGTGAGCGATTAATCGAGCGTTAGCTCTGCAGTACACTATTAAACGATCATGAAGATCAATCAATCCGCGGTTCTTGGCCCCGACCAGGCTGCCGAAGCCAGAAAGCTCGGCTCGACCCTCGCGCGACTACGAATCGCCCACGCCATCAAGCAGGATCAGGCGGCGCTGCGTGCCGGACTCTCGCGCAACACGGCCTATCGGCTCGAGAAGGGGGATCCCGGAGTCGCGATGGGTCAGATCCTGCGCTATCTGGATGCCATCGTCCCGGGCAAGACTCTACTGGAACTGCTGTCTGAAACCGATCCCGCGCTGGCCGCTCTGAGCGCCAGGGAACAGCGGCGCCGGGCCCGCGAGCTCTCGAAGCGCGAGCTCGCCGAGATCGACTTCTGAGTCATGAGCGCGATCGAGCAGAAGCTGTTCGTCTTTGCCTTCATCGATACGGAGTGGCTGCCCTGTGGCCAGCTGACGATGAGCGAGGACGGAGTGAAGCTCGAGGCGTCGACGTTCGCGTACGGCTTGCGTTACCTGCAGCGTGAGGCTGCCCTCGAAGTCGATCCGGTCGCGCTGAGCCTGCGCGACAAGTTCGCGGTACGCGGCAAGGCGCTGTTCCCGCCTAACAATCTGCCTTCGTTTGGCGGCATTCGCGATGCCGCGCCCGACGCCTGGGGCCGGCGGGTGATCGAGTCGCGCCTCAAAGTGCCCGCCAACAGCCTGCCGGAGTCCGCATACCTCCTGCATGCGGGCAGCCAGCGCGTCGGCGCGCTCGATATCCGCTCTGCGCGCGAATCGTCCGCCACGCCCGGTTTTGGTGCCTGGAGCAACCTCGAGTACCTGATGGAGGCGGCCGAGCGCATCGACGAGGGCCTGCCGGTTCCGCCCGCACTCGAGGAGATCTTCGCCGAGGGGAGCGCCCTCGGCGGCGCGCGACCCAAGGCGACGGTTCGCGATGAGGAACGGGTGCTGTGGCTCGCCAAATTTCCGAGCCGCAGGGATCCCCTGGCGATCACCGTCATCGAGGCGGCGACGCTGCGGCTCGCGGCGAGCGCGGGTCTCACGGTTCCTCCGGTCAAGCTCGTTCAGGTCGGCTCGCGGACCGTGATGCTCATCCGCCGCTTCGATCGCTACTGGGCCAAGGCGGGCCCGGAAGCGCCACTGCCGGAAGATCTCCTCAGCACCGCCCCGGCCTACGGACTCGCCGAGAAGCGCCTCGGGTTCGTCAGCGGGCTCACGCTGCTCGCGTGCGACGAGCTGGAATCACCCGACAAATCCTACGGCGACCTGGCGCAGGCGATCCGGCGCTACTGCCACCCACGGGTGATCCGCGCCGACAATCGCGAGCTGTTCGAGCGGCTCATCTTCAACATCTTCGTCAACAACGACGACGATCACTTGCGCAACCACGGCTTCGTCTGGGATCTGCGCCTGCCGGGATGGCGCTTGAGTCCGCTATATGACGTCATGCCGCGCGCGACTCTCGCGCCCGAGCGGCGGCTGCACCTCGGCGTAGGGCCCGAGGGACGGGCCGCGACTCTCGACAACGCCTTCGCCGGCCGCGAGACCTTCACGCTGTCCGCCGAAGCCGCCGCCGAAAGCATCGCCAGGATCTGGAAGGTGATGCGTGAGTGGCGGGTGTACTTCGAGGAATACCAGGTCCCCGCCGATCAGATCGAGAAGATCGCGCCGGCCTTCCGCCACATCGACGACGTCGCGTCGCGGGACCTGCGCAAGCTCATCCCCTGATCCGGCGTTGCGCCCGTCAGCGATTCAGTGGCAGTGGGTACGAACCCAGATCAGGGGCCACATACACGCATACAGCCATAGTGCCGGGTTCGTCAGGTAGACGGCTACGCTTCCCGGAATATGCACTGCGCGGGCGAGGGCGGCCAAATAGTGGCGCAGCTCCAAGGCAGCCAGAAATGTCACGATGTCCAGCCCGACGGCGTCGAGTGTGGGGAGCACGAAGGCCGCTTCGGGCAGCGTGGCAATGAGCAGGACTCCGATAACTACCAGAACAAACAACACCCGGTAAGGTGGCGATCTGATCAGGGGTGCTGAAATCGCCGCGAATCGAGGCTTCCAGCGAGCTGTGAAACGCTGCAACACAACCTGGATCATTCCGCGTTCTGCACCTGCTCGCGCATCTGCTCGATGACGACTTTCATGTCGACGGCGCTGCGCGTCGTCTCGAGGTCCTGCGACTTCGATGACAGAGTGTTGGCTTCGCGGTTGAGCTCCTGCATGAGGAAGTCGAGGCGGCGGCCGGCGGGCTCGCCGCCGCCGATGACCCGGCGCACCTCGGCGACGTGGCCGGTGAGGCGCTCGAGCTCCTCGTCGACGTCGAGCCGCTGCAGGAGCAGCGCCAGCTCCTGCTCGAGACGCTCGTGATCGACCGCGGCGGTGAGCTCGGCGAGGCGCTCGGCGAGCCGCGCACGGGCGCGCGCCTGCACCTCGGGCAGCCGCGCGCGCACTGCGGTAATCAGTGCCTCGAGCCCGGTACAGCGTTGCTCGAGCACCTCGCGCAGCCGCCGCCCCTCGCGGGTGCGGGCCGCGGACAGCTCATCGAGCGTCGCGGCGAACAGCGCGCCGACCGCCGCCAGCAGCGCCCCGCTGTCGCCCGCGTCCTCGCGCAGCACGCCGGGCCAGCGCAGCACGTCGAGCACGTTGACGGTCGCGGGACCATGCGCGGCACGCGCCACCGTCTGGGTCGCAGTCAGCAGCCGCTCGAGCGCGAGGGGGTCCACGTCCATGACGCCGGTCGCGCCCGCGGGGCGCCGGTAGCTCATGGTGCAATCGACCTTGCCACGCCGCACCTTCTGCGCGAGCCGCGTCCGCAGCTCGCCCTCGGCCGAGCGCAGCTCGTCCGGCAGGCGGAAGCCCGCCTCGAGAAAACGGTGATTCACGCTGCGCAGCTCGCACACCAGCGTGCCCCACTCTCCGCTGGCTTCACGGCGCGCGAAGCCGGTCATGCTAGCGATCATGCGCGCGATTCCACCCTGAAAAACCCCCGCTGCGGGACTGGCGGCGCGGAACGCGACAGGTCTTGGCCGCAACTACGCTCGGGCGCCGCACAGGTGATATAAAGTCCCGACAATTCTAGCAGACGCAATGGAATCTTCTTGCGGGTCGAATACGCCGATATCAGCCTGCTGGGCGGGCGCGAGGAGAATCAGGATCGCGTCAGCGCCGCGGTGGCGGAGCATGCCGCGCTCCTGGTCGCGGTCGATGGCATGGGCGGACACGCCCACGGCGCGCGTGCCGCGCAAGTCACGCAACAGGTCATCACCGAAGCCTTCTGGCATTCGCCGCAGCCGATGTTTGATCCGCTCGGCTTCCTGCATCTGACGCTCGGCCGCGCGCACGAGGAGGTCGTCAAGCTCGGCACCCAGCTGCCGCTCGAGCAGCGGCCGCGCGCCACCTGCGCGGTGTGCCTGATCCAGCAGGACGCGAGCTGGTGGGCGCACGTCGGCGACAGCCGCGTCTACCAGATACGGCGCGGCGGGCTGGTCGCGCGCAGCCGCGACCACAGCCACGTCGAGCTGCTGCTGCGCGAGGGCTTGATCAGTGCCGAGCAGGCGCAGACCCATCCGATGCGCAACTTCGTCGAATGCTGTCTCGGCGGCGATCCGATCCTGCCGGACATGACGCTCAGCCGCCGCCGCGCGATCGAGCCGGGAGATCTCCTGCTCGTCTGCACCGACGGCTTCTGGGGACCACTGAAGGATCCCGAGGTCGCCGGCAGCCTGAACGGTCACGGCCAGTTACGCGAGCAGCTTGCCGAGCTCGGCACGCTCGCCGTCAAGCGCGCCGGGCCCGGGAGCGACAACACCTCCGCCGCGGCGCTGCGCTGGCTCGGAGACTGAGACCATGGCGAGACCCTCGGGACGCGCGCCCGATGAGCTGCGGCCGGTGCGCTTCACCCGTGCCCACGGCAAGCACGCCGAAGGCGCGGTGCTGATCGAGTTCGGCGACACGCAGGTGCTGTGCACGGCGAGCGTCGAGGAGAACGTGCCGCCGTTCCTGCGCGGCAAGAGCCAGGGCTGGATCACCGCCGAGTACGGCATGGTGCCGCGCGCCACCCATACCCGCACCGCGCGCGAGGCGGCGCGCGGCAAGCAGAGCGGCCGCACCCAGGAGATCCAGCGGCTGATCGGCCGCTCGCTGCGCGCGGTCGCGGACCTGCGCGCGCTCGGCGAGCGCACCGTCACGCTCGACTGCGACGTGTTGCAGGCGGATGGCGGCACCCGCACCGCCTCGATCACCGGCGCCTACGTGGCGCTCGCCAGGGCCTGCGCGCGCCTGGTCGAGCGGCGCCTGATCGCGGCGAATCCGCTGCACGGCCAAGTGGCGGCGGTCTCGGTCGGGATCGTCGGTGGCATGCCGGTGCTCGATCTCGACTATGCCGAGGACTCACAGGCCGAGACCGACATGAACGTGGTGATGAACAACGGCGGCGCCTTCATCGAGATCCAGGGCACGGCCGAAGGCCACGCGTTCCGCCGCCACGAGCTCGACGCGCTGCTGAATCTCGCCGCCGGCGGCATCGGCGAGCTGCTCGCGTTGCAGGCGCAGGCGCTCGACGCGCCGTGAAGCGCGTCGTCCTGGCGAGCGCCAACCAGGGGAAGCTGCGCGAGCTCGCCGCGCTCGTGGCGCCGTTCGGCTTCGAGCTCGTGCCGCAGACGGAGCTCGGCATCGAGTCCGTACCGGAGGCCGGCCTGACCTTTCTCGAGAACGCGCTCCTCAAGGCGCGCCATGCCGCGGCTGCCGCCCGGCTGCCGGCGCTCGCCGACGATTCGGGGATCGAGGTCGACGCCCTCGACGGCCGTCCCGGCGTCCGGTCGGCGCGCTTCGCGCACCCGGGAGCGAGCGATGCAGCAAACCTGGCGCTGCTCCTCGCCGAGCTCGAAGGCGTAGCCGAGGCGCGCCGCGGCGCGCGCTATCAGTGCGTGGTGGCGTGGGTAGGCGCGGCCGACGACCCCTCGCCCCTCATCGGACGGGGCACCTGGGAGGGCCGCATCGCCCTCGCACCGCGCGGCGCGGGCGGCTTCGGCTACGACCCGGCGTTCATTCCCGCCGGCGAGACGCGCACCGCCGCCGAGCTCTCCGCGGACGAGAAGAACCAAGTGAGTCATCGTGCGCAGGCCCTGCGCGCGCTCGTCGCGGCGCTGAAGTCGGCCGGCGTATATTCGCGACCATGAAACGCGGCCGGCTGTACGTCATCTCGGCGCCCTCGGGCGCCGGCAAGACCTCGCTCGTCAAGGAGCTGCTCGCGGGCGAGCCGCGCCTGCGCCTCTCGATCTCGCACACCACCCGCACGCGCCGTCCGACCGAGGTGGAGGGGCGCGAGTATCACTTCGTCTCCAAGCCGCAGTTCCAGGAGCTGGTGGAGCGCGGCGAGTTCCTCGAGCACGCGCGCGTGTTCGACAACAACTACGGCACCTCGCGCGCCTTCGTCGAGGGGCAGCTCTCCCGGGGCCACGACGTGCTGCTCGAGATCGACTGGCAGGGGGCGCAGCAGGTGCGGCAGGCGATGCGGGACTCCGTCAGCATCTTCATCCTGCCGCCGGCCCGCCAGGCGCTGGCCGAGCGCCTCGCGCGCCGCGCCACCGACACCCCCGAGGTGATCCGCCGGCGCCTCAAGGACGCAGCCGGCGACATGTCCCACTACGACGAGTTCGACTATGTCGTCGTCAACGACGATTTCGAGCGGGCGGTCGCGGACCTGCGGCGCATCATCGCCGGCCAGGGCGAGGATTTGCGCAGCAAACGCCCCGAGTTGCGGCCGCTCCTCGCCGAGCTCCTGGCGGGGGCCTGAGCGGACGCGGCCCCGGCGCCGCGGCACCCGCGCGGACTGGCCGAAACAGCCGCTTTTCGCTTATAGTTAAAGGCCCTGCGCAGCCCGCGCCGGGCGTATTCACTGAAGCGACCCAATGGCCCGAATCACCGTAGAAGACTGCCTGCACAACGTCGATAACCTCTTCCAGCTGGTGCTGCTGGCGGCGCAACGCGCCCGCCGGCTCGCCAACGGCGCGGAGGCGACCATTCCGCTCGAGAACGACAAGGCGACCGTGGTGGCGCTGCGCGAGATCGCCGCCGGCAACATCACCGCGGAGATGCTGCGCGAGCCCGAGCCGGCACCCGAGCCCGCCGTGCCCGACGCGGACAACCAGTCCTCATTCCGCGCGCCGCAGTTCGGCCTCGGAGACTGACGACAGCGCGCGACCCATGGACTATGCGTCTTCGCTCCGCGGACTGCTGCCCGGCGGAAGACGCACCCCGGGACTGAAGGAGTTGCTGGCCACCGCCGGCGGCTACCTCGCGCCCGAGCAGGTCGAACGGATCCGTGAGGCGGCCGAGTTCGGCGCCTCGGCCCACCAGGGCCAGAAGCGCCTGTCCGGCGAGCCGTACATCGCCCATCCGGTGGCCGCCGCCTCGATCCTCGCCGACCTGCACCTCGACACCGACACCATCGTCGCGGCGATCCTGCACGACGTCATCGAGGACACGCCGACCCCCAAGGACCAGCTGGCGGCGCGCTTCGGCGCCGACGTCGCCGAGCTGGTCGACGGGGTCACCAAGCTCGACCAGATCAAGTTCAAGAGCCGTGAGGAGGCGCAGGCGGAGTCGTTCCGCAAGATGCTGCTGGCGATGGTGCGCGACCTGCGCGTCATCCTGGTGAAGCTCGCCGACCGCACCCACAACATGCGCACCATCGAGGCGATGGCGCCGGCGCGGCGGCGCGCCATCGCGCGCGAGACCCTCGAGATCTATGCGCCGATTGCCGAGCGGCTCGGCCTCTACAACATGAAGCTCGAGCTCGAGGACCTCGGCTTCAAGGCGCTCTACCCGCGCCGCTACCAGGTGCTCGAGCGCACGCTGCGGCGGACGCGCGGCAACCAGAAGGAGTTCCTGAAGAAGATCGAGCAGCAGCTGAAGGCCGCGCTGCTGAAGAGCGGCATCGAGGCCGAGGTCGAGACGCGCGAGAAGCACCTCTACAGCATCTACAAGAAGATGCACCGCAAGCGCTCGCTCCTCAACGAGATCGTCGACGTCTACGGCATCCGCATCATCGTCGACCGACCCGACACCTGCTACCGGGCGCTCGGCGTGGTGCACTCGGTGTTCAAGCCCATGCCCGGGCGCTTCAAGGACTACGTCGCCATCCCGCGCGTGAACGGCTACCAGTCGCTCCACACGACACTGTTCGGCCCGAACGGCGTGCCGATCGAGGTGCAGCTGCGCACCGCCGACATGCACCGCGTGGCCGAGGCCGGCATCGCCGCGCACTGGAAGTACAAGGCCGGCGACCGCTCCGACGCCGCCGAGCAGAACCGCACCCGCGAGTGGATCACGAACCTCGTCTCGCTCCAGGAGGCGGGCTCGTCGGAGGAGTTCCTCGAGAGCGTCAAGGTCGACCTCTTTCCCGACAAGGTGTACGTGTTCACGCCCAAGGGCCAGATCCTGCGCCTGCCCTCGGGCGCCACCGTCGTCGACTTCGCCTACGCCGTGCACACCGACGTCGGCAACCGCTGCGTCGCCGCCAAGGTCGACCGGCGGCTGACGCCGCTGCGCACCGTGCTGCGCAACGGCCAGACGGTCGAGATCATCACCGCCAAGGGCGCGACCCCGAACCCCTCGTGGGTCAACTTCGTCGTGACCGCCAAGGCGCGCAGCGCCATCCGCCATTACCTCAAGGGCTTGCGGCGCACCGAGGCGATCGCGCTCGGTGCGCGGCTCCTGTCGCAGGCGCTGCGCGAGTTCGGGCTGGCGCTGGAAGACGTCAAGCCCGAGGTGCAGCGCGCCGCGCTCGGCGAGCTGGGACTTAAGGACCTCGACGAGCTCTACGAGAAGATCGGGCTCGGCGAGCGGCTCGCGCCGCTCGTGGCGCGCCGGCTCCTGCCCGGGGCGCCGGCCGGCGATGGCAAGGTGACTCCGGCGCCACTCGCGATCGCCGGCACCGAGGGCCTGCTCGTGACCTACGCACGCTGCTGCTTCCCGATTCCCTACGATCCGATCTTCGCCTTCCTCTCCACCGGCCGCGGCCTCGTCATCCACCGCGAGAACTGCGTCAACGTCGAGGACTACCGCAAGCACCCGGAGAACTGGCTGCCGGTCAGCTGGCAGAGCGCGCCCGATCGCCTGTTCTCGTCCGAGATCCGCGTGCACGTGGTCAACCGCACCGGCGTGCTCGCCGCGGTCGCCGCCGCGATCGCCAGCACCGAAACCAACATCGACCACGTCTCGATCGACGAGCAGGATGCGGATGCGGCGGTACTGACCTTCGAGCTGCGGGTACGCGACCGGCGCCAGCTCGCGCGCCTGGTGCGGGTCATCCGCCGCATGCCCGACGTCACCCGCGTCACGCGTACCATCGCCGCACGCGCCCGGGACGAGACCATCCGCGAGAGCGAGGGCGAGAGCGATGCGAGCGGCTGAGATCCGCGCATCACCCTCCGCCCGATATCACCCGACTTTTCAGGAGGACATGAGCCAATGAGCCGCCAGAGCATCCAGACCGACCGCGCCCCGCAGGCGATCGGCCCCTATTCGCAGGCCGTGCGCGCCGGCGACACCGTGTATCTCTCCGGGCAGGTGCCCTTCGATCCCGCCACCATGCAGCTCGTGACGGGCGACATCGAGGTGCAGGCGCGCCGCGTGTTCGAGAACCTGAAGGCCGTGGCGGAGGCGGCCGGCGGCTCGCTCGGCCACGCGGTGAAGCTCACCATCTTCCTCACGGATCTTGCGAACTTCGCCAAGGTCAACGAGGTCATGAGCGGCTACTTCGCCAAGCCCTACCCCGCGCGCTCCACGATCGGAGTCGCGGCACTGCCGCGCGGCGCGCAGATCGAGATCGAGTGCGTGCTGCACCTCGGCTGAGACCCGCGGCGGGCCGCCCGGGTGCGGCCGAGACGGCGCACGGCGACGGCGGTAGCGACCAGCGCGGCGGCGCGCCCGCCCACGGCGCGGAGAGCCGCCCGGTCACGAGCCTGCGCGGAGTGGGCGCGGCGCTCGCGGCGAAGCTCGAGCGCCTCGGCGTCACGCGCGTCGCGGATCTGCTGTTCCTCTTGCCGCTCCGCTACGAGGATCGCACCCGCGTCACCGCCATCGGCGCCCTCACCGCCGGCGTCCGCGCCACCGTGGAGGGCGAGGTTCAGCTCACGGAAGTCGCCTATCGCAGGCGCCGCCAGCTCCTCACGCGGATCTCGGACGGCTCGGGGTTCCTCACGCTGCGCTTCTTCTATTTCTCGGGCAGCCAGCAGCAGGGCCTGGTGCGCGGCACGCGCATCAGGTGCTTCGGCGAGGTGCGCCGCGGACCTCTCGGGCTCGAGATGGTGCACCCCGAGTACCGGCGCCTGGCGGCCGCCGAAGCCGCGCCGCTCGAGGAGACGCTCACCCCGATCTACCCGCTGACCGAGGGAGTGCCGCAGGGACGGCTGCGGGCGCTCATCGGCCAGGCGCTCGATGAGGTCGCACGTACCGGCCTGCCGGATCTCGTCCCGGCTCGCGCCGCGCTGCCGGCGGGACTGCCGGGCCTCCAGGAGGCGCTCCTCTATCTCCATCGGCCCCCGCGCGAGGCGCAGCTGCTCGAGCTCGCCGCCGGCCGCCATCCGTCGCAGCGGCGCCTCGCGTTCGAGGAGCTCCTGGCGCACACCCTCGCGCTGCGCCGGCGCAAGCGCGCGCTGAAGAGCGATCCGGCCTGGGGGCTCGACGACGCGGACGGGCTCGCGCGGCGTCTCATCGGCTCGCTGCCGTTCTCACTCACCCGTGCCCAGGCGCGCGCGCTCGAGGAAGTCGAGGCCGATCTCGCCACCGGCGTGCCGATGGCGCGGCTGCTGCAGGGCGATGTCGGCTGCGGCAAGACCGTGGTCGCCGC
>DATMRG010000073.1:0-7078 GCA_035566495.1 Steroidobacteraceae bacterium | reverse complement strand
ACCAATGCCGAGACGCAACCAGACCCGAACTGGTTGCCCGAAGCAGGGAAGACCGCAAACGATCCCTCCTACCCGGGAGCCCACGCAGCCATCAGCGCCGCCGCGCAAACCGTGTTGGTTACTTTTTTCGCCACGGATCACTTCCAGTTGGACGTGACCTCCGAGGTTCTACCCGGCATCGAAAGACACTTCGAGAGTTTCTCAGGCGCCGAGCGCGAAGCGTCGCTCAGCCGCGTATTCGCGGGCGTGCACTTCCTGACCGATGAGCTGGCCGGTGAGACCCTCGGCCGCCAGGTGGCCGACTTCGTCGTCGATTATTCGCTGCGGCCGGAGGAGCACAAGGAGCGGACCACGCCGTGATTGTGTTTTGGCGTGATAGATCACCGCTCCAAGAGAGCCGTTCAGGAGCGCGAGAGATACTCTCCATAAAGCGGCCATCCCCAAGATGCCGCTTCGTCTGGGCAGACACCCGACCGCAAAAAAGGCCGGCCTAGAGCCCGCAAGTTGCGCGCCGCGGATTTCGAATGCCGCTGAGCCCGGGGATCGGCAACGCGGAAATTCTCACGTGCGTCGCACTTCACCCTGAGGCATGATCTGAGCGATCCATTCCTCAAGCCCACTTAATAGAGATGTCACCCATGCGTAAATCAAGGCTGACGGCTCACCTATCCCTGGCCGGTATCGTCACAGGACTCCTCACCGCCTTACCTGCCTCTGCGCAAGGGGCAGATCCTGCTCAGGAAGCGGCTACTGGAGCCACGCACGCCGGCCTGGCGGCCCAGGCGGCGACCATCCAACAGGTCCATATGCACCTGCACCACACTGTCAATTGCCTGGTGGGACCCAACGGGCAGGGATTTGATGCCAAGGAAGCGAATCCTTGTCAGAAGCTCGGCAATGGGGCGATTCCTGACACGACCGATTCAGCGATCAAGGCCAAACTGACCGCGGCGCTCGCGAAAGCGCAGGCAGGGCTGAAATCCGACGACCTGACTGCGGCAAAGAAGGCGGCCACCGAAGCGCAGGCAGCGCTCAAATAGTCCTGATGGATCATGAGTCGACCCAGGCACGCCGCGCTGCGTTGCGGCGGCTGACGGCGTGCCTCGTTGCCGCTGCAGCGGGCTTGACTTCAGTGGCGCGTGGAAAAGAACAACACCTCGTCTGCGCCAGACCCAGCGCCCTTAGTGAGGCCGAGAAGCGGCAACGCAAATTGGACAACTACACCGAGAAGTCGCCGGATCCCGGCAAGACCTGTAGCGCCTGCCGCTTCTTTACCCCTGGAGCCGGAGCCACAGCCTGCGGCCAATGCGCGCTGTTCAACGGTCCCGCCAATCCCAGGGGCAAGTGCGACGACTGGACGGCGCGCCCGGTTTGAGAGACGGTTGCTGAAGCAAGCGCGGCTCACCAGGCTGGCGGCCGATTAACCCGGGCCGGCCGCCGCCGGCGCCGGCAGGTCGGATTGCGAGACCCACGCGGAGCGCAGCATGGCGATGGCGGCGTAAGTGATGACGCCGGTGACGACCCAGCGCATCAGCGTGAGGTGGTCCGCGAGCGTCTTGATGAGCGGGAATGCGGCGACGGTGCCGATGATGCCGCCGATCGTCAGGCCCACCGCCACCGCCGGATCGAAGCGCGCGGAGCGCAGGAAGCCAAGGCTCGCCACGGGGATCAACACGCCGTCGCTCGCCATCATGATCGGGTAAGCGGCGATCGGATGCATGCCGAGGAGCGCCAGCAGCGCCATCGAGGGCGCATAGTTACCGATGCCGACACACATCAGCGCGCCGAGTACGAAATTGGCGGCGGACGCCAACACGAACCGCCAGCCCGCCAGCCCCATGGCCGAGCCGGTCGGCGGGATGACCCCGAGGTTGGTCATCGTGAAGAAACCGGCGGCGAGCAGCAGGGCCATGCCCATGAACACCTGGATCACGCGGCGGCGCATGCGGCTGACGATGCCGGCGCCGATCCAGGCACCGGCGCCCGCGCAAATGACCATCGTCATCAGCAGCACGGGCTCGACCTGAATCGCGGTGACGAACAGGACCGCGCTGAACAGGATGCCCACGGCGTTGCCGACGTTCAGCGTCCCCGGGATCAATTCGTCCGGCGGGCGCCCGCGCAGCTTGAACAATGCCGTGATCTGCGCGTAGTTCCCGATCCCGAGCGTGTCGAGGAAACTGGTCGCGCCGCCGATCACCACGTCGCCGGTCGAGGGGCGGACCGGCCAGTGATGCCGGCGGGTTCCGGCCACCCAGACCACGACGACCGCGACCTCGACCGCAACGAGGCAGACGTAGACGATGATCAGTGCCGCCGACATGGTTTCCCCCCACGGCCGCTGCCCCACTAGTATCGGTCATCCGTCATCCGGCTGCGCGGGTGCCGAGCGCAGGCGGATCTCGAGTACCCGCCCGTCCCGGCGCATGGTTTCGATGACACCGCGGCAGAGGTAGTCGGGACCGGGGCCGGAGAGGTCGAGCTCGATGAGCGAAGGATCGTCCTGCCGCAGCAGCTCGAGCCGGTATCCCGGATGATTGCTGAGGAGCGAGCTCAGGAAGCCGGGGTCGCTCGCGTCCGGAACATCCGGTGTCAGCTCGACGCTCAAGCGCACGTCACAACGCTCGTCGCGCGCCGATGCGACTCGGGCGAACACCACGGCCACCGCGAGTCCAAGCAGGAGGTAGAGGAGATATCTCATGGCAATTCACGCAATCACTCAGTAGTGGCCGCTGCCGTTGACCGACGCGCTCAGGTTCGCCGCGGCGCCGCGCGGGGTGATTGCCATTTGCCTCGCGTCCGTTTCAGTTGTCACCTGCCTGCTGACGAGACGGCCCCTATCCCGGGGGGCCGTCCTGGCTTGCGGCCGTCGCCGGGCGGGACGCTCTTCACACTCCTTGCCTGGCGGGCTCGAGTCCGTGACCATTCGGTGACATTCGTCTTCGTAACGCCCGGTTAAGCTGCCGAGATGCACCAGATCGGTGTCGTGGGCCTCTCCTATCGCCACGCCGGCGTCGAGGAAGTCGCGCGCTTTGCCGTGCCCCGCGCGGAGGTCGCCGCGCGCCTGCCCGAGCTGCGCGAGCGGCTGGCCGCCGCCGAGATCCTCTATGTCGGCACCTGTAACCGCGTCGAGGTGATCTACGCCACGCTCGATGGCAGCGCGGCCGGCGACTCGCGTCAGGACGTATTCCGTGCCCTCATCGGCCGCGACTCAGCGCCCGGCGAGGCGGCGCGCGCCTTGCGTGCCTGGACCGGTGAGGCGGCGGTCGAGCACCTGTTCCTCCTGGCCTGCGGACTCGATTCCGCCCAAGCCGGCGAGCAGGAGATTGCCGCGCAGCTGCGCGACGCCTGGGAGGAGTCGCGCGCCGCAGGGGCCTGCGGCCCGGTGTTGGATCGCCTGATGGGCGAAGCGCTGGGCATGGCGCGACGCGTACGGCGCATGACCGCCCGCGTGCGCACCCCCTCGCTCGGGGACCTGGCCGCCGAGCGGGTGCTGCGCCACCTCGAGGGCGCGCCGGGCCCCACCGCGCTGCTCGGCATCTCGCCCATGACGCGCCGCTGTGCGGCGCTCCTGCACGCTGCGCGTACGCAGCTCCTGATCGTCAACCGCACTCTCGCCACCGCGCGCGAGCTGGCGCAGTCGCTCGGAGCGACGGCGCAGTCGCTCGATGAGTTCCGCAGTGCGCCGCCGCGCCTCAGCGCCGTGGTGCTGGCGGCGGGGGGCGGCGAGCCGGTGCTCGATGCGGCGGCGTTGTCGCGGCTGCGCATCGCCGCCGACGGCGCCGGGCGGCCGCCGCTCGTGATCGATTTCGGTGTGCCGCCCAACGTCGCCCCGGACGCCGCCCGGCACGCGGGCGTCGATCGCGTCGGCATGTCCGATCTGATCGAGGCGGCGCAGGGGCAGCGGCTCGCGCAGCTGCTGCGGCTCGCGCCGGTGCGCGCCGCCATCGACGAGCGGCTTACGCATCTGCGCGCGGAGCTCGCCACGCGGGCGCTCGGCCCGCGGCTCCAGGATCTGCGCGTGCGCTTCGAGGAGATCGCGGCCGAGGAAGTGGCGCGCGCGCTGCGCCATGAGCTTCGCAGCCTCGACGCGCAGCAGCGCGCCCGACTCGAGCGTCTCGGCTCGGCGGTGGCGCACCGGCTCGCGCACTTGCCGCTCGCGGGGCTGCGCGCCGCGGCGCTGCATGCCAGCGCCGATGCCGTGGAGGCATTTTTCGCCGCGGCCAAGCCGGGCCGCGCAAGTGAGGATAGAGTGAAGGATGAGTCATGACGGCACCTGAACGTTCCGCCCAACTCTACGCGCGCGCCTGCCGGGCGATTCCGGGCGGAGTGAGCTCACCGGTGCGCGCCTTTCGCGCGGTGGGCGGCACCCCGCTCTTCATCGCACGCGGCGCCGGCGCGCGCGTGACGGATGCCGACGGGCGCACCTACCTCGACCTCGTGGGCTCCTGGGGCCCGCTGATCGCCGGCCACGCCCACCCGGCGGTCGTCGCCGCCATCAAGGCCGCGCTCGAGCGCGGTACCACCTTCGGCGCCCCCTGCGAGGCCGAGGTCGAGCTCGCCGAGCGCGTCGCGGCGGCCTACCCGGCGGCCGAGCAGGTGCGCTTCGTATCCTCGGGGACCGAGGCGGTGATGAGCGCGATCCGCGTGGCGCGCGCCTTCACCGGGCGCGACCTCATCGTCAAGTTCGCCGGCTGCTATCACGGGCACGCGGACCATCTGCTGGTGGCGGCGGGCTCGGGGCTCGCGACGCTCGGCAAGCCTTCGTCGGCGGGAGTCCCGCAGGCCTTCACCGGCTGCACCCGCGTGCTGCCGCTCGATGACGAGGCCGCGCTCGCGGCGCTGTTCGAGCGCGAGGGCGCGCAGATCGCCGCGGTCATCATCGAGCCCGTGCCCGCCAATCACGGCCTCCTGCCGCAACGGCCCGCGTTTCTCGAAGCGCTGCGGCGCGTGACGCGCGCGCACGGCACGCTGCTCATCTTCGACGAGGTGATCTCGGGCTTTCGCCTGGCGCGCGGCGGCGCCGCCGAGCTCCTCGGCATTCGGCCCGATCTCGCCACCTTCGGCAAAGTGATCGGCGGCGGCATGCCGGTCGGCGCCTTCGGCGGTGAGCGGCGCATCATGGCGCGCCTCGCGCCCGACGGCGATACGTATCAGGCGGGCACGCTCTCGGGAAATCCGGTCGCGATGGCGGCGGGGCTCGCGACCCTCGATGTGCTCGAGCACGAGTCGGGCTGGCAACGACTCGAGGCGCGTGGCGCCGAGCTCGAGGGACTGCTCCGGCCGGTACTGGCGCGTGCGCCTCATCCGGTGAGCCTGGTGCGGGTCGGTTCGCTCTTCTGGCTGGCGTTCCACGAGCAGGGCGCGCCGCGCACCGCGGCGGTGCTGAGTGAGCGCGAGTCGCAGCGTTTCGCCAGGCTGTTTCACGCCATGCTCGGCCGCGGAGTGTATCTGCCGCCCTCGGCCTACGAGGCCTGCTTCCTCTCGCTCGCGCATGCGCGCGCCGATCTCGAGGAATTCACGACGGCGCTCGCCGCCGCGCTGGCGGAGGGCGAGTGAGCGCACGGTCATGAAGGCCACCCGCGTCTTTCAGCTCACGGCGCTCGCGCTGGTCGTGGTGTCGGCGGTGCAGGTCGGATGGTGGTTGTTCGACCAGCACGACTACACGGTCGAGAAGGTGCGGGCGGCGCGCGCGCTGTACGCCGGGCAGGCACGCGCCGCGCAGGCGCTGCTCGACGCCGGGGTCGAGAAGGCGCGCGTGCGCGAGCTGCTGCCCGACATCGAGATCGCGGCCGGGCAGGCGCGCCTCGCGCCCGCCGCCGAGCGGGCGCTGGTCAGCGAAGAGGCGCGCCGCTACCGGCAGTACGCCTGGGAAGGCGCGTTCTTCCTGCTGGCGCTGGCCGCGTGCATCGC
Organism: Steroidobacteraceae bacterium; assembly: GCA_035566495.1. Taxonomy (GTDB): domain Bacteria; phylum Pseudomonadota; class Gammaproteobacteria; order Steroidobacterales; family Steroidobacteraceae; genus 13-2-20CM-66-19. Next base: position 1,165 of record DATMRG010000073.1, on the reverse strand, counting down.
GGTGATCGCGCGCGCCCTGCGCGCCGAGGCGCGGGTGCTCGAGGAGCAGGACGACTTCCTCGCACTGGTGTCCCACCAGTTCAAGACGCCGCTCGCGAGCCTGCAGCTCTCGCTCGAGACCATGGCGCTGCGCCCCCTCGCGCCCGAGCAGTCGCGCCAGCTGATTGCGCGCATGCTCGCCGACCTCGGCCGCATGGAGACGATGGTCACGCAAATCCTCGAGAGCGTGCGGCTCGAGCGCGGCCGGGTGGACCTGAGGTCCGAGCCGGTGGAGCTTGCCAGCGCCGTGGCGCGCGTGCTCGGGGCGCTCGAGGAGCGCGCCCGCGGGCAGCGCATCGCCCTGACCAGCGACGTCGCCCCGGGCCTCTACGTACTCACCGACCCGCTCGCCCTCGATGTCATCGTGCGCAACGTGCTCGAGAACGCGCTCGCCGCGGTCACGCCGGTGGGCGGCGGCAGCGTCGCGGTCACCGCCCAGGCCGGCGGCGGCGAAGTCGCGCTGGCGGTGCGCGACAGCGGCGTCGGCTTCCAGCCCGCCGACGGCGCGCGGCTGTTCGAGAAGTTCTCGCGCCTGAATCACGGCGGCGGCAGCGGCCAGTACGGCACCGGGCTCGGGCTCTACATAGTGAAGCGGCTGATGCAGCTCGCGGACGGCCGGGTCACGGCCGAGAGCGCCGGCGTCGGCCAGGGGGCGTGCTTCGTCCTCACCTGGCCCGCCGCTTCGGTGACCCGCGCATGAGCACCCCCGCGCCGAGCCGCGTGCTCGTGGTCGAGGACGACCCGCATCTCGCCGCCGGGGTCATGGAGAACCTGCGGGCGGAAGGCTACGAGGTCGCACAGGTGGGCGACGGGCGTGCGGCGCTCGATTGGCTGCGCGCCGAGAGCTGCGCACTCGTCGTGCTGGACGTCATGCTGCCCGGGCTCGATGGCTTCGCGGTGTGCCGCACCCTGCGCGATGAAGGCAACAACACACCGGTGCTGTTTCTCACCGCGCGCGGCGACCCAGTCGATCGGGTGCACGGACTCGAGGCGGGCGGCGACGACTACCTGGCCAAACCCTTTCATCTCAAGGAGTTCCTGCTGCGGGTGCGCGCGATTCTCAAGCGCTGGGACTGGTATCGCGGCGCCTCGTCGACCGCCGCCACCGCGGTGCTGCGCTTCGGCG
>DATMRG010000072.1:0-15692 GCA_035566495.1 Steroidobacteraceae bacterium | reverse complement strand
GCAGGCGACTTTTGCCCAATTAACCAGCGTGCTCGCGGGTCTCGCGAAAGACGATGCCCGGCCAGCGCTCGATCGTCAGCTCGAGGTTGACGCGCGATGGGGCCAGGTACACCAGCGCGCCGTGGTGATCGAGCGCCAGGTGGTCGTGGGCGCGCGCGCGGAATTCCTCGAGGCGCTGCGGGTGGGCCCCGTCGACCCAGCGCGCGGTGTACACCGTCACCGGCTCGAACACGCACTGCACGCCGTACTCGTCCGCGAGGCGGAACGCCACCACCTCGAACTGCAGCTGCCCGACCGCCCCGAGGATCAGCTCGTTGTTGCGCAGCGGCCGGAACAGCTGCGTCGCCCCCTCCTCGCACAGCTGCGACAGTCCCTTCTGCAGCGCCTTCATGCGCAGCGGATCCTTGAGCACCGCGCGCCGGAAGATCTCCGGAGCGAAGTCCGGCACGCCGGTGAAGGCCAGCCGTTCGCCCTGCGTGAAGGTGTCACCGATGTTGATCGTGCCGTGGTTGTGCAGCCCGATGATGTCGCCCGCGTAGGCCTCCTCGGCCTGGGCGCGGTCCGCCGCCATGAAGGTGAGCGCATCCGCGACCCGCACCTCCTTGCCGAGCCGCACGTGGTAGAGGCGCATGCCGCGCGTGTACTTGCCGGCGCACAGGCGCAGGAATGCGATGCGGTCGCGATGCGCCGGATCCATGTTGGCCTGGATCTTGAAAACGAAGCCGGCGAGCGCCGGCTCCTCGGCCGCGACCGTGCGCTCGCGCGTCGCGCGCGGCAGCGGGCCGGGGGCGTGCATCGTGAAGGCCGCCAGCAGCTCCTCGACGCCGAAGTTGTTGATGGCGGAGCCGAAGAACACCGGCGTCTGCCGTCCGGCGCGGTAGGCCTGCGGGTCGAAGCGCCCGGTCGCCCCCTTGACGAGCTCGATCTCCTCGAGGAACGGGCGCGCCTGCTCGCCGAGAAACTCGCGCGCCGCCTCGCTCGCGAGAGCCTCGATGGTGCGGTTCTCACCCACCCGGCCGCGCTCGCCGGGCACATAGGCGTAGATGCGGTCCTCGGCGAGGTGATAGATGCCGCGCAGCTCGCGCCCCATGCCGATCGGCCAGGTCACGGGCGCCGTGGCGATGCGCAGCACGCTCTCGATCTCATCGAGCAGCTCGATGGGCGTGCGCCCGTCGCGGTCGAGCTTGTTGATGAAGGTCATGATCGGCGTGTCGCGCAGCCGGCAAACCTCCATGAGCTTGATGGTGCGCTCCTCGACGCCCTTGGCGCAGTCGATGACCATGAGCGCCGAATCGACCGCCGTGAGCGTGCGGTAGGTGTCCTCGGAGAAGTCCTCGTGACCGGGCGTATCGAGCAGGTTGACGATGTGGTCGCGATAGGGGAACTGCATCACCGACGAGGTCACGGAAATGCCGCGCTGCTGCTCGAGCCGCATCCAGTCGGAGGTGGCGTGGCGGGCGGCCTTGCGGCCCTTGACGGTGCCCGCCATCTGGATCGCGCCGCCGAACAGCAGCAGCTTCTCGGTGAGCGTGGTCTTGCCGGCGTCGGGGTGCGAGATGATCGCGAAGGTTCGTCGCCGATGGATTTCGGCAGCCAGGTCAGCCATGACGGGTGGCGCCGCTCAGCTCGAGCGGGCGCGTGCGGCGCGCAGCCCGAGCCGCAGCACGGCCGCATCCTCGCGCCCGCCGACGGCCTGGTAGTAGCCGCGCCGCGTGCCGACCTGCTCGAAGCCGTGCGCCAGATAGAGCCGGATGGCCGCGGTGTTGGACGGCCGCACTTCCAGGAACGCCTCTTTCATGCCGGCGGCGGCGGCGCGCTCGAGGAGGAGCGTCAGCAGCCGCCCACCGAAGCCGTGGCAGCGAAACCCCTCGCCGACGCACAGGTTGAGAATATGCGCCTCGCCCGCCCCGACGCTCATCACGCCGTAGCCCGCGACCTCGCGCCCGAGGGTCACCACGCGGCAGGTGTAGCCGACCCGCAGGCAGTCGCGGAATATCCCCTCGCTCCAGGGAAACTGGTACGAGGCCCGCTCGATCGCGACCACCTCGGGAACGTCGGCGTCGCGCATGACGCGGACCGCCTCGGCGGCCGCGCCGAGCAGCTCAGGAGCCGTGGCCATCGGTCAGCGCCGCCGGCGTGAGCTGTTGATAGAGGTTGCGGGCAAACTTCAGGTCCTCCCAGGCCTTGCGCTTGTCACCCGGAGTGCGCAGCAGATAGGCGGGATGATACGTCACGACCAGCGGGGTATTCTGCTCGCCGAAGTAGTGCACACGGCCGCGCAGCCGCCCGAGAGGCGCGTCGGTGGCGAGCAGGTTCTGCGCCGCGATCCGCCCGACCGCGAGCATGATCTTCGGCCGCAACAGCGCAACCTGCCGCACCAGGTACGGCATGCATGCCGCCACTTCCCCGGGCTTTGGGTCGCGGTTACCCGGCGGCCGGCTCTTCAGCACGTTGGCGATGTAGACGTTCCTGGTGCGGTCGAGACCGATGGCGCGCAGCATCGCATCGAGCAGCTGTCCGGCGGCGCCGACGAACGGCTCGCCGCGCCGGTCCTCCTCCGCGCCCGGCGCCTCGCCGACCACCAGCCAGTCGGCGCTCCTCGGTCCGACGCCGAACACGCCCTGGGTGCGGGTGAGATGCAGCGGGCAGCGCGTGCAGTGAAGCACTTCGGAGCGCAGCTCCTCCCAGCGTGCCGCCGAGTCGCCCGCGGGCTCGGGTGGAACGGGGCGCGCGCCGATGGCGGACGCCGTGCCTGGGAGCGGTGCAGCGACGGGCGCGCTCCGCGGCACCCACAGGTCGATGCCGATCGCCTCGAGATACTCCTGGCGCCGCGCGCTCGCCATTCTCGCGTCCTCAGCCACCCGCCGGCGGCACGCCGCGCACCGCGCGCCGCAGGCGCCGCCCGGCCCAGAGCAGCGGCGCCGACAGCGCGTAGATCCCGAACATGGAGAGCAGCATGGTCGGCGGGTCGAGCGCGATGGCGACGAAGAACAGCGGCACGAGCAGCATGTAGACGAACTTGATGCGGCGGTCGAGATCGAACTGCTTGAAGCTCGGATAACCGAAGCGGCTCACCATGAGGGCCCCGGCGGTGGCGGTGACGACGAACGCCGCGATCAGCCCGGTGAGCCCCGGCTCGTGTCCCTGCCAGTCGCTGAAGAACCAGACGAAGGCGGCGACGATCGCCGCGGCCGAGGGGCTCGGCAGACCCTCGAAGTAGCGCTTGTCGGCGGTCGCCGCCCGCGCGTTGAAGCGCGCCAGCCGCAGCGCCGCCGCGACCGCGTAGAAGAAACACGCCAGCCAGCCGAAGCGCCCCCAGTAGTGGCCGAACTCCGCGATGCGCACCACGCCCCACTGGTAGGCCACGATCGCCGGTGCGAGGCCGAAGGCCACCATGTCGGCGAGGCTGTCGTATTCCTTGCCGAACGAGCTCTCGGTGTGCGTGAGCCGCGCGATGCGCCCGTCGAGGGTGTCGAAGATCATGGCGGCGAACACCGCCATGCCCGCCGGGGCGAAGTGCTTGTCGATCGCCGCCACCACCGCGTAGAAGCCCGAGAACAGGCACCCGGTGGTGAGCAGATTCGGCAGCAGGTAAATCCCCCGGCTGCGCGGTCGGTTGTGGGGCAGGGTCGGAGTCTCCAACGGTTCGCTCTCGGTGCACCGGCGTCGGGCCAATCGCCCGGCATCTTATCAGGGGCCTCCTGCTAAGATGCCAACTCCTTGTTTTTGGCTCCGTAGCACAAGCTCTGCGCGATGCGTCTTTCGCAATACCCGATCAACACCATGAAGGAGACCCCCGCCGAGGCGGAGGTCGTGAGTCATCAGCTCATGCTGCGCGCCGGCCTGATCCGGCGTCTGGCGGCGGGCCTCTACAGCTGGCTGCCGCTCGGGATGCGCGTGCTGCAGAAGGTCGAGCGCATCGTTCGCGAGGAGATGAACCGCGCCGGCGCATTCGAGATGGTCATGCCGGCGGTACAGCCCGGCGAGCTGTGGCAGGAGTCGGGACGCTGGACCGAATACGGTCCGGAGCTGCTGCGCTTCAAGGACCGCCACCAGCGAGACTTCGTGCTCGGCCCGACCCATGAAGAGGTGATCACCGACATCGTCCGGCGCGAGTTGCAGAGCTACCGGCAGCTGCCGGTGAACTTCTATCAGATCCAGACCAAGTTCCGCGACGAGGTGCGGCCGCGTTTCGGCGTCATGCGCGCCCGCGAGTTCATCATGAAGGACGCCTATTCGTTTCACCTCGACGAGGAGTCGCTGCGCGAGGGTTATCGCGCCATGTACGACGCGTACACGCGCATCTTCACGCGCACCGGGCTCACCTTCCGCGCCGTGCGCGCCGACTCCGGCGCGATCGGCGGCGACGTCAGCCAGGAGTTCCACGTGCTGGCCGACTCGGGCGAGGACGCGATCGTCTTCTCCGACGGCGACGAGTATGCGGCGAACCTCGAAGCCGCCGCGGCGCTGCCGCCGGCGGAGCCGCGCCCGGCACCGCGCGAGGAGCTGCGCAAGGTCGCTACCCCGGGCGTGCGCACCATCGAGGATCTGGCGCGGTTCCTCAAGATCGCCCCGGCGCGCTGCGTCAAGACTCTGATCGTCGACGGCGCGGACGGCGGTGTCGTCGCGCTCGCGCTCCGCGGCGACCACGAGCTCAACGCCGTCAAGGCGCAGAAGCTCCCGGGCGTCGCGAGCCCCTTGCGCCTGGCGAACGCCGAGCGAGTGCTGGCTGCGACCGGCACCCAGCCGGGCTACGTCGGGCTGGTGGGCCTCAGCTGCCCGATCTACGCCGATCACGCCGCGTTCGGGCTCGCCGACTTCGTGTGCGGCGCCAACGAGACCGATATGCACTTCACCGGCGTCAACTGGCAGCGCGACGTGCCGGCAGCGGTGGCCGCGGATCTGCGCAAGGTGGTCGAGGGCGATCCGAGTCCTTCGGGCCGGGGGCGCCTGAAGATCGCGCGCGGTATCGAGGTAGGCCACATCTTCCAGCTCGGCTGCAAGTACAGCGAGCCGATGCACGCCATGGTGCTCGATGAGGCCGGCCGCGAGACGCCGCTGCGCATGGGATGCTACGGCATAGGTGTGACGCGTATCGTAGCCGCGGCCATCGAGCAGAATCACGATGAGCGCGGCATCATCTGGCCCGATCCGATCGCCCCCTTTCAGGTGGTGTTGGTTCCGCTGAATCTGCAGAAGTCCGACCGTGTCCGCGCCACCGCCGACCGTCTGTACGCCGAGCTCACCGACGCCGGCATCGAGGTGCTGCTCGACGATCGCGACGCCCGCCCCGGCGTCAAGTTCGCCGACGCCGAGCTCCTCGGCATTCCGCATCGCCTGGTGGTGGCGGAACGCGGCCTCGAGGCCGGCAAGCTCGAGTACCGGCACCGCCGCGACACGCAGAGCACCGAGTTTCCGGCGGCCGAAGCGCTCGGCTTCGTCCGCGCACGCCTGGGGTGAGGCGGTGCGGATCGCGGGGGCAACGCTGGCACCGTCCCGGCGCGCGGCGCTCGCCCTGCCCGCCCTGGCACTGGCGGTCCTGACGCTCGCCGCCACCCCCGCCCGCGCCGACCAGCAGCTCGACCCCGCGCTGCGCGACGTGGTGGCGCGCGCCATCAGCCAGGCGCAGTGCTTTGACGATCACTACGACTCGGCAGTCTGGTACACGCTCATGGAGCCGCGGCTGCGCGCCATCGTGAAGGATCAGTCCGAGCGGCTGGAGATTCTCAAGCAGGTGTATTGCGAGACGCACCGCGCGGGGGAATCACGCCTGCCACCGGGGCTGGTGATGGCGCTGATCGCCGTCGAAAGCCGTTTCGATCGCTGGGCGGTCTCCTCGGCCGGCGCGGTGGGCCTGATGCAGGTGATGCCCTTCTGGCCCGAGCAGCTCGGCATGCGCCGCTACGAGCTGGTGCACATCGCGCCGAACGTCCACATGGGCTGCGCGATCCTGCGCTACTACCTCGGCTACGAGCACAACGACGTGCGCAAGGCGCTGGCGCGCTACAACGGCAGCCCGGGCAAGCGCGACTATCCGGACCGCGTGCTGACCGCCTGGAGGCGCTGGAACGGCGCCGACGACCTCGGATTCAAACCACGCTAGTGATGCTTCGCCGGCCGCGCCGGCAGCATCAGCGCCACGCCCTCGCGGCGTGAATCGGCCGCTCCCTGATAGGTGCCATCGGGGAGACGCACGATGCCGTGGAGCCCCGAGTTCTCGGCGCGCCCGGACTTCAACACCATGCCGCGCTCGCGCAGCCCCTGGAGGACTTCGGGGGTGAACTTGGCCAGCTCGCCGGTGAAGCTGTCGCCGCGCGCGATCAGATTCGGCAGCTCGATCGCCTGCTTGAGGGTCAGCCTCCAGGCGAGCAGGCCGACCAGCGCCTTGGCGTTGTACTCGGTGATCGCCGAGCCGCCGGGCGAGCCGAGCGCCGCCACGAAGCTGCCGTCGCGATCGAGCACGATCACCGGCGCCATCGAGGAGCGCGGACGCTTGCCGCCGTGCACCGCGTTGGCGACCGGCTGTCCCGCATCGCTCGGGGTGAACGAGAAGTCGGTGAGCTGGTTGTTGAGCACGAAGCCGCCGACCAGGCGGCCCGAGCCGAACACCGATTCGATCGTCGTGGTCATCGACACGACGTTGCCATCCTGGTCCAGCACGACGAAATGACTGGTCCCCTGCGACTCGGTGGTGGCATCACGGCCGCGCGGCACGGAGATCTCCCCCGGCAGCGGCGCCGGGCCCGCATGCTCGCCGATCAGCTGCGCCCGCAGCCTGATGTACGCGGGATCGAGCAGCCGCTCGACCGGCACCGCGACGAAATGCGGATCGCCGACGTAGCGGTCGCGGTCGGCGTAGGCGAGCCGGCTCGCCTGGGCGAACAGGAACCAGGACTCGGGATCGTTCGAGCCGCGCGCGGCGATATCGGTCCGGTCGAGAATGCCGAGCAGCTCGAGGAGCGATACGCCGCCGGCGGGCGGCGGCGGCGCGCACACGGAGTAGCGGTGAAACGGCCGGCAGAGCGGCGGGTCCCACTCGGGACGATACGAGGCCAGGTCCTGCAGCGTCATGGTTCCGGACAGGGGCTCCGCGTGCGTCTCGTCAACGATGGCACGCGCGAGCGCGCCGGTATAGAAGGCGCGCGGCCCGTCGCGCGCGATGCGGTCGAGAATGCTGGCGTACTCGGGATTGCGGAAGATGTCGTCTGCCTCGAGCGGCTCGCCGTCGGGCCGCGAGAACAGCTTCCGGATCTCGTTGGTCGGTGGAAACGGCGAGCCCTCGCCGAGGAACGATGCCAGCCGCTCCGGGACTCTGAAACCCTGCGAGGCAGCACGGATCGCCGGTTGGAACAGCTCCTTCCAGCGCAGCGAGCCGAACTTCGCATGCGCCGCGTACAGCATGGCGATCGCGCCCGGCACGCCCGTGGAGCGGCCACTGCGCACCGCCTCGAGGAACGGCAACGGTTTGCCGTGCTCATCGAGGAACATGTTGGAGGGCGCCGCGGCCGGCGCCTTCTCGCGCCCATCGAGCGCGCTCACCTCGCGCGTGCGCGCGTCGTAGTACATGAGGAAAGCACCGCCGGCAATCCCTGAGCTCTGCGGCTCCACCAGCCCGAGCATGGTTTGCACGGCGACGGCGGCGTCGATGGCGTTCCCGCCCTTGGCGAGTATCTCGAGCCCCGCCTGCGCGGCGAGCGGGCTGGCGGCGGCCACCCACGCCTGCCCCTTCGGGGGGCGATGGAACAACCCGAGCTTCGGCGCGGCGGCGGCCGGCAGGGCGGGCGCGAGCGTATCGCCGGCGGCGGGCGCCTCGGGTGTCGCGGGCGGAGCCGCCGGGGCGGGCGTTGCCGCCGGCTGCGCGGCCGCCCCTTCGGAGACCGGGGCGGGCGGCGTCTCCGGTGCGGGCACCGGTACCGCGGGCTGCGCGGCCGGGGGCGCTTGCGCTGCCGGCTGCGCGTCCGCAGGCGCCGCGAAGCCCGTGATCGCCCCCGTGGTGAGGAGGGCGAGCAGGAGCGAGCGGAGCTTGCGCATCACCATAGGTCTTTCAGGTGGAGTGAAATCCATGCGGGAGTGTTGTGTCCACGGGCGCGTCGCTCGACTCGACCGAGGTCACTTTGCAGGCGGATGAGCCGATCCACAGCCAGCTCACGAATGCCTGCACCGCCTCGCGCTCGCCGCACGCCAGCACTTCAACACGGCCATCCGGGAGGTTGCGCGCATGCCCGTGAATGCCCAGCTCCTGCGCGCGGCGCGCCGCGGTGGCACGGTAGAAGACACCCTGGACACGCCCGGCTACCACGCTTCTCTTGCAAATCACGCCCAGCTTGCGTCCCCCAACGGCAGAACCCGTAATATTACTTGAGCCTGGTGACAAGCGTCTGCGGAGACTCGTTCCAACATGTCAGAGATCCTGGTGCTCTACTACTCCCGCGGCGGCGCCACCGCCGAGCTTGCCCGGTACGTCTGCCGGGGAGTCGAGTCGGTCGCGGGAGCGAGCGCACGGCTGCGCACCGTGCCGCCGGTCGCCGCCGCCAGCGAGGCCCCACCGCGCCCCGTGCCCGAGCGCGGGCCGCCCTACGCCACGCTCGATGACCTGCGCGAGACGGCGGGACTCGTGCTCGGGAGCCCGACACGCTTTGGCAACATGGCGGCGCCGCTGAAGTATTTCCTCGACGGTACCTCGAGCCTGTGGTTGTCGGGCGCGCTGGCCGGCAAGCCCGCGGGCGTCTTCACCTCGACCCAGACCATGCACGGCGGCCAGGAGACCACGCTGATATCGATGATGCTGCCCCTGCTGCATCACGGCATGTATCTGGTCGGTCTGCCCTACACCGAGCCCGCGCTGAATGAGACTTCGAGCGGCGGCACCCCGTACGGTGCCTCGCACCTCGGCCGCCCCGGGCAGGCACCCTCGCTCACGGCGGAGGAACAATCCCTCGCCCAGGTGCTCGGTCGCAGAGTCGCCCAGCTTGCCGTGCAGCTCAGCGGGGCGGCGGGGGCGATGCGCGCAGCACGTCACGAATGAAGGGCACCGTGAGGCGGCGCTGGGCGGCGAGCGCGGCGGCATCGAGGGTGTCGAGCAGCTCGTAGAGACGGCGCATGTCGCGCGGATAGCGCCGCCGCAGCCACTGCCAGGTCTCCTCGGGGAGCTCGAGGCCGCGCAGGCGCGCGCGCAGCTCGAGAGCCGCGTGCTGCTCGGACTCATCCAGCGCGCGCAGCGCGAACACCGCACTCGCCGTGAGGCGCGACCCGAGATCGGGCAGCGCCCAGGGCAGGAGCGCCGGCGGCGTCTGCGCCGTCACGACCAGCGCGCCGCCCGCTTCCTCGGTCTCGCGCAGCAGGCCGAAGAGCCGATGCTCCCACGCGTGCTCGCCCACGACGCGGTCGAGGTCGTCGAGACACAGGCATTCGATCTGCGCCAGCCCGTCGAGCACCCCGACCCCGAGTCGCGCGATTTCCCCGAGCGGCACGTACCCGGCGCGCACCCGTTCACCGGCCGCGGCGCAGATCGCCTGCAGCAGGTGGGTCTTGCCGCTGCCGCCGGGCCCACCGAGCCAGGTCGCGCCGCGCGCACCGCCGTCCGCGATGGCGCGCGCGTGCGCGAGCGCCTCGCCATTGCGCCCGGGCAGAAAGCTCGCGAACAGCGCGCGGTCCGCAAGCCGCACCCCGAGTGGCAGCTGTTGCATCGGCTCAGGCTGGCCGCGCCGGCGTCCACACCCGGCGCGTGAAGGTGCTGACGTAGTGCAGCCCCGACAGTACGGTGGTCGCGAGCGTGACGGCCGCGGCGGCATCGAGCGTCTCGCGCGGCGGTAGGCCGGCCGCGGCGTTGAGCATCACCAGCATCACGTACAGGAGCTGCAGCGCCGTGTTGATCTTGCTGAGGGTGGTCGGACGGCCGCGCAGCGGCCCGAACCACAGCCGATAGACCAGCGCGCCGAGTCCGATCAACACATCACGCGCCACCACCGCCGCGGTCAGCCACCAGGGAATCAGCCCGAGCCACGTCGACTCGACGAACACCGTCAGCAGCAGCAGCTTGTCGGCGAGCGGATCGAGGATCTTGCCGAGCTCGGAGGTCCAGTTGAAACGCTTGGCGAGGTAGCCGTCGAGACCGTCGGAGACCCCCGCCGCGACGAACAGCACGAGCGCCGTCCGCATGTCGCCGGCGTGCAGCGCGGCGGCGATCGGCCAGATCAGCGCGATACGGATCAGGCAGATGAAGTTGGGAAGGTGGCGCACGGTGGTACGGGAGAGTCGGGCCGCGGGCGCGTGCTCATCCCTGCGGCTTGTAACGGTAGACCAGGGCGCTGCCCGAGCCGCTGCGCACCATGCGCGGCGAAGCCGTCAGCTCGCGCTCGAGGGCGGCGGCACCGCCGCGCATATCCACCTCGAAGGTGACACTGCCGGCGTCGACCTCGGCGACCTCGGCGCGACGCACGCCCGCAACGCTCTCGAGCAGCCGCTCGACCGCGGCATGGTCGGCGAGCCGTGCGACGCCCTCGATGCGCACGCGCGTCGCGGTCTCGGTCTCCCTGCCGGCCGCGCCCGGCGGCGGCGCGAGGAGATCGACCGCGTGATCGATGCCCGCGCTCAAAGGACCGGTCCAGCTCTCGCTTTGCGCGCGCGTGTACAGCGTCCACTGCAGCTGTCCCGCGGCCACCCCCGCCGCGTCAGCGCGCCCCACCAGTACCTGGTCGCCGCCGTAGCGCTGCGCCGACTGCAGCAGCGCCTGGGCGCCGAGCGTGTTGCCGCCGCCGTCGACGACCGTCAGCGGGATCACGCTGATCGGCAGTCCGCGCTCGGCGGCGGTGTGCTCGAGCTCGACGCGCGCGGCGTCGGCGTCGGCGCGCCCGGGCGGCGGATAGACGACAACCAGCGTGAAGGGACGGTTGCCGTCCCAGACACTGCGGCCCGCGGTGTCGATCGCGTGTCCGACCGCCGCGCCGTCGAACACCACCTGCGCCTCGCCGCGCGGGCCGGTGGCATAGCTCTTCACGTAGCGCGCAGCATCGGCGATCACGGCGGCGAGCGCCGGGTCGTCGGCGGACTCGCGCCGCCCGGTGGCGCGCACCAGCGCCTGGCGCATGGCGTTCTGCACCGCGGTCGTGGAGCGCTCGTCGAGATCGACTTCGTAGACGCGCACCGGGCGCAGCGCCCAGGCCGCGGGCGGCAGCGCACCGAGCAGCGTGATCAGCACAGCGGCGACAGCTGCACGCGGACGCCGGCTCACGGCAGTTGATCTTGGGTAGGATTGCGACATCGTCCGGATCGCACACGCCGGCGGTGGACGGAATGTACAATAGCACACGCGCCGCTGACCGGACGGCGCCGGCCCCGCTCGCACAAACCTTATGACTGACCGTCCTGGCATTACTTATCGTGATGCCGGTGTCGACATCGACGCCGGCGACGAGCTGGTCGAGCGCATCAAGCCGCTGGTGCGGCGCGCGCAGCGCCGCGAGGTGCTCGCGGGCATCGGCGGCTTCGGCGCGCTGGTCGAGCTGCCGAAGGGCTATCGGCACCCGGTGCTGGTCTCGGGCACCGACGGCGTCGGCACCAAGCTCCGTCTCGCCATCGACGCCGGGCGCCACGACACGATCGGCATCGATCTCGTGGCGATGTGCGCCAACGACGTCGTGGTGCTGGGCGCCGAGCCCCTGTTCTTCCTCGACTACTACGCGACCGGCAAGCTGCGCGTGGACGTCGCCGAAGCGGTGGTGCGCGGTATCGTCGAAGGCTGCGTGCAGGCGGGCGCGGCCCTGGTCGGCGGCGAGACCGCGGAGATGCCCGGCATGTACCACGGGGAGGACTACGACCTCGCGGGATTCTGCGTCGGCGTGGTCGAGAAGGAAGCGATCATCGACGGCACCCGCACCGCGGCCGGCGATGCCATCGTCGGCCTCGCCTCGTCCGGGCCGCACTCCAACGGCTACTCGCTGATCCGCAAGCTGGTCACGGCGGCCGGCGCGACCGCGTCGACCATGGTCGAAGGCCGCGCGCTGTTCGAGCGGCTGCTCGCACCGACGCGCATCTACGCGAAGCCGTTGCTGGCGCTGATGCGCGCGCTGCCGGTGCACGCGCTGGCGCACATCACCGGCGGCGGCCTCACCGACAACATTCCGCGGGTGCTGCCCGCAGGTCTCGAGGCGGTGCTCGAGCGCAGCCGCTGGGCGCGCGATCCGGTGTTCGACTGGCTGCAGCGCGCCGGTAACATCGACGCCGCCGAGATGTACCGCACCTTCAACTGCGGCATCGGCATGGTGGTGATAGTGCCGGCGGACCGCGCCGCCGCCGCGGCCGAGTTCCTCACCGCGCACGGCGAGACCGCCGCGATCATTGGCTCGGTCCGCGCGGGCGGACGCGGCGTACACATCCAGGAATGAGCGCCACCGCCACGCCGCTCTCGCTCGCGATACTGATCTCCGGGCGCGGCTCCAACATGGACGCCCTGGCGCGGGCCTGTGCGAGCGGCGCGCTTGCGGCGCAGGTCGCGGTCGTGATATCCGACCGGGCGGGCGCCGCCGGACTCGAGTCGGCGCGGGCATGGGGCCTCACGACCGCCACCCTGGCACACCCCGGCGAGCGGCCTGCCTTCGAGCGCGAGCTCGCCGCCGCCCTCGAGCGGCACGCGGCGGACACGGTGGCGCTGGCCGGCTTCATGCGGGTACTGTCGGCGGAGTTCGTCGCCCGCCATCTCGGCCGCATGTTCAACATCCACCCATCGCTCCTGCCGAAATACCGCGGCCTCGACACGCATCGCCGCGTGCTCGCCGCCGGTGACGCGGTGCACGGCGCGAGCGTCCATTTCGTGACCCCGGAGCTCGACGCCGGCCCGGTGGTGCTGCAGTCGCAGGTCGCGGTCGAGCCCGGCGACACCGAGGCGACGCTGGCCGCACGCGTGCTCGCCACCGAACATGTCATCTACCCGCGCGCCCTTGGCTGGTTCGCCGACGGACGCCTCGCCTGGCGCGACGGCGCAGCATGGCTCGATGGCCGGCGGCTCACGGCGCCGCTGCTGGAGGACTTCCGTGCCGCGACTGCGCCGTGAGCTCATGGTGCTGGCGCTCGCCGCCGCGGGTCTCGCCGACGTGAGCCGCGCCGACGAGCTCAAGCCCTACCGGGCAAGCTATGAGGGGATCTGGCACGGCATGACGGTCGCAATTTCCGATCTCAAGCTCGAGCAGACCGGCGACACCTGGACGATGAGCTCGAGCAGCTCGGGGCGCGGCCTCGGCCGGCTGGCCGCGGGCGTCTTCCCGCCGCGCCAGGTGAGCGTCGTACGGGTCACGGCCGCCGGAGTGCAGCCGCAGAGCTTCAAGTCCGAAGGCGGCGACAGCGCGCGATCCAGCGACCTCAGCTACGACTGGCAAGCGCACCAGGTCACCGGCACGCTCGACGGTGCCCGCCTGGAGCAGCCGCTCGCGCCCGGCGTGCAGGACGATGGCTCGGTGCAGCTGGCGCTCATGGTCGAGCTGCTGGCGGGCCGCACTCCGAGCAGCTTCCTGATGATCGACCCGCACGGCCCGCGTGCGTATCAGTTCGCGCGCGATGGCGAGGCCACGCTCGAGACCCCGATCGGCGCGATTCCGACCGTGATCTACCGCTCGCAGAAGGCCGGCTCGCCGCGCATCACGCGCTTCTGGTGCGCGTCGCACCAAGGCTACGTGCCGGTGAAGGTGGAGCAGACCAAGGGCGACGAGGTGCAGTGGACCATGGAGATCCGGAGCCTCTCGCGGCAATGAGGCGCGTCAGGTCTTGGGCAGGGTGACGCCGCGCTGGCCCTGATACTTGCCGCCACGGTCCTTGTAGGAGGTCGCGCACACCTCGTCCGACTCGAAGAACAGCATCTGCGCGACGCCTTCGTTGGCGTAGATCTTGGCGGGGAGCGGGGTGGTGTTGGAGAACTCGAGCGTGACATGGCCCTCCCACTCGGGCTCGAGCGGCGTTACGTTGACTATGCAGCCGCAGCGCGCATAAGTGCTTTTTCCCAACGTCACCACCAGCACGTTGCGCGGTATACGGAAGTACTCGACGGTACGCGCCAGCGCGAACGAGTTCGGCGGAATGATGCAGACTTCGCCGGCGAAGTCGACGAAGCTCTTCTCGTCGAAATTCTTCGGGTCGACGATGGTCGAGTTGATGTTGGTGAAGATCTTGAACTCGCTCGCGCAGCGCACGTCGTAGCCATAGCTCGAAGTCCCGTAGGAGACGATGCGCTGGCCGTTGCTCTGGCGCACCTGCCCGGGCTCGAACGGCTCGATCATGCCGTGCTCGCGTGCCATGCGCCGGATCCAGTTGTCTGACTTGATGCTCATGAGTTCCAGTCTTCAGGTCTCTTCGATGACGATCTTGGGAAACACGCTGCTGCGGTCGCGCGCGCGCAGCGCGAGTGCTCCGGCGGTGCGGCGCGCCATCTCGAGATAGCAGCGCGCGCGCGCTGAGTCGGGGGCGGCGATCACCGTCGGCCGCCCGCCGTCGGCCTCCTCGCGGATGCGCGCATCGAGCGGCAGCTCGCCGAGCAGCTTCACCCCGTACTGCTCGGCCATGCGCGCGCCGCCGCCGGCGCCGAAGGTGTGCTCGGTGTGTCCGCAGTTCGAGCAGATGTGCACGCTCATGTTCTCGACCACGCCGAGCACCGGCACCGCGACCTTCTCGAACATCTTGAGTCCCTTGCGCGCGTCCGCGAGCGCGATGTCCTGGGGCGTGGTCACGATCACGGCGCCCGCAACCGGCACCCGCTGGGCGAGGGTCAGCTGGATGTCGCCGGTGCCGGGCGGCATGTCGACCACGAGGTAATCGAGCGGCCCCCACTCGGTCTCGCCGAGCAGCTGAGTGAGAGCCTGCGTGACCATCGGACCGCGCCATACCATCGGCTGCTCGGCATCCACCAGAAAGCCGATCGACATGGCGCTCACGCCGTGGGCCATGAGGGGCACAAGGCGCTTGCCGTCGGCCGAGACCGGCCGTTGGGAGGCGAGCCCCAGCATCAGGGGCTGGCTCGGTCCGTAGATGTCGGCGTCCAGTATCCCGACCCGCGCGCCCTGAGCGGCCCAGGCGAGCGCCAGATTCACGGCCACGGTGGACTTGCCGACGCCCCCCTTGCCGGAGGCCACCGCCACGACGTTCTTGATCTCGCCGAGCGGCTTGAGTCCCCGTTGCACGGCGTGGGCGCCGATAGCGGACTCGAGCTCGATGGCGAGCGGCGTGCGGATTCCGGCCGCGGCGAGTGCCGCAGTGAGAGCGGCGCTGAGCTCCTCCCGATAGCCGCCGACGGGGTAACCCAGCGCGATCTGCGCGGTGTAGCCAGCGTCAGTGGCGCTCAGTCCGCGCACCGCCTGCGCGGCGCCCAGCGTCGCGCCGAGGTACGGATCAATGTAGGCGTCGAGCGCGGCGCGCACGGCGTTAATGGGGGGCTCGGGGGTCATGTTGAAAAGAGTCCGGCGGGGCCGATGAGGAATTGTACCCAACCCGGGCCGATCGCAGGGCTGTGGCATAATTGCTCAGCCGTCGCTAGGTACGCTTGATTACACCCGCGCCCCACAATGGACCCAGCTGCGGCCGCGCAGCCGTACCGGCCCCCTCTCGTCCGGGGATGGGGGGCGGGCGGGCTGCATGAGCTTCTTCACCAATCTGCGCGCCGACCGGCTGCTCCACGAGATCCGCACGTCGACCGACCCCTCGAGCCCCGCCAC
>DATMRG010000071.1:0-2362 GCA_035566495.1 Steroidobacteraceae bacterium | reverse complement strand
CAAGTGCCATTACCCGTTCATGTCGCTCGCGACCGCGCGCGGGGTGAGGAAGTCGCCGTTTCACCAGCGGCTCGCCGAAGCGGGTGCGTACTTTCGCGAGGTGAGCGGTTGGGAGAGCCCCGACTGGTACGGAGATCCGGGCACGACGCCGGACCCGGGTCCCCTCACCTGGGGGCCTCCGAGCTGGTTCGGGCGCTGGCGCGAGGAGCATCGCGCCGCGCGCGAGAACGTGATCGTGATGGACATGTCGTTCATGGGGAAGTTTCTGGTACAGGGGCGTGACGCCGGGCGCTGCCTGAATCACATTTCCGGGAACCAGGTCGACGGACCCGCCGGCGTCATTACCTACACGCAGTGGCTGAACGAGACCGGCCGCCTCGAGGCCGATCTCACGGTCACCAAGCTCGGCGACGAGCGCTACCTCGTGGTGGTGACCGACACCATGGTGCGCCACGCCGAGACCTGGATGCGGCGCCACCTTCCCGACGATGCCCATGCCTTCGTGACCGACGTGACCTCGGCCTACGGCCAGCTCAACGTGCAGGGTCCGAACTCGCGCGCGCTGCTCGAGCGGGTAACCGCTGCCGATCTCTCCAACGCTGCCTTTCCGTTCCGCACCGCACGCGAGATCGACATCGGCTTCGCCCGCGTGCTGTGCATCCGCATCACCTATCTCGGCGAGCTGGGCTTCGAGCTGTACGTGCCCGCCGAGCAGGCCAACCACGTCTACGACCGCATCGTCTCCGCCGGGCGCGACCTCGGACTCCGGCACGCCGGTCTCAGGGCGCTTGGCAGCCTGCGCATGGAGAAGGGCTACCGCGACTACGGCCACGACATCGACAATACGGATGTGCCTTACGAAGTCGGCCTCGGCTTCGCGCTCGATCTCGGCAAGCCCGGCGGCTTCATCGGCAAGGAGGCGGTGCTCGCGCAAAAGGCCTCCGGCCCGCTCCAGCGCCGCCTGGTGCAGGTGCTGGTCAAGGATCCCGAGCCGCTCATGTTCCACGCCGAAGTAGTGCGCCGCGACCGTATCGCGGTCGGCTATGTGCGCGCCGCATCGTACGGGCATACGCTCGGTGGCGCGGTGGGGCTCGCGATGATCGAGCCGAAGGCCGCAGTCGATGAGGCCTACCTCGGCAGCGGCGACTGGCAGGTCGAGATCGCCGGCAAACTCTATCCGGCCGTGGTCTCCGCCCGCCCGCTCTATGATCCGGCGATGAAGCGCGTCCATGCCTGACGGCAACGGAGGAACGCAATGATCACGGGTTACACAGACCACGCGGCGAACGAGCGCACGTTTCTCGCCTGGGTCCGCACCGGCATCGCCGTGATCGCCTTCGGCTTCTTCATCGAGAAGTTCAATCTGTTCCTGCGCACGATCGCGACCGCGGCGGTCGGCGGGCAGGCGGCGCAGCTCGGGAAGCTCCCGGGCAAGGCAGGGAGCTACGAGGGGCTGCTGCTGATCTTCGGCGGGGTCGCGCTGGTGGTGCTCGCCACGGTGCGCTTCCTGCGCATCACCCGCTTGCTCGACGACAAGGAGACGCACGCCGCCTCCGACGTGCGCACCGAGCTCATTCTGTCGGCTTGCCTCGTGCTCGTGGTCGCGAGCTACAGCCTCTATCTCGCCTTCGGCTGACCCGGCGCGCGCGGCCTATCGCTGCGCGGCGCGCTCGATGAGCGGCGTGACGGTAGCGAGATTGGCCGCCAGTGCCGCCGGCAGCGCATGCCGGCGCACGATGTATTGCGGGTCGTTCCAGGCGATCCACGCCTTGCCCCCGGCATCCTCGAACACCAGCGCCTTGAGCGGCAGATCGAGGCCGGCGAGCGGCTCGGCCTGCATGAGGGGCGTCCCCGCCCTGGGATTGCCGAACACGAGCATCTGCTCCGCGCGCATGGCGAGTCCCGCGCGGCCGGCGTCGCCGCTGAAGTCGATGCGCGCGAAGATCATGATGCCGCGCTCCTCGAGGAGGGCTTCGAGGCGGGCCACGGTCTCGGCGACCGTGCGGGAAGAGGGAATGCGCATGACACCTGACTCGGCCAGGGTTGAAGCGCCCATGGGGACCTCCGCGCGGTTCGGTGGCCGTGGTATTTGATCACGGAAGCTGCCCGGCGTCCCCACCGAGGTTGGTACCGCGCTCGATGCACCGCCAACGCCGCGACAGCGACATGCCCCAGTAGGGGTCGGCCATGACGCGGGCCTCGCGACGAGCGTGATCGTCGAGCAGCTGCTGGGTCGTGACCCGGAAGAACCCCAGCTCGTAGCGGCCGTCGCTCCAGTTGACCGTGACCGGAAGCACGACGCCGCCGGTGGCGCCCCAGAAGTGATAGGTCCCGCCGCAGAGGTCGCATCGCCTGGACATGG
>DATMRG010000070.1:0-36491 GCA_035566495.1 Steroidobacteraceae bacterium | reverse complement strand
ATGGCCGCCTTCTATCTCAACGAGCTGCTGCTCAAGCTCACCACGCGGCATGACCCGCTGCCGGCGCTGTTCGATCACTATCATGCGACCCTCGGCCGTTTGCGCACGGGCGCGCCGCTCGAGCCGGTGCTGCGCCTGTTCGAGAAGCGCCTGCTCGAGCTGGTCGGCTTCGGCCTCGAGCTCGAGGTCGAGGCGCAGGGCGGGGTGCCGCTCGAGGCGGACGGCTATTATCAGTTTCGTCCCTCCCAGGGGCTGGTGCGCGCGGCCGCGCACCACGCCGGCGCGCTCGCCGGCGCCTCGCTCATCGGTCTGCGCGAGGAGCGCCTGAGCGGGACGCGCGCGCTCGAGGACGCGCGGCGCCTGCTGCACGCGGCGCTCGGCGCCTGCCTCGAGGGGCGTCCGCTCGTGACGCGCGCGGTGGCGAGGTCCATGGTGAGAAAGGCGGCGCAGTCATGAGTGGTTTCATCGCCCTCGGAGTCAACATCGATCACGTGGCGACGCTGCGGCAGGCGCGGCACGCCCGCGCCCCCGACCCGGTATACGCCGCTCTCACCGCCGAGCAGGCCGGCGCCGACAGCATCACGCTGCATCTGCGCGAGGACCGGCGCCACATCCAGGACCGCGACGTGCGGGCGCTCCGCCCGCTGTTGCAGACCCGCATGAATCTCGAGATGGCGGTCACGGACGAGATGCTGGCCATCGCCGTCGAAGTGCGTCCGGGCGACTGCTGCCTGGTGCCGGAGAAGCGCACCGAGCTCACCACCGAGGGCGGGCTCGACGTCGCGGGCGCGGCCGTACGCATCCGCGCCGCGGCCGCCCAGCTCGCGGCGGCGGGGATTCGGGTGGCACTCTTCATCGATCCGGACGCCGCGCAGATCGAGGCCGCGGCCAGAAGCGGCGCGCCCGCGATCGAGCTGCATACCGGGGCGTGGGCCGAAGCCACGGGCGGCGCCCGCGCCGGCGAGCTCGAGCGACTGCGGGCCGGCGCGCGGCTCGGCGCGCGGCTCGGGCTCGAGGTGCACGCCGGCCACGGCCTCGACTACTACAACGTCCAGCCGGTGGCCGCGATCGCGGAGATAGTCGAGCTCAACATCGGCCACGCGATCGTGGCACGCGCGGTGTACACCGGGCTGGCCGCGGCGGTGCGCGAGATGAAGGCGCTGATGCAGGCGGCGCGCCCATGATCTTCGGCATCGGCGTCGACGTGCTCGAGGCGGCGCGCGTCAAGCGCACCTTGGAGCGCTTCGGCAACCGCTTCGTCGAGCACCTGCTGATGCCCGAGGAGCAGGCGCAGCTCGCGCGCACTCAGCGCCGCGAGCGTTTTCTCGCCATGCGCTTCGCCGCCAAGGAGGCGATCGTCAAGGCCATGGGCACCGGCTTCGCCCACGGCATGTGGATCCGCGACGTCGGCGTGGTGCAGAACGCCTGGGGCAAGCCCGAGGTGGTGTTCTCGGCCCGCGGCGAGCGGGTGCGGCGCGCGCTCGGCGTGGGCGAAGCGCACGTGACGCTCACCGACGAGGCGGGGCTCGTGGTAGCGGTGGCGGTGCTGATGAAGTCGGCATGAACACGCTGGTGTTCGACATCGAGACTGTTCCGGACGTCGCCTTCGGCCGCCGGCTCTACGATCTCGCAGACCTGCCCGACGAGCAGGTCGCCAGGGCGATGTTCGCCCTGCGCCGCCAGGATCGCGGCGCGGACTTCCTGCCGCTCGAGCAGCATCGGGTGGTGGCCATCTCCTGCGCCCTGCGCAAGGGCGACGCGTTCACGCTCTGGAGCGTCGGCGAGCCGGGCGCGAGCGAAGCCGAGCTGGTGCAGCGTTTCTTCGACGGCATCGCCAAGCTCACCCCCGATCTCGTGTCCTGGAACGGCTCGGGCTTCGATCTGCCGGTGTTGAATTACCGCGCCCTGCTCTGGGGCGTGCAGGCGGCGCGCTTCTGGGAGACCGGTGAGGGCGAGACCGAGTTCCGCTACAACAACTACCTGCAGCGCTATCACTGGCGGCACACCGATCTCATGGACGTGCTATCGGGCTTCAGCTCGCGCAATCGCGTCTCGCTCGCCAACATGGCGTGCCTGCTGGGCCTGCCGGGCAAGCTCGGCCTCAAGGGCGATCAGGTGTGGGACGCATACCAGCGCGGCGACCTCGTGGGGATCCGCCGTTACTGCGAGACCGACGTGCTCAACACCTATCTCATCTACCTGCGCTTCGAGCGGCTGCGCGGGCGGCTGACGCCGGAGGCCTATCGCGAGGAGATCGAGCGCGTGCGCACCTACCTCGGGGCCTCCACCGAGCCGCACCTCGGACAGTTTCTGGCCGCGTGGTCCGAGGCCGTGTGAGCGCGGCCTCCGCGGGTGCGCCCACCGAGGAGACCGCGGTCGTCGCCGGACTCACCCACGAGGGGGAGGGGGTGGTGCGCGGCGGCAAGACGGTGTTCGTGCCGGGCGCTCTGCCCGGGGAGCGCATTCGCCTGCGCCGCACGCGGCGCCATCGCCAGCACGACGATGGCGAGCTGCTCGAGGTGCTGGAGCCTTCCGCCGCGCGGGTAGCGCCGCGCTGCGTGCACTTCGGAGTCTGCGGCGGCTGCGTTCTGCAGCACTTCGCTCCCGCGGCGCAGGTCGCCGCCAAGGAGGGCGAGCTCAGGGCGGCCCTCGAGCGGGTGGCGCAGGTCGCGCCGCGCCGCTGGCTCGAGCCCCTGACCGGGCCCGTCTGGGCCTACCGCCGCCGCGCGCGTCTCGGCGCGAAGTACGTCTACAAGAAGGGCCGCGTCCTCGTCGGCTTCCGCGAACGCGCCGCTCCCTACGTCGCGGATCTGCGCGGCTGCGAGGTGTTGGCGCCGCCCGCGGGCAGCCTGATCGCGCCGCTCGCAGCGCTCCTGACCGGCCTGTCGATCCGCGAGCAGGTGCCGCAGATCGAGGTCGCCGTGGCCGACAACGCCACCGCGCTGGTGCTGCGCACCCTGACCCCGCCCGCCGTGGCGGACCTGACGCTGCTCGAGGAATTCGCGCACCAGCACGGGGTGCGCATCTACCTGCAGCCATCGGGTCTCGACTCGGTGCAGGCGCTCGGCGGCGGGACCGCCGAGCCGCTGCGCTATGGCCTGCGCGCCTTCGGCCTCGAGCTCGAGTTCCGGCCC
Organism: Steroidobacteraceae bacterium; assembly: GCA_035566495.1. Taxonomy (GTDB): domain Bacteria; phylum Pseudomonadota; class Gammaproteobacteria; order Steroidobacterales; family Steroidobacteraceae; genus 13-2-20CM-66-19. The sequence continues at coordinate 33,357 of DATMRG010000070.1, read as the reverse complement.
ACCGACTTCGTGCAGGTGAACGGCGTGGTGAATGAGGCGCTGGTCGGGCTCGCCGCCGAGCTCCTCGAGCTGACACCCGCCGCGCGGGTGCTCGATCTCTATTGCGGGCTCGGCAACTTCACCCTCGCCCTGGCGCGGCGCGCGCACAGCGTGGTGGGAGTCGAGGGCGACTCGGGCCTCATCGCGCGCGGGCGCGCCAACGCGGCCCGCAACCAACTCGCCAACGTCGAGTTCCGCCAGGCCGACCTGGCCGCGCCGGCCGCGGACGCTCCCTGGCTGCGCGGCCCATACAGCCACGTGCTGCTCGATCCACCGCGCACCGGTGCCCGCGAGATGCTGGCCGCGGTGGCGCGGCTCGCGCCCGGGCGGGTGCTGTATATTTCGTGCCATCCGGGCAGCCTCGCGCGGGATCTCATGACGCTGGTGCACGAGCACGGCTTCACGCTCGAGGCGGCCGGAGTGGTCGACATGTTTGCGCACACCTCACACGTCGAGTCGCTCGCGTTGCTCTCGCGCTCATGAGCCTGGGTCCCCTCATGATCGATCTCGAAGGCGGCGCGCTCAGCGCCGAGGAGCGGGAGCTGCTGCGCCACCCGCTGGTAGGCGGAGTGTTGCTCTTCACCCGCAACTACGTCGAGCCCGCGCAGCTCGCCGCGCTCGTCACCGAGATCCACGGCGCGCGCTCGCCCACCCTGATCGTCGCGGTCGATCACGAGGGCGGGCGCGTGCAACGCTTCCGCAACGGCTTCTCGCTCCTGCCGCCGGCGCGGCGCATCGGGCACGAGTTCGATGCCGAGCCCCGCGCCGGACTCGCGCTCGCCCGCCAGCTCGGCTGGCTGATGGCCGCGGAGCTGCGCGCGCACGGCGTCGACATCTCCTTCGCGCCCTGCGTCGACCTCGATCTCGGGGTGAGCGAGGTGATCGGCGACCGCGCCTTCCACGCGCAGCCCGAGGCCGTGGGTCAGCTGGCCGTGGCCTACGTGCACGGCATGCGGGATGCGGGCATGGCGGCGACCGCCAAGCACTTCCCCGGCCACGGGGCGGTCGTGGCCGACTCGCACCAGACACTGCCGGTCGATCGCCGGGGCCTCGCCGACCTGGCGGGCGACCTGGCCCCCTACCGGCGGCTGATCGCCAACGGACTACCGGCCGTGATGGTGGGTCATCTGCTCTTTCCAGCCGTCGATCCGGCGCCGGCTAGCCTTTCGGCCCGCTGGATTCGCGACGTATTGCGCGGTCAGCTGCAGTTTCAGGGGGTAGTGTTCGCGGACGATCTCTCCATGGGAGGGGCCGCCGCCGCCTACGGGGACGTCGTCACCCGGGCCCGGCAGGCCCTCGCGGCGGGATGCGACATGCTTCCGGTGTGCAACAATCGCGCGAGCGTTACAGAGCTCCTGGACCACCTGGACGTCCGGGTACAACCGGCTTCGAGCCTGAGGCTCGTGCGCCTTCACGGGCGCGCGGCCCCGGGGCGTGCCGAGCTGCTCGCCTCGGCCGGGTGGGCCGCGGCCCGCGCCGCCCTGGCGCAGATCGAGGCCGCCCCACCACTCACGCTGGTGGCGGGAAGGAATCCATGAACAACTGGTCGAATGACGCCTGGCGCAGCGTGATCGAGAGCGCCCCGGACGGGGTCGTGATCTGCGATGCCACCGCACCCGATTGCCCGGTGGTGTTCGTGAACGCGGCCTTCGCGCAGATGTGCGGCTATCCGGCCGCGGCCCTGGTCGGCAATAACCTGCGCATGCTGCAGGGAACCGACCGCGATCAGGAGGCCCGCGCCCGGCTGCACGAGGCGGTCGCCAAGGGCGAGCCGGCGCGCGTGCTGTTGCGCAACTACCGGCCCGACGGCTCGCTGTTCTGGAACGAGACGGTCATGCAGCCGGTGCGCGATGGCTCCGGGCAGATCACGCATTTCATCGGCTTCCACCGCGATGCCGGCGAGCGGCTCAAGGCGCCCGACCGCGCGCCCGGGGGCCTGCCTTCGTGGCTGCGCGAAGACCGTCTCACCGGTCTCTACTCGCGCGCCTACCTCGAGGAGCTCCTGCAGCGCGACTGGCAGCTGGCGCAGCGCGATTCGCACGAGATCGGGCTGACGCTGTTCGACATCGACGACCTCGGCGCCTACAACGAGAAGTTCGATCGCGCCGCAGGCGACGCCTGCATCCGCCGCGTCGCGCGCGTCATCGGCGCCTCCTACCGGCGCGGCGGGGACCTGGTCGGGCGCTGGGAAGGCGGCACCTTCGTGGTGTTGACCCAGGGCGAGGCGGCCGAGCGCGCCGCGGAGTACGCGCGCATCGTCGCCCAGCGGGTGCGGGATCTCCTCATGCATCACCCGACCGCGGGCGCCGCGCGCTACGTCACCATCAGCGCCGGCATCGCCAGCCTCGTGCCGCCGCGCGGGCTGCCGCTCGAGGGACTCTTCAAGGCGTGCCGCGCCGCGATGAAACGCGCCAAGACCAACGGCAAGGACGCCATCGCGACCGCGGAGGCCGCCGACTTTCAGTAAATTGGCCAAAATCGCATGGAAGCGATTTTGGCGGACATTACTCCGTGCCCGCCGGCAAAAAGCGCGGCTCGATGCGCATCCGCAACGATCACTTCGGCAGCCGAGCACTCCGCAGCAAGGCCGGCGCACGGGTTTTTGCCGGCTGCGCAGTGCCTGAGCCAGCCTTAACTACCGCCCGGGTGCACGCGGGCCCTGTGCCGGTGTCACGAGTGCGATCACCCCGAAGGCCGGATGATCGTAGTAGTTGCGCTCGTAGAAGCGCACGCGACGCGTCTCGTTGAGGGTGAACTGAGTGCCGGGCGCGGCGCCGAGGCCATCGGGCGGATTGTCCATCGCCCAACTCAGCGACAGCCCGAGGTGCAGAAACTGTCCATGCTCGAGGTAGACGTTGCCGGAGAGTCCCGGGACGTCGACGCCGAGGCGGTTGACCGGGAAGCCCGCGCGCGTACCCCAGGAGCTCGCGGTCTGCGACCAGGCAGCGTGCGCCACCGGCACGTAGGCGCCGCTCGAGCGCAGCCGGCTCTCGAGCTCGTTGAGCTGCCAGGCGGCCGGGGGAAGCAGCGCGACGAAATGGCCCACTTGCAGCGAGCCGCTCGCCGACTCATCGCCGGCGATGAGGCGCGCGCCGGCTTCCTCGCTCCAGTTCTCCGCCTTGCCTCCGGCGGCGGCGCTGCGGAACACGATGATCTCGACGTTGTAGACCGGTCCCACGCCCTCCTGCGCTACCGCGGGCAGGGCGGCGGCGAGCGCGGCGGCGAGGGCCAGCGCGAGCGTACGGAGCGGCGCGGTCGGGCGGTCCATGCCCGGCATTCTAACTGGGCGGCGCCGGGCGTGCCGCCGCGCCGAGGCGGCCGAGGAGATCCCCGGCGTAATCGAAGCGCGCCTGCTCGGTGGGCAGCAGGCGCGAGACACGCAGCCGCTGCGGCCCGTCGAGCCGGTACTCACGAGAGCTCTTCTGGATCAGACGTACGAGGCTCGCGGGATCGACGGCGGTGTGCTCCTCGAACAGCACCGAGCCTCCCTGGGGGCCGAGGTCGAGGCGCCGCACGCCGATGCTGCGCGCGGCCAGCTTGAGCTTCGCGATGCGAATCAGGCTCACGGCCGCCGGCGGCAGCGGCCCGAAGCGATCGTGCAGCTCCGCGGTCAGCTCATCGAGCGCCGACTCGCTCCCGGCAGCGGCGATGCGCTTGTAGAGCGAGAGCCGCACGTGCACGTCGCCCACGTAGGCCTCGGGCAGGAAGGCCGGGAGCCTGAGCTCCACCTCGGTGGCCGCGGCGAGCGGCTGATCGAGCACCGGCTCGCGCCCCGACTTGAGTGCCCGCACCGCGTGATCGAGCATGTCGAGGTACAGCGACAGGCCGACCTCGGTCATGTTGCCGCTCTGTTGCTCGCCGAGCAGCTCGCCGGCGCCGCGGATCTCGAGGTCGTGGGTCGCGAGCACGAAGCCCGCGCCGAGCTCCTCCATCGACTCGATGGCCTCGAGCCGCTTGGCGGCATCGCGCGGCAGCGCCTGGCGCGGCGGCGCGATCAGATAGGCATAGGCGCGGTGGTGGGAGCGGCCGACGCGGCCGCGCAGCTGATGCAGCTGGGCGAGCCCCATGTGGTCGGCGCGGTTGATCATGATGGTGTTGGCGCTCGGCACGTCGATGCCGCTCTCGATGATGGTGGTGCAGACCAGCAGGCTGAAGCGCCGGTGGTAGAAGTCGACCATGAGCTGCTCGAGCTCGCGCTCGCGCATCTGGCCGTGGGCGATGCGCACGCTCGCCTCGGGCACCAGCGTCTGTACCTCGGCGGCGATCTTGGCGATCGAGCGCACCTCGTTGTGCACGAAGTAGATCTGGCCGCCGCGGCGCAGCTCGCGCAGCGCCGCCTCGCGCAAGGTCGGGCCGTGCCATTCGATCAGGAAGGTCTTGATCGCGAGCCGCGCCGCGGGCGCGGTGGTGATGAGCGAGAGGTCGCGCAGGCCGCCGAGCGCCATGTTGAGCGTGCGCGGGATCGGCGTCGCCGTGAGGGTGAGCAGGTGCACGTTGGCGCGCAGCGCCTGCAGGCGCTGCTTGTCGCGCACGCCGAACCGCTGCTCCTCGTCGATGATGAGGAGCCCGAGGTCGTGGAAGCGCGCGTGCGCGTGCAGCAGGCGATGCGTGGCGATCACGATGTCGACCTTGCCCTGCTCGAGCGCGGCGAGCGTGGCCTGGGTCTCCGGCCCCGTGCCGAAGCGCGACAGCGCCTCGATGCGCACCGGCCAGTCGGCGAAGCGGTCGCGGAAGTTCGTAAGATGCTGCTGCACCAGGAGCGTCGTCGGGGCGAGCACCGCCACCTGCTTGCCGGCCGTGGCGGCGACGAAGGCGGCGCGCATCGCCACCTCGGTCTTGCCGAAGCCGACGTCGCCGCAGACGATGCGGTCCATGGGACGATCGCTCGCGAGGTCGGCGAGTACCTGGCGGATCGCCTCGGACTGGTCCACGGTCTCCTCGAACGGGAAGGCGTTGACGAAGGCCTGGTAGTCGGGCTCGTTCGCCGCGAGAGCCAGGCCACGCTGCGACTTGCGGCGCGCATACAGGTCGAGGAGCTCCGCAGCCACGTCGCGGATCTGCTCCGCAGCGCGCCGCCGCGCCCGGGCCCACTGATCGGTGCCGAGCTTGTGGAGCGGGGCGCTCTCGGGGGCGGCGCCGGTATAGCGGCTCACCAGGTGCAGCGCGTGCACCGGCACGTAGACGCGATCGCCGTCCTGGTACTCGAGCACCAGGAACTCGCCCGGCTGGCCGGCGATGTCGAGGCCTACGAGCCCGGCGTAGCGGCCGACGCCGTACTCCTCGTGCACCACCGGCGCACCGGGGTTCAGGTCCTGCAGATCGCGCAGGATCGCCTCGGGATCCACGGCGCGCTTGCGCCGCCGCTCCTGCCGGGCGCGCGGGCCGAAGAGCTGGGCCTCCGCGATCAGCGCGATCGGCGGCTCGGTGAGGGTCAGCCCTTCGATGTCGGGCGCGACGGTGAGCGCGAGCCGCGCGCCGCCCGCGGTAAATGCCTCCCAACCACTCAGGCTCGCGACCTCGTGCCCATGGGCGCGCAGCATCTCGCCGAGCATCTCGCGCCGGCCGGCAGAGTCCGCCGCGATCAGCACGCGGCCGTGGAACTCGCGCACGAACACATCGAGCGGCCCGAGGGGCTCGGCGGCGCGCATGTCGAGCCGCAGCTCGCGCGGCGCCGCGGTCGGGAAGTTGCGCAGCGCCGGGCTCGCGCCGGTCAGCGCGGTGTCGACCTTGACGGCATCGAGGGTCACGGTGGCGAAGCGTCCGAGAGCCTGATCGAGCTCCGCCGGCTCGAGGAACAGCTCACGCGGCGCGAGCACCGGGCGCTCGAGGTCGTGGCGCCGGTCCTCGTAGCGCGCCTCGATGTCGGCCCAGGCGCGCGCCAGCGTCTGCGGCAGCGCCACGTCGTGCACCAGCACCGCCTCCGCCGGCAGGTAGTCGGTGAGCCGCGCCAGCGTGTCGAAAAACAGTGGCTGATAGAACTCGACGCCGGCCGGCGCCAGTCCCTCGCTCACGCCGCGATAGATCGCGCTCTTCGAGGGATCGCCCTCGAAGCGCGTCCGGTAGCGGCGGCGGAACTCGCGCACCGCCCGGGCATCGAGCGGCACCTCGCGCGCCGGCAGCAGCCGCACCGCAGCGAGCGCATCGAGCGAGCGCTGGCTCTCCGGATCGAAGGTGCGGATGGCCTCGATCTCGTCGTCGAACAGGTCGATGCGCAGCGGCGCGGTACTGCCCATCGGGAACACGTCGAGGAGCGAGCCGCGCACCGCGAACTCGCCGGGGCTCACCACCTGGCTGACGCTCGCATAGCCGGCCTCGACGAGCCGCTGGCGGAATGGCTCGAGCGCGAGCGACTGGCCCGACTCGAGCTCGAAGGCGCGGCCCTGCACGTAATCGCGCGGCGGCAGGCGCTGCATGAGGGTATCGGCGGTGACGATCAGGCAGCCGCGTTTGAGATAGGGCAGCTCGTAGAGCGTCTTCAGCCGCTCGGACGTGATGTCGGGGAGCGGTGAGAACAGGTCGTAGGGCAGGACCTCCCAGTCCGGCAGCCGCAGCAGCGCCAGGGCCTGGCCGGCGAAGAAGCGCAGCTCGGCGGAGAGTCGCTCGAGCTCGCGCGCCGCATCGACGATCACCACATACAGACGCGCATCGGCGCTCAGGCTTTCCGCGAGCGCGAGCGCCGGGGCGCTGCCATACAGCTGGCGCCACTCGAGCCGCGGAGTCGCCGCGCCCGGCAGCGGTGGGTTGAGGAGGGCGGTCATGCGTCTCGGGCAGCTTACCCGAGCCCACCGCCATTTGAACGTCAGCTCAGGCGCCGGCCGGCACGGCGGCGAGCTGCATGCGGGTCGCGAGCGGCACGCAGAAGATGTCGATCGGGTGCGAGCGGCCGCGCAGCTGCAGCGGCGGCAGCGGCGTCGCGCCGACGTCGAGGCCGTGCGCGTCGAGCGAGCGCTTGAGCGAGCTCGAGAACAGCATCTCGCCAGCGCGCGCCCGCTGGCAAAGGCGCGCGGCGATGTTCACGGTGTCGCCGATGATCGTGTAGTTCATGTAGGCGGAGGAGCCGATGTTGCCGGCCACCACGTCGCCCTCGTTGATGCCGATGCCTAGACCGGCCTCCACCTGGTAGCGTTCGCGCCAGGAGCGCGACAGCTCGCCGAAACTCGCCAGCATCTCGCGCGCCGCGCTCACCGCGCGCCGCGCGCTGTCGGCCTGCTCGAGCGGTACCCCGAAGCCGAGCATCAGACAGTCGCCCGCCATGTGGAACACGGTACCGTCGTACTTGAAGGTGATCTCGGTCAGGAGCGAAAAGAACTCGTTGAGGAGCGGCACCACGCGCTGGGCATCGAGCTGCTCGGCGATGCCGGTGAAGCCACGCAGGTCGGCGAACAGCACCACGGCGTGCGCACGCGCCTCGCCCGGCGCGCCGGCCGGCGCGAGCAGCGTGGTGCGGAGCTCCGTGTCGGCGAGGATCTTGTCTGCGACGCGCGGCGATACGTAGCGGCGGAACGTCTGGCGCAGCAGCTCTTCGCGCCGCCGGATTTCTTCCTCCAGCTGGGCGGCCGCCTTCTTCTTACGTACGTTGCTCGCGCGCAGCAGGGCCTCTATGCGGGCCCTGAGAGGCTCTTCGACCACGTGATCCCCGTAATTATTCTAGTGACGCGAGCCTATCATTGACGCGTGGCTGCGTGCCAGCGCGCGCTGCGCACTGCGCGCGTCGTGAACTCGGAGAGTGCCGAGCGCTTGACTTAAGCGGATGGTGCCGGCGGCGCGGCTTCGCCTGCGGTCGCCACCGAGTCGACGACGCGGTCGCGCTCGAAGAACACCGAGAAGCCGTTGTAGTCCCAACGCGTGATCGGCGGCTGGTGCGAGCTGGCGCCGCCGACCGTCGGGTGGCGGGTGACCGGGGCGCCGAAGTGCTTCTCCACTTCGCCCATGGTAGCGCCGCGCTTCGGGCGCTCGAGCTGGGATGCACGCACCTGCACCTGGTCGTTGACCACCACGGTATCGGCGAGCGCGCTGCCGGCGGCTGCGCAACCGCACAGGAGCGCCGCGAGAATTCGTGTCTGCATACGAGTTCCTCCGGACCCGGCCGACTATAACACCGCCCGCAATCTGTCAAAGCCGCACGGCCGCCCGCGGGGCCCAATCTGTGACGCAGGTCTGAAAAGCGGCCCATCTGTGGTTAAATCGCGACGATGTTTCATCCGTTGCCGGTTTATGTCGGCCTGCGCTACGTGCGCGCACGCTCGCACAAGTTCTTCGTCTCGTTCATCACCTGGGCGTCGCTGGCCGGTGTGGGCGTGGGCGTCGCGGCGCTCATCGTGATCCTCTCGGTGATGAACGGCTTCGAGAGCGAGCTGCGCGACCGGCTGCTGTCGCTCGGCGCGCAGGTGCGGGTGATCGCCGCCGCCGGGCCGGGCGGTGAGCTGCAGCCCGCCGCGGCTCTCGACTGGCAGGACGCGGCGCGGCGGGCGCGTGCGGTCGCGGGCGTCGAGGACGCGGCTCCCTACGCGGAGGTCCAGGCGCTCGCGGTGCGCGGGCCCGAGATGCTGCCGGTGGTGCTGCGCGGCGTCGATGCGGCGGCCAGCGACACGGTACGCGAGCTCGGCCGGGCGATCACCCAGGGACGCCTCGCGGATCTGACGCCGGGCTCGGGCAGAGTCATCGTCGGCGAGCTGATCGCCGAGCGCCTCGGTGTGAGCGTGGGCGATCAGCTGACGCTGCTGGTTCCGGGCATCGGGGCCGATGGCACGCCCGAAGGCAGGCTGCGCGCCTTCACGGTGGCGGGCGTCTTCGAGGTCGGCCTGCAGGACCACGACGGCACGCTGGTGTTCGCGCCTCTCGAGGATGCGCGCGCGCTCGGACCGGCCGGCGCCAGCGGGCAGGGCCTGCACATCCGCGTCAGCGACGTGCTGGCGGCGCCCGCGGCGGCGGCGCGGCTGCGCCAGGCGCTGCCGAAGGTCTACGAGGTGCGCGACTGGACCGAGGACAACGCCAGCTACTTCCGCGCCACCCGTATCGAGAAGACCATGATGTCGCTCATCCTGCTGCTGATCGTGGCGGTCGCCGCCTTCAACATCGTCGCGATGTTGGTCATGGTGGTGACCGACAAGCGCACCGACATCGCCATCCTGCGCACCCTGGGCGCCGCACCGCGTCGCGTGATGGGCATCTTCATGACGCAGGGATTGGTGATCGGCTGGCTCGGCGTGGCGCTCGGCGTGGCGCTCGGGCTGACTCTCGCGCTCAACGTCGAGACCATCGAGCCGTTCCTCGAGCGCACCTTCCACTTCCAGATTCTCGACTCGGACGTCTACTACAGCAGCGTCATCCCGTCCGAGGTGCACGCGGCGAACGTGGTGGCGATCGGCGCCGCGGCCCTGCTGCTCACCGCGCTCGCCACGATTTACCCGGCGATCCGCGCGGCCCGCACCGCGCCCGCCGAGGCGCTGCGCTACGAGTAGCCATGGCGGGCGCTCCCTACGAGTGGCTGATCGGCACGCGCTACCTGCGCTCGACCCACCGGCGCGGCTTCGTGTCGTTCGTGGCGCTCATGTCGGTCTGCGGGCTGACGCTCGGGGTGGCGACGCTCATCGTCGTCCTGTCGGTCATGAACGGCTTCGAGCGCGAGCTGCGCACGCGCATTCTCGCCGTCACCTCGCACGCGACTCTCACCGGCATGTCCGGCACGCTCGCCGACTGGCAGACGCTCGCCGCGCGCGCCCGCCGCCAGCAGGGCGTGCAGGCGGCGGTGCCGTACGTCGAGAGCCAGGCAATGCTCGCCAACGGCACCGCGATGGCCGGCGCAACGGTGCGCGGCGTGCTGCCGGACGAGGAGCGCACGGCGACCGGGATCGCCCGGCGCGTGACCGAGGGCAGCCTCGCCGACCTCACACCCGGCGGCTACGGCATCATCCTCGGCTCGGCGCTGGCCCGCGAGCTCGGCGTGCGGCTCGGCGGCACGGTGGTGGTGATCGCGCCCGAGGGCACCGCCACGCCGACCGGAGTGGTGGCGCGCATGCGCCGCTTCCGCGTGGTCGGCATCTTTTCCTCGGGCATGTACGAGTTCGACCGCGGGCTCGCCCTCACGCACATGACGGACGCCGCGCGGCTGTTCCGCCTCGGCGACCAGGTGACCGGCCTGCGCCTGGCACTCACCGACCCGCTGCGTGCGCCGACGACCGCGGTACGGGTGGCGCGCGCCCTCGGCGGCCCGGGCTTCTACGTGAGCGACTGGACCCAGAATCACGCCAACTTCTTCCGTTCCATCGAGATCACCAAGTCGATGATGTTCGTGATCCTGCTGATGCTGGTCGCGGTCGCAGCCTTCAACATCGTCGCGACACTGGTGATGATCGTGAAGGAGAAGCAGACCGACATCGCCATTCTGCGCGCGCTCGGCGCCGCCCCGCGCAACGTGCTGGCCACCTTCGCGGTGCAGGGAGTGCTGATCGGGCTGGCCGGCACGCTGCTCGGCGCCGGTCTCGGCACGCTGGTGTCCGGCAATCTCGAGACGCTGGTGCGCGGCCTAGAGCGGCTGCTCGGCGTGCAGTTTCTCGACGCCAGCGTCTACTACCTGAGCGACCTGCCGGCCTATGTCGAGCGGCTCGACGTGCTCAAAGTGTGCGGCGTGGCCTTCGTACTGTGCGCGCTCGCCACCGTCTATCCGGCGTGGCGCGCGGCGCGCACCGCGCCCGCCGAGGCACTGCGCCATGAGTGACACGGTACTCGAGGCGCGTCAGGTGCAGAAGAGCTTCCGCCAGGGCCCCGAGCTCCTGACGGTTCTGAAGGGCGTGACGCTGAGCGTGGCGGCCGGCGAGCGCGTGGCGATCGTCGGCGCCTCGGGCTCGGGCAAGACGACGCTGCTGCAGATCCTCGGCGGACTCGACCCGCCGAGCGGCGGGCAGGTGCTGATCGCCGGCCGCGATATTCATGCACTCGGCGAGGGCGAGCGCGGCGCGCTGCGCAACCGCGCGCTCGGCTTCGTCTACCAGTTCCACCATCTGCTGCCGGAGTTCTCGGCGCTCGAGAACGTCGCGATGCCGCTGCTGGTGCGGCGCGCGCCGGTGTCCGAAGCGCGCCGGGCGGCGCGCCGCCTGCTCGAGCGCGTCGGCCTCGGCGAGCGCCTGACGCACCGGCCCCATCAGCTCTCGGGCGGAGAGCGCCAGCGCGCCGCGGTCGCGCGCGCGCTCGTCACCGAGCCGCAGCTGGTGCTCGCCGACGAGCCGACCGGAAATCTCGACGGGGCCAACGCCGCGAGCGTCTTCGCGCTCATGCTCGAGCTCAACCGCGAGCGCGCCACCAGCCTCGTCGTCGTGACCCACGACCTGCGGCTCGCGGGCCGCATGGAACGGATTTACGAGCTCGAAGCGGGTGCGCTCGCGGAGCGCACCTGAAGCGGCGTCCCCGAGGGCGCAGCCGGCAAAAGCGCCGCAGCCGACTCTTGCCCAAATCAACCAACAGCGTGCCGGGTGCGATAGCGGCTCGACACGTTCCAGCGCCAGACGAGCTCGAGCGACAGCCAGCCGAGGAGTCCAAAGGCCACGCTGCACACCAGGCAGCCGACCGCGAACGGCTGCCACACTGGCGCGAGCGCGTGCTGGAACCAGTGCCAGTCGGGCACGAAGCGGAAGTGGTGGCGCGGCGCGTCCAGGACGGCGACGCCCACGCGGTAGGCGAAGTAGTAGAGCGGCACCAGGGTGAAGGGGTTGGCGATCACCCAGGTGGTGCCGTAGATCACCGGCAGGTTGATGCGCCAGACGAGCGCGACGATCACCGCGAGCAGCAGGTGGATGGGCAACGGCACGAACGAGATGGCGACCCCGGCCCCGAATGCATAGGTCACGGCCCGGCGGTGCAGCGTCCACAGCTGCGGGTCGGCGATGCGCTCACCGCAGATGCGCACCGGCCAGCGCGTACGCAGCGTGTCGGGCGCCGGAACGATCTTTTTCAGTAACGCCCGCGGCATCGAGGTGCGGAACTCTACCAGAAGGGCGGGGGGCGGGAATGTGGTGCCGTTCCGGGAATGGGCCGCGGTTCCGGTATGATTGCCGCCTGCGGAGGTCCGCCGTCGCGGTCGTTTTGGGGTCGTTCTGAATGTGGGAAATAGTGCGGGCCGGCGGCCCGCTGATGTGGCCGATCATTCTGGCCTCGATCGTCGCGGCGGCCATCATTCTCGAGCGCCTGTGGACCTTGCAGGACAAGCGCGTGCTGCCGCGCGAGCTGCCCCAGAAGGTCTGGCAGCTCATCGAGGCCAACCAGGTCACCGACAAGGTGATCGCCGGGCTCGAGCAGAACTCGCCGCTCGGGCGGCTGCTCGCCACCGGACTCGCGAACCGGCACCGGCCGCGCGAGATCCTCATGGAACGGCTCGAGGACACCGGCCGCCACGTGGTGCACGAGCTCGAGCGCTTCATCAACACGCTCGGCACGATCGCCGGGGTCGCACCGCTCCTCGGACTGCTCGGCACCGTCACCGGCATCATCCGCTCCTTCAACGCCATCGAGGCGGGCGGCATGGGCGATCCGCGCGCTCTCTCGGGCGGCATCGCCGAGGCCCTGATCTGCACGGTGGCGGGCCTGTGCGTCGCGATCCCCGCGCTCATCTTCTACCGCTACCTGCGCGGCCGGGTCGAGGGCATCGTGGTGGAGATGGAGAAGCAGGCGATCCGCATGGCGGACGCACTCGAGGCCGCGCGCCCGCGCGGCTCGCCGCTGGCGGCCGCGTGAGGCCGCCGGTACCGGGGACGCCGCCGTGAACCTCAAGCCGGGCCGCCCGCACGAAGAGCCGGAGATCAACGTCGTCTCGCTGATCGACGTGGTGCTGCTGCTCGTGGTGTTCTTCATTTTATCCAGCCGTTTCACCGACGAGGGCCGGCTGCGCGTGCACCTGCCGCATGCCAGCGCCGTGCCGACCGAGCGCGTCGGCGGTGAGCCGCTGGTGGTGAGCGTCACCCAGGCCGGCAGCTATCTCGTCAACCAGCACGAGCTGATCAACTCGAGCCCGGAGACTCTGCGTGCGGCGCTGCTCAAGGAAGCCGGCGCCAACCGCGGCATGCCGGTCACGCTGCGCGCCGACGCCCGCGCTACCCACCAATCCGTCATCACCGCCATGGACGTGCTCGGACGGCTCGGCTTCGCCGAGATCAACGTCGCCACCGTCAAGGAAGAGGCGGCGGGCAAGCCTTGAACGATTCGCTCTCGCGCGCCGCGCGTGGCACGCCGGCAGCCCTGTCGGGCGGCGGCTGGGCGGCATACCGGCGCCTGCTCGGCTACGTGCGTCCGCACCGCCTGCAGTTCACCGTCGGCATGCTGGGTGCGATCCTGTACGCGGCGACGCAGACGAGCTTCGCGCTGCTCGCGAAGCTCTTCGGCGACCATACGCTCGCGGCGCGCGACCCGCGCTCGATCGTGTGGGTGCCGCTGGCGGTGATCGGCCTGTTCCTGCTGCGCGGACTGGGCGACTTCACCCAGACCTATTTCATGGGCTACGTGGGCCGCCGCGTGGTCGCGCGGCTGCGCGGCCAGGTGTTCCGGCGCATCCTCGAGCTGCCGATCGGCTTCTTCGACCGCAACTCCTCGGCGATGCTGCTGTCGCGGCTCACTTACAATACCGAGCAGATCGGCCAGGCGACCACCGACTCGGTGGTGGTGCTCATCCGCACGACACTCACCATCATCGCCTGCATCGCCCTGGTGCTGTGGTACAACGCGCGCCTCGGGCTGCTGGCACTCACCATGGGGCCGCTGGTTGCGTGGCTGGTGTCGTTGATCAACCGCAAGTTCCGCCGCTACAGCCGTCGCATCCAGGACTCGATGGGTGACGTCACGCGCGTCGCCAAGGAGAGCTTCGAGGCGCCGCGCCTGGTCAAGGTCTACAACGCGCAGGAGCACCTCGACCGCCAGTTCGATGCGGTCAACGAGCACAACCTGCGCTCCAACATGAGGCTGATCCTCACCAAGGGCCTGTCGAATCCCGTGGTGCAGCTGCTGACCGCCATCGGACTCGCGGTGGTGCTGTCGCTCGCCATCGCTGACGCCGTCCACGGCCGCACTACGCTCGGCGATCTGCTCGGCTTTTTCACCGCCCTGGTCGGCATCGCCCAGCCGCTGCGCGACCTGGTGGGGGTCGCCGGCCCCCTGCAACAGGGGATCGCGGGCGGCCAGAGCCTGTTCGAGTTGCTCGACGAGCCGGCCGAGCCGCAGGGCGGCGGCTACCGTCCGGCGCGTGTGCGCGGCGCCGTGCGGTTTGCGCACGTCTCCTTCACCTACGGCATCGCAGACGCCTCGCCCGCGAACGGCGCGGCCGCAAACGGCACACCGGACGCCGCCGGGGCCCGGCCGACCCGGCCGGCCGCGCTCAGCGATATCTCCCTCGAGATCGCCGCCGGCGAGAGCCTCGCGATCGTCGGGCGCTCGGGCAGCGGCAAGTCGACCCTCGTCAATCTCTTGCCGCGCTTCTACGACGTGCGCGCCGGGAGCGTGGCGGTCGACGGCCGCGACGTGCGCGACTACGACTTGAGGTCGCTGCGCGAGCAAATCGCGGTCGTGAGTCAGGACGTGGTGCTGTTCGACGACACCATCCGCAACAACATCGCCTTCGGCCGCGACGTGTCGGACGCCGACATCGAGCGCGCCGCAGCGGCGGCCCACATCCTCGACTTCGTGCGCAGCCAGCCGCAGGGGCTGGACGCGCTCGTGGGCGATCGCGGCGCGCTGCTGTCGGGCGGCCAGCGCCAGCGCATTGCCATCGCGCGTGCGCTGCTCAAGGACGCACCGATCCTGATCCTGGACGAGGCGACTTCCGCCCTCGACACCGAGTCCGAGCGCCACATCCAGGCGGCGCTCGCGCAGCTGGTCCGCGACCGCACCACCCTCGTGATCGCCCATCGCCTGTCGACCGTCGAACAGGCCGACCGCATCATCGTGCTCGATGGCGGCGCGATCGCCGAGCAGGGCACGCACGCCGAGCTGATCGCGCGCGGCGGCCTGTACGCGCAGTTGTACCAGCTGCAGTTCTCCGACTGACGGGGTGCGCGGTGCGCGAGCGGCTCGAGCGACTGTGGTACGAGGACAGCCCGGGCGCGGCGCTGCTGGCGCCGCTCGGCTGGATGTACGGCGCGCTGAGCGGCGCGCGCCGCGCCGCCTACCGCTCGGGCCTGCTGCGCGTGCGGCGGCTGGCACGGCCGGTCGTCGTGGTCGGCAACCTCACGGTCGGCGGGACCGGCAAGACGCCGCTGACCATCTATCTGGCGCGCGAGCTGCTCGCCCACAAGCTCAGGGTGGGTATCGTCTCGCGCGGCTATGGACGTCGCGGCGCCGCGGCGCGCTACGTACAGCCGGACTCCGACTGGCGCGAAGTCGGCGATGAGCCCGTGATCATCGCGCGCCGCACCGGGTGCCCCACCATGGTCGCGGCGGATCGGGTCGCGGCGGCCCGCACGCTCATCGCCCGCGGTGCCGAGGTGATTCTCGCCGACGACGGCCTGCAGCACCTCGCCCTCGGGCGTGACTGCGAGATCGTCGTCATCGACGGCAGCCGCGGCTTCGGCAACGGCCGCCTGCTGCCCGCGGGGCCGCTGCGCGAGCCCGTGGCGGCGCTCGGCCGGGCGGATCTCGTGGTCGTCAACGGCGAGGCGCGGCACGGCTCGCTCGGCGGCGTGCTGGCCGCCGGCACGCTCACCATGCGGCTCGCCGCGCAGCCGGCGGTACGGCTCGATGGACGCGGCTCAGCCTGCGAGCTCGCGGCCTTCGCCGGGCGGCGGGTGCACGCCGTGGCCGGGATCGGCAATCCGCAGCGTTTCTTTGCCGAGCTGGCGGGCCTTGGGCTCGAGGTGATCGCGCATCCCTTCCCGGATCATCATCCCTTCACCGCGCCTGAGGTCGCCTTTGCCGACGACCTGCCGGTCCTCATGACGGAAAAGGATGCCGTAAAATGCAGGCCGTTCGCCAACGCGCGGCTGTGGTGCGTGCCGGTCAGCGCCACCTTCAGCGACGGCGACGCGCAGGCGCTGCGCACGCGGGTGCTCGGTAAGCTGCAGACAACTTCCGGAGGTTAGATCCCCATGGACCCCCGACTGCTCGAGATACTCGCCTGTCCCGTATGCAAGGGTACGCTCAAGTACCAGCGTGAGGCACAGCTGCTCGTCTGCCGGATGGACCGGCTCGCCTATCCGATCCGCGACGATGTGCCGGTGATGCTGGAGGAGGAGGCTCGCCAGCTGGCCGCCGACGATCCGCTGCTCGAGCGCTGAGGCTTCCGCCGTGTTCCGGGTCGTGATTCCCGCGCGCTATGACTCGGTGCGGCTGCCGGGCAAGGCGCTGCGAGGGCTGGCCGGCAAGCCGATGCTGCAGTGGGTGTACGAGCGCGCCGCGGCCGCGGGCGCCGCCGAGGTCCTGATCGCGACGGACGATGCACGCATTCTCGACGCCGCGCGCGCGTTCGGCGCCGAGGGAATCATGACCGCGGCCACGCATGGCTCGGGTACCGACCGCATCGCGGAGGTTGCCAGCGCGCGGCGCTGGCCCGACCGCGACATCGTCGTGAACCTGCAGGGCGATGAGCCCCTGATGCCGCCGGTGCTCATCGCCCAGGTGGCGGCGCTGCTCGATTTGACCCCCGGGGCCGACATCGCCACGCTCGCCGCCCGCATCAGCTCGGTCGACGAGCTCCTCGACACCAACACGGTGAAGGTGGTGACGGACGCAAGCGGGCGCGCGCTTTACTTCAGCCGCGCGCCGATTCCGTGGAACCGCGCCGGCGCACCCGCGGGTCTCGCGAGCCAGACCGATGCGCGCGGCGCGCGCCGGCACCTCGGGATCTATGCCTACCGCGTTGGCGCGCTCAAGCGCCTCGCCGCGTTCGCTCCGACCGCGCTCGAGACGCGCGAGAAGCTCGAGCAGCTGCGCGCGCTCGAGAACGGCCTCGGCATTCAGGTCGCCGACGCATGCGAGCCCGCAGGTCCCGACGTCAACACCGCCGCCGATCTGGCGCGCGTCGAGGCCCTGCTCGGCGGCGCTCCCAATTGAGCGCTACACTCCACTTATTGCCGGTGGTGCCGTATGCGGGTAACAGTTGCTCACAGTGGCGCAACAGGAACTTAAGCCCTTGGCGCGGCTCTAAATCCATGCCGGGGCATGGGGGGCCTTGAGTGTCAACCCGGAGCCCGCACCTGGCGTTTGTGGAAAGAGCGATTCGCTCCCGACATGGAAACATTCCCCATGATGAACCCCATCCGTAAATACCGACGCACGTCCCTGGCCGCCCTGGCCGTGGCAGCCGCGGCGGTCGTTCTCGCCGGTTGCGTGACCGAGCCGGCGCCGCGTCCGGTGTATGACGCACCGCCTCCGCCGCCTCCTCCGCCTATCAGCCAGGTGTATGCGTATCCGCTGAATGGCCAGACGCCGGAGCAGCAGGACCGCGATCACTACGAGTGCAGCACCTGGGCGACGCAGCAGACCGGCTTCGACCCGAGTGCGCCCGGTGTGCCTCCGCATGACCGCGTGCAGGTGGTCTCGGCGGGCCCGCCGCCGGGAACGAATACCGCGATCGGCGCCGTCGCCGGCGCGATCATCGGCGCGGCGATCGCGCCGCGCTGGCAGGCCGCACCGGCGGCGCTCGCGGGCGCGGTGGTGGGCGGTGCGATCGGCAGCTCGGCCGATGCCGCCAATGCGCAGAACACCCGTACCGTAGTCGTGGCCGACCGGCGTGCGGCGGCCGCCCAGGAGCAGCAGGCCCTGGCCTATCGGCGCGCGATCTCCGCGTGCCTCGATGCACGCGGCTACAGTGTTAAGTGACGAGAGAGCGATCATGAAGAACGCAGCGATGTGGGTCCGTACGTGTGGCGCCATCGTCGTGACGCTGGCGCTCGCCGTGGCGAGCGCGCAGGCGCAGGACCGCGATCGCGGTGACCGTGGTGATCGCGGTGACCGTGGTGACCGTGGTGATCGTGGCGACCGCGGCGGCTACCGGTTCGGCGGGCGCGCTCCTGAGCACATGGACGGGCGCTACGCCCACAATCGCTACTATCCTGACCGCGGCGCGTATGTCCGCGGGGTGCCGGGCCGGCCGTATGTGTACGATCGGCCGGGCGGGCGTTACTACTATTCGGGCGGCGTGTGGTACCGCGACTATGGACCGAGCTTCGTCGTGGTGGCGCCGCCGGTTGGACTCTTTGTGCCGGTGCTGCCGCCCTTCTACACGACGCTATGGGTCGGCGGCGTTCCTTACTACTACGCCAACGACAGTTACTACGTGTGGAGCCAGGAGCAGAACGGCTACGAGGTGGTGGATCCGCCCGGCGACCAGGGCGCCTCGCCCGATGAGCCGCCGCCGCCCCCGCCACAGGGCGACAATCTCTTCATCTACCCACGGCAGGGCCAGAGCAGCGAGCAGCAGTCGCAGGATCAGTACGAGTGCCACAGGTGGTCGTCGTCGCAGACCGGCTTCGATCCCACCCAGGCCGGTGGTGGCGCGCCTCCGGATCAGTTCGGCGCCCGGCGTGCCGACTACCAGCGGGCGATGATTGCCTGCCTTCAGGGCCGCGGCTATAGCGCACGCTAGTGCGGATCCTGTTCGTCTGTCTGGGAAACATCTGCCGTTCGCCCACCGCGGAAGGGGTGTTGCGCGCGCTCGCGGCGCGTGAAGCACCGGAGCTGCCGCTCGAGGTGGATTCGGCCGGCACCGCCGACTATCACGTCGGCCAGCCTCCCGATCCGCGCACGCGCGCGGCGGCGGCGCGCCGCGGGTATGACCTGAGCGCGCTGCGCGCGCGCACGGTCGACGCCGCCGACTTCGAGCGCTTCGATCTCATCCTGGCGATGGACCGCGAGAATCTCGGGGCTCTCAAGCGCCGCGCGCCGTCACACGCGCACGAGCGGCTGCGTCTGTTCCTCGAGTTCGCGCCCGACGCGCCCGAGGACGTGCCGGACCCGTACTACGGCGGGTCGAACGGCTTCGAGGAGGTTCTCGATCTGGTCGAGACGGCGACGCGCGGACTGCTGACGCACCTGCGCCAGCGTCTGCGCGCCGCCTGAGCTGCGCCTTTACTCCTCGGGACCCGGGATGCCGTTGACGTCCTTCGACGGCGCGGACGACCACACGACGTACGGTTTTCCGCCGGTGCTCCCGACGTCCGGCTTCGGCGCGGGCTCGAAGTGCGCGAGCGGCCTCGCTTCGTGCGCGGCGACCGGCTCACGCGGCTCGGAGTGGAATTCACGCGCTGGCGGCTGATCCGCCGCCTCGCGCGGACGATCCACGGGAGGCGGTGCGGATTCCGGTGCGGCCGGCGCGTCTTGGGAGCGGTTGCCTGGAGCGCCAGCCTCGGCGCCCGCTGCCGGCGCGCCCGGCACCTGAGCGGCCCCGTCGCGCATCCCACCACCGCCCCCCCGGCGGCCACGGCGGCGGCCACGGCGTCCGCGCCCCCCGCCACGCTCACCGCGGTCGGCACGAATCTCGCCCGTCGCGCCCGCTGCATCGACTGCCGGGCGCTCGCCGCTCGGACGGTTCTGACTCTCCTCCGGCGCAGCGCTCTCGGCACGCCCCGTGGGCCGGTCGCTCCCGGTGCGTTCCGCTGAGCGATCGCGCCCGCCGCGGCTCTGCTGGTCGCGGTTGCGGTCCCGGTCGCGCATCCCGTCGCGGCTGCGGCCGCGATCGCCGTCACGCTCGCGGCTCCCGCCGCGCCTTCCTTCGCCGCGCTCACGGCGGGCGCCATCCGCGTAGCGGCCGTGGCGCGAAGGCTCGCGCCGCCCGTCGCGGCGCCGCTCGTCATCGCGGCGCGCGCTCCCGGACGAGGGTGCGCCGGCAGCCGGCTGCGACTCGGGGGCGGAGGCAGGCTCGCCGACCAGGATCCGCCTGACGCGCGTCCAGAAACCCTCGTGCGCGGCACGCTGACCATGCTCGCCGTCGGTGCGTGCGCGCGCGGCCGGCGGCGCGGCTGCCGCGATCGGCGCGGGCGTGGCCGGCAGGAGCGCCGCCACCGCCGCTGCCTGCGGCTGCGGCTTGCCCTGCGCCAAACCCGGCTCGGCCGTCTCGGGCGCGGTCGGCATGAGGTAGGTTGCCTGCCTGTTCTCGGGCAGCTCGATCTCGTCGTCGCGCACGCGCCTGATCGAGTACTCGGGCGTCTGGATGTTCTCGTTCGGTACGATGATCAGCTCGGTGCTGCTCTTGTCCTCGAGCGTACGCAGCCATTCGCGCTTCTCGTTTATGAGATAGGTCGCGACCGCGACCGGAACCTGCGCGATCACGCGCGCGGTGCGCTCCTTGCGCAGCTCCTCGCCGATCAGGCGCAGCACGGCGAGCGCCATGGATTCGACGCTCCTGATGCTGCCGATGCCGACGCAGCGCGGGCAGACGATGTGGCTCGTATCGCCGAGCGACGGCCGCAGGCGCTGCCGCGACATCTCGAGGAGCCCGAAGCGCGACAGCCGGCCGATCTGGATCCGGGCCCGGTCCATCTTCATCGCATCGCGCAGCCGGTCTTCGACGTCGCGCTGATTCTTGCTCGACTCCATGTCGATGAAATCGATGACGATCAGTCCGCCGATGTCGCGGATGCGCAGCTGGCGGGCGATCTCGTCGGCCGCTTCCAGGTTGGTGTTGGTCGCGGTGGTCTCGATGTCGCTGCCGCGCGTGGCGCGCGCCGAGTTGATGTCGATGGACACCAGGGCTTCCGTATAGTCGATGACGATGCTGCCGCCCGAGGGCAGCTGCACCTTGTGGGCGTACGCCGACTCGATCTGGCTCTCGATCTGAAAGCGCGTAAAGAGCGGAATATCGTCGGTGTACAGCTTCAGGCGCCGCTGGGCCTCCGTGGGCATGAAGCGCTCCATGTACTCCTGCGCTTTCTCGAAGGCGGCCTGGCTGTCGACCAGCACCTCGCCGACGTCGTCGGAGAGGTAGTCGCGCATGGCGCGAGTGACCGCATCGCTCTCGCGGAACACCAGGAACGGAGCGGAGCGATCCTTGGCCGCCGCGGCGATCTGCTCCCACTGCACCTTGAGGTTATCCAGGTCCCATTGCAGCTCCGCGGCCGAGCGGCCGACGCCGGCGGTGCGCACGATCGCGCCCATGCCGTCCGGGATCTGCAGCTGGTTCATGACCTCGCGCATCTGGTCGCGGTCCTCGCCCTCGATGCGGCGCGAGACGCCGCCGGCGCGCGGATTGTTCGGCATGAGCACCAGGAAGCGCCCGGCGAGGCTTATGAAGGTGGTGAGGGCCGCGCCCTTGGTGCCGCGTTCCTCCTTCTCGACCTGGACCATGACCTCCTGGCCCTCGGAGAGCAGCTCGCGGATGTTCATCCGGCCGCCCTGCGGCTGCTGGCGGAAGTATTCCTTGGAGACTTCCTTCAGCGGGAGGAAGCCGTGGCGCTGGGCGCCGTAGTCGACGAAGCAGGCCTCGAGCGAGGGCTCGATGCGGGAAATCCGCGCTTTGTAGATATTGGCTTTTTTCTGCTCGCGGGAAGGTAACTCGATACTCAGGTCAAACAGCTTCTGTCCATCAACCAGAGCGACGCGCAACTCCTCTTCCTGAGTTGCATTCACTAACATTCTCTTCATGTGCCCTACTTGTGCGTTGAAGGGCCGGCAAGCAGACGACGGGAGGCCGCGGGACTCGAGGTCCGCGGCAGCGAAGTTTTCCAGCAACTGACAAGGGAGTGCGACTCTCGTTGTTCACGTTCTTTGCCCGCCTCCCCCAGGAGGCGGCGCGGAGGAAACCTTCGGTGAACTCAACCGACGGCGCCATCTGCGGAAGTTCTCGACTCGAGAGTTTCGACGCAGGTGGCGCGATCTTGTCGGCCCAATGCGATGGCCTCGATTTAAGGAGGTCCAACTAAAAAGACTCAGCGGCTCACGGAGCCAGCCGAGCCATTGGCGCGTCCGCATCACGGACGACGCGCCAGAGTATACTCGACAGACCGTTGTAGAAACAATGCCTTACGCTGAGGACCCCCTTGCCGGAGCACGACAGCCAGGAAATCCGCACCAAGGTACAGCAGCTGGAAGTGACGGCGGCGGAGGCAGGGCAACGGCTCGACAATTTCGTCCTCAAGCGCCTCGGCGACGTGCCCCGGAGCCGCGTCTACCGGGTGATCCGCAAGGGTGAGGTGCGGGTGAACGGCCGGCGTGCGGGGCCCGAGACGCGCCTCAAGGCACAGGACCGCATCCGTCTCCCGCCCGTGCGGGTGCTGCCGGCACCCGAGCCCGGCAAGCCAGGGCCCGACCTGCTCGAGCGCATCCGGGCTGCGGTCATCCACGAGGATCCGCGGCTCCTCGTGCTGGACAAGCCCGCCGGGGTGGCCGTGCACGGCGGCAGCGGAGTGAGCTCGGGTGTCATCGAGGCGCTGCGGGCGCTGCGGCCGGAGGAGTCGCTCGAGCTGGTCCACCGTCTCGACCGGGACACGAGCGGTTGTCTCCTGGTGGCGCGCGAAGCCCCCACCTTGAGGGTACTGCACGCGCTGCTGCGCGAGGACGGATTCGAGAAGCGTTATCTCGCGCTTCTTAAAGGCCGGTGGGAGCTCGGCGACAAACGCATCGACGTGCCGCTTCGGACCGACACGCGCGTCGGCGGTGAGCGCACCGTGCGCGCCGACGCCTCGGGCAAGCCGTCGACGAGCCGCTTCCGGCCAGTGCAGTTCTTCGGACGCGTGGCGACGCTGGTCGAGGTGGAGCTCGATACCGGCCGTACCCACCAGATCCGCGTGCACGCCACGCATGCCGGACACCCGGTGGCCGGGGATGCCAAGTACGGCGACGAGACTTTCAACCGCGAGATGCGTGACCTCGGGCTGACCCGCATGTTCCTGCACGCCTCGAGCGTCAGTTTCAACTGGCCGCAGGGAGGGGAGTTCAGCGTCAACACGCCGCTCCCGGCCGAGTTGGCTCTGGTGCTCGAGAAGCTGGCGGCCGCGCCGCGCCGCCGGACTACGGCAGCGGAAGGCCCGCGGCGCGCAGCGCGCCCGCGAGCCAGATGAGCGGCAGGCCGATGAGCGCCGTTGGATCCTGGCTCTCGATGCAGTCGAACAGCGCCACGCCGAGCGCCTCGGCGCGAAAGCCGCCGGCACAGTCGAAGGGCTGGTCCCGCTCGACGTAGCGGTCGATCTCGCCGGCGCCGAGCGCGCGGAACACCACGGTGGTCGTGTCGACGTGGGCGAGGTGCAGGGGCGGGCGGGCCCGGAGCAGGACGCCGGCGGTGTAGAAATGCGCCGTGTGCCCCGAGAGACACCGGAGTTGCTCGCGCGAACGGCTGGCATCTCCCGGCTTGTCCAGGATCTCGCCCCCGAGCGCGGCTACCTGGTCGCTGCCGATGACGAGGGCGTCCGGGTGGCTGGCGCTCACCGACCGGGCCTTGGCGGTCGCCAGCCGCAAGGCACGATCCGCGGGGGATTCCCCGCGCCGGTGCTCTTCGTCGACCCCGGGTGCCACCACCTGGAAGTCGAGCCTGAGCCGCGCGAGAAGCTCGCGGCGGTAGCGGGAGGTCGAGGCCAGTATCAGTTGCGGCACGCAGCGGCCCGGGCGTCGAATCGCCTTCGAGAAACAATGGCTTAGCCCCAAATCCGGCTTTGACTTGGGAGTACTCGATACCTATTATACGCGCCCCATGTCGGAGCCCTGGTCGAGGCCGCTCGAAGTAGACCGGCTCGCTGACGGCGGAGCCGAAGTAGATTTCGCCGTTCCGCTCGAGAAGCTGGCCGGCTTACCCTCCGGGGTTGCCGGTAGCGTTGCGGGTCGCGCGCGCTTTGCGCGGGCACGGGGTTTTCCGATGGTGGAGCTCATGGTACGCGGGGCCGCGACGCTTGCGTGCCAACGCTGCATGCAGCCGATGACCCTGGCTGTCGACACGGAGGCGCAGGTTGCGCTGATCGCGTCCGAGGCCGACGCCGAGCGGGTTCCGCCGGAGCTCGAGCCGGTGTTGGCCCCGGGGGGCCGCATCAGCATCGCCGAGCTCATCAAGGAGGAGCTGCTGTTGACGCTGCCTATCGTGGCGTTGCACGGTGACGGCGCGGCGTGCGTGGCAGCGCCGGCGACGAGCGCGACTGCCGGGCGTGGCCCCGAGACGCACAAGCCCTTCGCCGGGCTTGCCGATCTGATGAAACGTTAGACTGAATCGATTCAGGAGCTGACCAAATGGCTGTTCAAAAGAGCCGCAAGACACCCTCACGGCGCGGGATGCACCGCTCGCACGATGGACTCGCGAAGCCGGCGCTGTCGACCGACCCGCAGTCGGGCGAG
The DNA here is from genome assembly GCA_035566495.1 of Steroidobacteraceae bacterium. Taxonomy (GTDB): domain Bacteria; phylum Pseudomonadota; class Gammaproteobacteria; order Steroidobacterales; family Steroidobacteraceae; genus 13-2-20CM-66-19. The sequence goes on along the minus strand of DATMRG010000070.1, from coordinate 9,093 downwards.
ACGCACCTGCGCCACCGCATCACCCCCGATGGCTTCTACCGCGGGCGGCGCGTGATCGAGAAGCCCGCCGAGAGCGAAGAGAAGGAATAGTCCCCGTCGACGCGCCTCATCCAGGGAGCCGCGTGCTGCCGATCGCCATCGACGTGATGAGCGGCGATCATGAGCCGCGCGAATACATTGCGGGCGCACTGCGCGCGCTCGGCGACGATCTGGAGCTGCGCGTAACGCTGGTGGGCGATCCGCAATTGATCGGCGCGGCGCTCGCTGCGCAGCCCGCGCCCATCCGCGAGCGCACCGCGGTAGCGGCCGCCTCGCAGGTAGTGACCATGGGCGAGAAGCCGCGCGAGGCCATTCGCCACAAGAAGGACTCTTCGATGCGCGTGGCGATCGACCTGGTGCGCAGCGGAGCCGCCAGCGCCTGCGTGAGCGCCGGCAATACCGGAGCGCTCACCGCCATCGCCCACTTCGTGTTGAAGACGCTGCCCGGCGTCGAGCGCGCCGCCATCATCTCGGCGATTCCCGCCGCCCACGGCCTTACCCACATGCTCGACCTCGGCGCCAACACCAAGGCGACGCCCGAGCAGCTGCGCCAGTTCGCCGCCATGGGCGCGATCATCGCCCGCGACGTGTATGGCGTCGTGGCGCCGCGCATCGGGCTGCTCAACATCGGCGAGGAGGACATGAAGGGGCACGAAGTGGTGCAGGCGGCGCACGCGCTCCTCGGCGGCAGCGGCTTGAACTACGTCGGCTTCGTCGAGGGTGACGACATCTTCTCGGGCGACGTCGACGTCGTGGTCACCGACGGCTTCACCGGCAACGTCGCGCTCAAGACCATGGAAGGCGTCGCCGGCCTGATCGCCGACCGGCTGCGCCAGGAGTTCCAGGCCTCGTTCCTCGATCGCATCGCCGGCGCGATCGCGCGGCCGGTGCTGCGCCGCGCGGCCGCCGGCCTCGATCCGCGGCGCTATAACGGCGCCTGCATGGTCGGTCTCACCGGGATCGTGGTAAAAAGCCACGGCAGCGCCGACGGCGTCGCCTTCTCACGCGCCATCGGCACGGCGGCGCTGGCGGCGCGCCGCGGACTCACCGGACACATCGCCCAGGCGCTCGAGGCTCAGGGGGCCGCCGCTTGATTCATTCGCGCATCGCCGGCACCGGCTCGCACCTGCCCGAGAAGATCGTAACCAACTTCGACCTCGAGAAGATGGTCGATACCAGCGACGAGTGGATCCGCACGCGCACCGGGATCGAGCGGCGCCACGTGGCCGCCGAGGGTGAGACCACGGTCGATCTGGCCGAGCACGCCGCGCGCTGCGCCCTCGATGCCGCGGGCGTGGCACCCGAGGACGTCGACTTCATCGCCTTCGGCACGACTACGCCGGACCTGGTGTTTCCCAACTGCGGGGTGCTGCTGCAGGCGCGCCTCGGCTGCCGCAACGTGCCGGCGTTCAGCCTCGAGACCGCCTGCGCGGGCTTCATGTACGCGCTCTCGATCGCCGACAAGTACGTGCGCTGCGGCGAGGCGAAGCGCGCGCTGGTGATCGGCGCCGAGACGCTGTCGCGCATCACCGATTGGAACGACCGCTCCACGGCGGTGCTGTTCGCCGACGGCGCCGGCGCGGTCGTGCTCGAACCGAGCAGCGAGCCCGGGATCCTCTCGACCCACCTGCACGCCGACGGCCAGTACAAGGATCTGCTCTATTGCCGCGGCGGCGTCTCGACCGGCTTCGGGCCGAAGCTGGCGATCGCCATGTCGGGTAACGAGGTCTTCAAGGTCGCGGTGACCAAGCTCGGGCAGGCGGTCGACGAGGCGCTCGCCGCCAACGGCCTCGATCGCGGCGCGCTCGACTGGCTGGTGCCGCACCAGGCCAACATCCGCATCATCCAGGCCACTGCCCGCAAGCTCGACATGCCGATGGAGCGGGTGATCGTCACCGTCCAGGAGCACGGCAATACCTCTGCGGCCTCGGTGCCGCTCGCGCTCGATGTCGCGGTGCGGGACGGCCGCATCAAGCGCGGCGAACTGCTGCTGCTCGAGGCGTTCGGCGGTGGATTTACCTGGGCGTCGGCCCTGGTACGTTATTAGAGAGAGCCGGAGAGCCGCCAAAAAAAACGCCGCGCAGGTGCGCGGCGTTATCTGCAATTTTCGAGACTGCCGTTTACTTCGATACCGACCGCTTGAACATCCGGTCGATCTTCTCGTTCGTCGCGTCACAGCAGGACTGACTGGCGTGGGCCGCTGCCAGCGCCTGGTTGGCCGTGCTCTGCGCACCGCTCGCCGCCTGGCCGGCCGAGGAGGCCGCGCTGTTGGCCGAGTCAGCGGCGCTCTTCGCGCCCGCCACGTCGCTCTGGTTCCTGGCTACCTGGGCCTTCAGATCGTCAATCTGTGCCTGGATGGGCTTCAGATCCGTACAACCTGCCATTCCCACCACCAGCGCCGCGGCAGCCGCCGCTTTCACAATGCTCGCGCACTTCATACAAATCCCCTTTGGGTTGTTGATTCGGGATGTCTTGATAACCGATGCGACCCCGGTGGGCAACTTCCGCCGTTTTCGCCGTCCGCAACTGCAACAAATTTGTTCCGCGAATGCAACTCCAACGCGTCGTTTGTCTTCGGTCCGCGACAGACTGACATGTTCAGCATACGTTCAGCAGAAGCGGTTTGCCGCTGTTAGGTTCTTCACAACGCCAAGGATTACTCAACCAGCGTGAGCCAGTCGGTACGGTGCCGCACTTAGCGAAACATGCCCCGGCGCGGTGAGAGCTCGGCTCGTGCAGCGGCGATGACGCGCGGCGCTTGCGAGTGCCGGTGCGCAGTTGCAGCCGGATTGCAGAAAGTTCTTTAAGAGTTTTTGATTGCTGCGATTTTGCGTGGCTCATGAGCCGCGTGCGGACCACACGGCCGAGCTGAAGCGGGCACAGGCGTGAGCGCGGCCGTGCGTGGTTCCCGGTGGGTCCGTCAGAAGATTTGAAGCGGGGGGGTTGCGGGAAGAGCCGGTCTGGATATAATTACAGTTACTGTATATATAAACAGTCAGGGCTCAAGATGTCCGACCTTACCCCCCGCCAGACACAGATCCTGCGTCTCGTTCAACGGTTCATCACCGAGACCGGCATGCCGCCCACTCGGGCCGAGATTGCCGAGGAGCTCGGCTTCCGTTCGGCCAATGCCGCCGAAGAGCATTTGCGGGCGCTCGCCCGTAAGGGCGTCATCGCTCTCGTGCCGGGCACCTCCCGCGGCATCCAGCTGAAGGACACGATCCGCGAGCAGATCGGGCTGCCGCTCATCGGACGGGTGGCTGCCGGTAAGCCGATCTTCGCCGAAGAGAACTTCGAGGCGCGACTCGCGATCGATCCGGAAGTGTTCCAGCCGCGGCCGCATTACCTCCTGAAGGTCACCGGCATGAGCATGAAGGATGCCGGCATCCTCGATGGCGACCTGGTCGCGGTGCACCGGACCTCCGAAGTCCGTAGCCGCCAGATCGTGGTGGCACGCCTGGAGAACGAGGTCACCGTGAAACGCTATCGCCAGGAAGGCTCAGTCGTATGGCTGCTGCCCGAGAACGCCGATTTCGAGCCGATCCGGGTGGACCTGAAAGAGCAGCCGTTGCTCATAGAAGGCATTGTGGTGGGAGTGGTGCGCCGCGGACGCGCAAGTGGATTGATGTGACCCCATGCGCTTATGGATGGCGCTCCGAAGCTCGCTCGGTTACTCGAGCACCCGGCCATCTGGCGCGGCCGCAGTGCCGCCCGCCTCGCGGTGCTGCCCAGTGGTTTTGCGGAGCTCGATGCGCGGCTGCCGGGTGGTGGCTGGCCCCATAGCGGACTGATCGAGATTCTCGTCGCGCGCTTCGGCAGCGGCGAGCTGTACCTGCTGTTACCCGCGCTCGCGGCGCTGACGCGCGCCGCCGCGGCGCGTTGGTGCGTGTGGGTCGCGCCCCCGCTGATGCCGTTCGCGCCGGCGCTCGCCGCGGCCGGCATTGCGCTCGATCGCGTCGCGGTGGTCGGCGGTGCGCGCCCGCTCTGGGCTTTCGAGCAGGTGCTCGGCTCGGGCGCCTGCGATGCGGCGCTCGCCTGGGCACGGCAGCCAAAACCGCGCGAGCTGCGCCGTCTGCAGCTCGCCGCCGAGCGCGGTCGAACGATCGGAGTGTTGTTTCGACCGCGCAGCGCGGCCCGCGAGGCCTCTCCGGCGGTGCTGCGTCTCGGCCTCACGCCACTCGTCTCGGGCGTTCGCGTTACTCTGCTCAAGAGCCGTGGTGCGGATCGCGGCACGATCGAGCTGACCTGGCCTCCCGGCTGGCCGGCGCGCACGCAGGTCTGAGAATGGCCTTGCTGCCGACACCCGGCGCGCGGGCCGCCGATGAGGCTGCTGGTGCGCGGCCCGACGAGGCCAAGTCGCACTCCACAACGCCTGCAGCGCGTGTCGTGCCGTTGCGTGCGCTCGCCCCGCCGCAGCGGCCCGCTGCAGTGGCGGGCGAGTTATGGGCCGGCGTGCATTTGCCTGCAACCCTGCCGGCGGCGGCACTCGAGCGGCTCGCGCTGCGCGCGGAAGCGTACACGCCGCGCGTGAGCCTCGAGCCGCCCGATGGGCTCTTGCTCGAAGTGAAAGGGAGCCTGCACCTGTTCGCGGGCGTTACGGGACTGCGGCTCGCCGTCACGGACGAGTGCCGGCGTCTCGGGATACGAGCGGTCGTGGCATTCGCGCCCACGCCGCGCGCGGCGCTGTCGCTGGCGCGGGCGGGCAGGGCGCTCGCGATTCTCGATCCGGCGCAGCTCATCGGACGGCTGGCGCCGCTGCCGCTCACGACGCTGCGCTGGAGCGAGGACATCCTCGAGCGTCTGGCGCGCTCCGGGGTGCGCACCATCGGCGCGGCCCTGCGCCTGCCGCGCAGCGGCTTCGCGCGCCGCTTCGGCGCCGCGCAGCTCGCCACGCTCGACGCGCTCACCGGGCGCGCTCCGGACCTGCGCCAGGTGTTTCGCGCGCCGCTGCGGTTCCGCCGCCGCCGCGAGCTCACCGGCGAGCTGGAAAGTCACCCGGCGATCCTCGCCACGCTCGCGCCGCTCTTCGCTGAGCTCGGCACGTTCCTCAGGAGGCGCCAGTGCGGCGTGCTCGAGCTCGAGTGCCTGCTCGGACACCGGCATTCGCCGCCGACGCGCTGCCTGATGCGGCTCGCGGCTCCGCTGGCGGATGTGCGGCGCCTGACGGAGCTCCTCGGGGAGCGCCTGGAAACACTCGCATTGCCGGAGCCGGTGCGCGGCTGCGAGCTGCGTACCGACACCCTGGTGCCGCATCGGCCGGATCGTCTGCATCTCTGGCAGCCCGGCGAGCACGGCGGTGGCCTCTCGAGCGAAGCCTCCGGGCTCATCGAGCGTCTGCGCGTCCGCCTGGGAGAGGAGGCGATCTACGGCCTCACGCTCCTCGAAGGCCACCGGCCGGAGAAGGCCTGGGGCAGGACCGCTCCGCCGACGATCGCCGCCTCCTCCCGCACGCCGCCGGAGAGCGACCCGGGGCGGCAGCGCCGACCGCTCTGGCTCCTGCCGGCGCCGCAGCCGCTGCCGGTCGAGGCGGGGCTGCCACGGCGGCGCGGTCCGCTGCGCCTCATCGGCGAGCCGGAGCGGATCGAGACCGGCTGGTGGGATGGAGAGGAGATCGCGCGCGATTACTACATCGCGGCGGATTCACACGGCGTACTGCTGTGGGTATTCCGCGAGCGGGAGGCGCCGCACGGCTGGTATTTGCACGGGGTGTTTGGATGAGTGCCATTCGCCAAAACGCAGCCGCGATCGCAAAAAGAGACTTTCGGGACCGCCGCAAGTACGTCCCTGTAGGCTGCGGGCGCGCCATCCCTGGCGCGCACGCTCCCGAAAGTCTTTTTTTGCACTCGCGTCTGCGCTTCCAACGTGGCGGCTCATCCCGGCCACAGCGTGCCGGTCAGGAGTGACGGAGTTGCCCCGCTACGCGGAGCTGCACTGTCTGTCGAACTTCACCTTCCTGCGCGGTGCGTCGCATCCGCACGAGCTGGTGGAACGCGCGGACGCGCTCGGCTACTCGGCGCTCGCGCTCACCGACGAGTGCTCGGTGGCCGGTGTGGTGCGCGCACACATGGCGGCCAAGAACCGCTCGCTGAGGCTCATCGTCGGCGCCGAGTTCCGGCTCACGTGCGGGCTCAGGCTGGCCGCACTCGCCATCGACCGCGGCGGCTACGGGCGGCTCTGCCGGCTCATCACACGCGCGCGGCGCGCGGCCGTAAAGGGGCAATACACCCTCACCCGCGCCGACCTCGAGGCGGCGGCTCCGGAAAAGTGTTTCATCCTCTGGCTCCCGGGTCCGCGGATCGAAGCCGAAGAGGCCCGCTGGCTCGCGGAGCGCTTTGCCGGAAAGCTGCGGATCGCGGTCGAGCTGCTGCGCGATGGCGCGGACCGGACGCGCCTCGCGCGGCTCACCTCGCTCGGCGCCGAGCTCGGCATCCCGCTGCTCGCGAGCGGGGATGTGCACATGCACGTGCGTGCGCGCCGCCGCCTGCAGGACGCGCTCACCGCGATCCGTCTCAACCTGGCCGTCACGGAGGTCGGCTCGCGGCTCTATCCGAACGGCGAGCGCTACCTGCGCGAGCCGGAGCGGCTGGCGCGGCTCTACCCGCCCGCGCTCCTCGAGGCGGCGGCCGAGCTCGCCGACGGCTGCCACTTCTCGCTCGACGAGCTGCGTTACGAGTATCCGCGCGAGATCGTCCCGCCGGGCGAGACCCCGGCCGGGTACCTGCGCCGCCTGACCTACGAGGGCGCCGCGCGGCGCTGGACCGGCGGTATCCCGGAGACCGAGCGCACCGCCATCGAGCACGAGCTCGCCCTGATCAACGAGCTCAGCTACGAGCCGTACTTCCTCACGGTCTACGACGTCGTCGCCTATGCGCGCAGCCGCGGGATCCTCTGCCAGGGCCGCGGCTCGGCCGCCAACTCGCGCGTCTGCTATTGCCTGGGCGTCACTTCGGTCGACCCGCAGCGCGGGGCGGCGCTGTTGTTCGAGCGCTTCATCTCGCGCGAGCGCAACGAGCCACCCGACATCGACATCGACTTCGAGCACGAGCGGCGCGAGGAGGTACTGCAGTACGTCTACAACAAGTACGGGCGCGAGCGCGCGGCGCTCGCCGCGACCGTCATCATGTACCGGCCGCGCAGCGCACTGCGCGACCTCGGCAAGGTGTTCGGCCTGACGCCGGCAGAGAGCGGGCAACTCGCCGGCGTCATGCAATGGTGGGACGGCAGCACCACGATGCCCGAGAGGGTGCGCGCCGCCGGCTTCGACGCCGCAGCTCCCTGGCTCGAGCGCCTGCTGCCGCTCGCCGCCGAGCTCACCGCCTTTCCGGGCTTTCCCCGTCATCTCTCGCAGCACGTCGGCGGCTTCGTGATCGCGCAGGGGCTGCTCGAGGAGCTGGTGCCGATCGAGAATGCCGCCATGCCCGAGCGCACCGTGGTGCAGTGGGACAAGGACGACCTCAACGATCTCGGGCTCCTCAAGGTGGATCTGCTGGCGCTCGGCATGCTGACGGCACTCAAGCGCGCCTTCACGCTGGTGAACGACTACCGCGGCGCACGCCATACGCTCGGGGAGCTGCCGGCCGAGGATCCGCATGTCTACGACATGATCTGCCGGGCCGACACCATCGGCGTGTTCCAGATCGAATCGCGCGCGCAGATGGCGATGCTGCCGCGCCTGAAGCCGCGCAACTACTACGATCTCGTCATCGAAGTGGCGATCGTGCGTCCCGGGCCGATCCAGGGCGACATGGTGCATCCCTACCTGCGACGCCGCTCGGGAGCCGAGCCGGTCGACTATCCGGGCGAGGCGGTGCGTGCGGTGCTCCATCGCACCCTCGGGGTGCCGATCTTCCAGGAGCAGGTGATGCAGATCGCAATCGTCGCCGCGGGCTTCTCGCCCGGCGAGGCGGATGCGCTGCGCCGGGCGATGGGTGCCTGGAAGAGGACCGGAGGCCTGGATCCCTTCCGCGAGCGGCTGCTGACCGGCATGCGCGACCGTGGTTACTCCGGGGAGTTCGCACAGCGCATCTATCAGCAGATGCTGGGCTTTGGTGAATTCGGCTTCCCCGAGTCACACAGCCTGAGTTTCGCGCTGCTGGTCTACGACTCCGCCTGGCTCAAATGTTACGAGCCGGCGGCCTTCACCTGCGCGCTGCTCAACAGTCAGCCGATGGGCTTCTATGCGCCCGCGCAGCTGGTGCGCGACGCGCGCGCTCACGACGTCGAAGTGCGCTCCGTGGACGCCTGCAACTCGCTCTGGGACTCGACGCTCGAGCGGCGCGCGGATGGCGAGCCGGCGCTGCGCCTCGGACTCCGGATGGTGAAGTCCCTGTCGCAGTCGGGGGCCGAGCGCCTGGTCGCGGCACGCGCCGTGCGGCCCTTTGGCAGCGTGCCCGAGCTCGCCTCCCGGGCGGGGCTCGATCGCGGCGACCTCGAGGCGCTGGCCGCGGCCGGGGCATTCGCCGCCCTGAGCGGCAACCGGCACATGGCGTTCTGGGAGGTGGCCGGCACCGAGCGGCCGCTGCCGCTCACCGCCGCCGAACCCGCGGCCGGCGTCGCCGAAGGCCGCCCGCTGCTCGCCGCACCCTCCGAAGGCGAGGAGATCGTCGCCGACTACGCCGCCGTCGGACTCACGCTCGGCCGCCATCCGCTCGCGCTGCTGCGCGAGCGGCTGCGTGCCGATTCGCTCATGAGTGCGAGCGAGCTCGGCCTCGCCGCGAACGGCGCGGCGGTGCGCACCGCCGGCATCGTGCTCATGCGCCAGCGCCCCGCCACCGCGAGCGGCGTCGTCTTCGTCACGCTCGAGGACGAGAGCGGCCAGGTGAACGTCATCGTCTGGGAGAGCGTCGGGCGCGCGCAGCGCCGCGCGCTCATCGAGTCGCGCCTCCTCGAGGTGCACGGCGAGCTGCAGAGCCAGGACGGGGTCAGGCACCTGATTGCGCGGCGGCTCATCGACCGCAGCGCGCTCCTCGGACAGCTCACCACGCGCTCGCGGGACTTTCACTGAAGGGCCGCTTATAGTCCGCTCAAAATAACCGACGGGCAGGGGACGATATG
>DATMRG010000069.1:0-12325 GCA_035566495.1 Steroidobacteraceae bacterium | reverse complement strand
CTGGCCGCCTTGCCCGCGGGCGCGGACCGTCGCCACATCTCACTGGTCTCGGTGTCGACCACGCTCGCCACCAACGCCGTGGTCGAGAATCGCTTCAGCTCCATCTGCACGATCCTGGTCGGTTTCGATGAGCGGATGATCGAGCGTTCGGGCCTCAAGCGCGCCGGCGGCGGCGTGATCGTCCGCGTGCCGGGCGGACACGAGGCGACCGGTGACGAGTCGATGCCGCTCGATGAAGCCGCTGTCGTTGCGGCGGTGAGTGAATACGGCGCGCAAGTCGAGGCGTTCGCGGTGGCTGCGATGTTCTCGGTACGCAATCCCGCACACGAGCGGCGGGTGCGCGAGCTCATCCGGGCGCGCTGCGCGAAGCCCGTCACCTGCAGTTACGAGCTCAGCTCGCAGCTCGATGCGCCGAAGCGCGCGCTGACGGCGGCGCTGAACGCGCGTCTGACGCCGCAGATCCAGCACCTGCTCGAGGCGCTCGCCGCGGTGCTCGAGCGCGAGGCAATCTCCGCACCGGTGATGATCGTCAGGGGCGACGGCACCCTGATCCGCGCCGAGGTCGCCCTCGAGTATCCGGTCGAGACGGTCCTGTCGGGGCCCGCGGCGAGCGTCGTCGGGGCCGGCTTCCTGAGCGGCCTGCGCGACTTCGCGGTCGCCGACATGGGCGGCACGACCACCGACGTCGCGATCGTCGCCGGCGGCGCGCCGGTGGTGCGCGGCGAGGGCGCCGTGATCGGCGGCTGGCGCACCATGGTCGAGGCGATCGACGTGCACACCTGCGGCCTGGGCGGCGACAGCGAGGTGCAGATAGACCGCGAGGCGCGCCTGCGTGTCGGGCCGCGCAAGGTGATGCCGCTCAGCCTCCTCGCCGTGCGCTTTCCCGACGTGCTGACTGCGTTGCGTAAGCTCGCCGCCAGCGAGCGCCTGCCGCACTTCGCCGCCTACTTCGCCTACCGTAACGCCAGCGCGGCGCCGTCCACGGCGCTCGATCGGCTCGAGCAGCGCGTGTGGCAAGCGCTCGGGCTCGCGCCGCGCCCGCTCGGCGACGTCGCGCGCACCGGACCCGGTGCCGAGGCGGTGCGCCGCCTGGTCGATCGGGGACTCGCGACGCTCGCCGGATTCACGCCGAGCGACGCCCTGCACGTGCTCGGGAGGCAGCGGGGCTGGAGCATCGAGGCGGCGCGCCTCGGCGCTGCGGTGCTGGCGCTGGAAGAGCGCAATGCCGGCGCGCGCAAGGAAACGGCGGCGCCTGAGGCTGTCAGCGAGCGCGTCTACGAGCACGTGGTGCGCGAAGCCGCGCGGGTCGTGCTCGAATGCGCGCTCGCCGAGGATCCGGGTATCGAGGCGGTGCATGGTCGCTGGGGACCGCTCGGACGCCTGCTCGAGGATCTGGTCGCGGGGCGGCGGTTCTCGCGGCTGGTCGAGGCTGGACTTCGTCTCGGCACGCCGCTCGTGGCCATCGGCGCCCCGGCGGACGCCTACTTCCCGGAGGTCGCGCGCCGCCTCGGCGCGACGCTGCGGGTGCCCGAGCACGCGGCGGTGTGCAACGCGGTCGGAGCGGCGGTCGGAGTGGTGGCGCAGAGCTGCGAGATCCTGGTGAACCAGCCGGCGTTCAAGGTGTTCCGGGTGCACGACCCGGCCGGCAATCGCGACTACGCGGATGCCGAAGAGGCGATCGCCGAGGCGAAGCGCGTCTCGCGCGAGCTGGCGCTCGCGGCCGCGCGCCGGGCCGGCGCGGCCGAGCCGCGCCTCGAGACCGTCGTGGCCGAGCGCCGTGCGCGCGGCGGGCCCGGGGACGACGGCGACTATCTGGCCGAGGCGACGGTGCGGACCACCGCGACCGGGCGGCCGGCCGCGCCAGGCGCGTGAGCGGATGCGGCCGGGCGCGCCTTGGTAGTAACCTGCGCGCCATGAAGATCGCACGCGCGCTGCTCCCGCTCCTGTGTTGCCTCGGCACGGCCGGCATCGCCCAGCAACCGGCGGTGGTTCACTACCACGCCACCATCGATACGGTGAAGTACCTGTTCGGCCCGGCCTCGCCGGTGGCGCGGCTCAAGCCGGGCGACGTCCTCGAAACCAACACGCTCGACTGCTTCGGCAACGCCATCCAGAAGCCGGGCGATACGCTCAGCATGGTGCACGGCGACAACCCGCTCACCGGGCCGTTCTACATCGAGGGAGCGGAGCCGGGCGACACGCTCGCCGTCAAGATCCTCGACCTCGAGGTCGACAGCAATCAGGGCGTAGGCGCGATGGTCGGCGGCTTCGGCGGCATCAGCTCGAGCAAGTACACCCCGGTGCTCAATCCCGACCTGCCGGAGCGGATCTGGCTGTACGACATCGACCATGCCTCGAACACCGCCACCTTCCACGCCCACGACTCGCCCTTCAAGACGCGCATTCCGCTCCATCCGTTCTTCGGCTGCATCGGCGTGGCGCCGGCGGATGGGGAGGCGCGCTCCTCGGTGGTTCCGGCCGAGTTCGGCGGCAACATGGATTCGCCCCAGGCATCCGCCGGTAACACCGTGTATTTCCCGGTAAACGCCCCCGGGGCTCTCCTTTATATGGGGGATGGGCACGCGGCCATGGGCGACGCCGAGATCGCCGGCACGGCGATCGAGGTGCCGATGCGCGCCCGGGTACAGGTGAGCGTCATCAAGCACCAGAAGATCGAATGGCCGCGCTTCGAGAGCGCGGACGCGATCATGACGGTCGGTGCCTACCGCCCGCTCGATGACGCGACCCGCATCGCCTTCACCGAGCTCGTGAAGTGGATACACCACGACTACGGGCTGTCTGAGATCGACGCCTACGAGCTGCTCTCGCAGGTCGCCACGGTGCATCTCAACGAGATGGTGGACCCCAACTTCGTGGTGGTGGCGTCGATCGAGAAGAGATACCTGCCGGCCAGGAAGCCGTAGGCTCACTTCGCCACGTCGACCTCGAAACGGGTCCGCGCGAACCGCAACATCCGGCAGGAACATGGCGGCTGACTACGACGTAATCGTCATCGGTTCGGGGCACAACGGGCTCGTGTGCGGTGCCTATCTCGCGAAGGCGGGACTCAAGACCCTGGTGGTCGAGCGGCGTGAGCTCGTCGGCGGCGCGGCGGTGACCGAGGAGTTCGTTCCGGGCTTCCGCGCCTCGCGCTTCTCCTACGTGATGAGTCTCCTGCACCCGCGGGTCATCCGCGATCTCGAGCTCGCGAGCCACGGCCTCGAGGTGCTGCCCGCGAACGATCTCTTCTGTCCGCTCGGGGGCGAGCAGTACATCATCTATAGCGACGACCTCGCCAAGACCCAGGCGGAGTTCGCGCGGTTCTCGCGGCACGACGCCGAGATCTACCCGGCGTTCGCCCGGCACCTGGACGAGGCCGCGCGGCTGGTGCGCGGACTTCTCTTCGAGACGCCGGTCGATCCCACCCGCCGCCGCTGGAAGAGCTTCCGCGACTCCGCCGCGCTTCTCTGGCGTCAGCGCACGATCGGCGATCGCATGTACCGCCTGATCGACCTCCTGACGCAGAGCGCTTACGACTATCTGTCGGTATGGTTCGAGAGCGACGTGATCAAGTCGGTGCTCGGCTACTACGCCTGTATCGGCACGTTCGCAGGGCCGCGCACTCCGGGCACCGCCTACGTCATCCTGCATCACCTGATGGGCGAGCACGCCGGCGCTGGGGGTTGGGGCTTCATCCGTGGCGGCATGGGCGCGATCACCCAGGCCATCGCCCGCTCGGGACAACGCTTCGGCATGGAGATCCTGACGGGCGCGCCGGTGGCGGAGGTGCGGGTTGCGGACGGCAGGGTGCGCGGCATCAGCACCGCCGACGGGCGCGAATTCAGCTCGCCCCTCGTGGTCTCGAACGCCAACGCCAAGACGCTGTTCCGCCAGCTGGTGAAGCCCGAGCACCTGCCGCCCGAGCTGCTGGCCGAGATCGATGCGTTTCGGACCTTCTCGACGGCCTTCAAGATGAACATCGCCGCCGACAGCCCGCCGCACTACCGGGCCTTCGATCCCAGGCGCGCGGGCTTCAGCTATCCGACCTACGTGCACCTCGCGCCCGGCATCGACTACCTCGAGCGCGCCTACGACGATGCCAAGTACGGCTGGTACTCGCGCCAGCCATTCCTCACGCCCGTGGTACCGACCATCGTCGACGACTCGCTCGCGCCGCCCGGCAAGCACGTCATCAACGTGTTCGGCGGACACGCACCCTACTCGTTGCGCGGCGGTGCCGACTGGAAGGATGAGAAGCCCAATCTCGCACGCGCCGCGTTCGCGGTGCTCGACGAGATGGCGCCGGGCTTCTCGCAGCAGGTGATCGACTTCGAGCTGCTCGTGCCGCCCGATCTCGAGCGCATCGTCGGCCTGCCGCAGGGGCACATCTTTCATGGCGAGCTGAGCGCCGATCAGCTCTTCTGGCAGCGCCCGGCGCCGCACTGGGCCGACTACCGCACGCCGGTCCGCGGCCTCTATCAGTGTGGCTCCTCGACGCACCCGGGCGGAGGCGTGTCGGGCATCCCGGGCCATAACGCAGCGCGCGAGATCCTCAAGGACTGGAAGCGGCGCAGGTAAAACGCTGCGGCCCAATCATGGGTCGGGTGGCGCGTCCTCGAACTCCGTCCGCGGGCGCAGGCGCGGGAAGCGCAGGTTCCTCACCAGCACCACACCCGCAAAGATGACCGCCGTGCCGGCCCACTGCAGCGCGTTCAGCCGCTCATCGAGCAGCAGCCAGCCGGCAAACACCGCGACCAGCGGGTTGACGTAGGCGTAGGTGCCGATCCGCGCCGGCGGCTCGTGGCGCAGGAGATAGGTGTAGGCAAGGAAGGCGAGCGTCGAGCTGAAGATCGCGAGGAACACCATCGCCGCGAGCCCCGACGGCGACCAGGTCCAGCGCGCCGCATCCCCCGTGGCGAGTCCGACGGCGACGAGTAGCAGGCCGCCGACCAGCAGGTAGCCGGCCGTGAAGGCGAGCGGGTCGCAGTCCGGCTGCGACTCGCGGATCGCCGCGGTGGCGAGCGCCCAGGCGAGCGCGCTGCCGAGCACCACCAGTTGCCAGGCGAAGCGCGCGTGGAGCCCGACGCCGTGCGCCGACACCAGGATCGCGACGCCGACGAAGCCGACGAACAGGCCGAGCCAGGTGCGCTTGCTGACCGGCGCTGGATGGCGCCCGTACATGCCCGTCCACGCAATCCAGAACGCGGAGCTCGCGCTGACGAGGGCCACCTGGCTGGACGCTACGTGCCGCAGGGCCAGCACGTTGAGGCCGTTGCTGACCGCGATGCCGAGCGCCGCGGCGGCCACGACCAGGCGCCAGTCGCGCGTCCGGGTCGGCAGCGTGAGGCCGCTCGCGTAGACCAGAAGCGTCAGGAGCGTCCCCGAGAAGAGGAAGCGGATGCCGCCCGAGAGCAACGGCGGCAGCTCGGTGGCCATGATGCGGCCGACCGCGTAGCTGACACCCCAGACGAGGTAGATCGTGACGAAGCAGGCCTGGACCAGCCGGTGGCGGCGCGTCGCGAACACGGCCGCGAGGAACGGGACCTGCGCCCCGGCCACGCGGGCGCCCGATGGCGCTTCGCTCATCAGAAGTCCGTGTCGCGCGCTTCGAGGAGCGTCGGGCCCTGAGTCTCGAGCGCCGCGCGCACTTCTGCGATGAGCGCGTCCGGACCCTGCACTCTCTTGCCCCGCGCGCCGCAGGCGGCGGCTACGCCCATGAAGTCGGGATTGCGGCCCGCGACCCCGACCGGCTGGATGCCGGCGGCGAGCATGTCGTCCCGGATCTGCGCGAGCGCCTGGTTGTTCCATACGACGATCGGCAGCGACAGTTTGTGCTCGACCGCGGTCATGAGCTCCGGCAGCGTGAACTGCAGGCCGAAGTCACCCGCCAGCGCCACCACGGCGCGCTCCGGCCGCGCGATCCTGGCGCCGATGGCCGCCGGGAGGGCGAAGCCGAGCGTGCCGTAGCCGGATGGATGGAACCAGCAGCCGGGCCGATCGGCCGCGAACGCATAGTTGCCGGTGTAGGCGATCTGGGTCATGTCGCTGAAGACGACGCCGTCGGGGGGTACGGCGGCGCGCAAGGCGCGCACGGCCGCGAGCGCGTGCCGAAAGTGCTCGCGGATCTGGGCTTCGACGGCGAGTCGCTGCTCGCTCGCAGCACCGGCGCTGCTGCGCCAGCCGCGGCGCGCGCGGACCGATCGTGCCAGGAGCTCGAGCGCCGTGGACGCGTCGGCATGGATCGCAACCTCGGCGGCCGAGTCGCCCGCGAGCTGCGCCGCGTCGATGTCGATGCGGATGAGGCGCCCGGGAAAGCTGATGCGGGTCGTCGTATAGATGTCGGTCTCGGCGAGCTCGGTGCCGGCCGCGACCACGACGTCCGCCTGCGCGATGAGCTCCTGCGTCGCCCGGTACGGCAGGCTGGCGCCGAGATTCGCCGGGTGGCTCTCCGGCACGGCGCCCTTGCCGGCGGCGGTCGTGACCAGGTAGCCATCGAGCGCCGTCACGAGCTTCGTGAGCGCCGCACCGGCGTGTCGCGCGCCGCCACCCACCACGATCAAGGGCCGCTGCGCGTCCGCGAGCAGCGCGCGCGCCGCCTCGATCGCGGCCGCCTCCGGTGGTGGCGCGGGGCGCGCCGCCGGGAACCGCTCGGGCTCGAGTGCGGTTGGCTCCGCCAGGAGATCGAGGGGTATGCCCAAATAGGCGGGCCGCGGCCGCGGGCCACGCAGATAGGCGAACGCCGCGGCCAGGTGTGTGCGCACCTCCTCGGGGGAGCTCGCGTGCAGCGCCAGGCCTGCGGCTCCGGCGGCGACGGCGCGCTGGTCGGCTAGCTCGTGCAGCACGCCCCAGTGGCGGCCGAGCGAGGCGCGCACCGGCGTGCTGGCGATCACCAGCATCGGCACCGAGTCCGAGGCGGCCTGGGCGATGGCGGTGAGCGCGTTGGTGAGACCGGGACCGGAGATCACGAACACCGCGGCGACGCGGCCGCTGGCGCGGGCAAAGCCGTCGGCGGCGAAGGCGGCGTTCTGCTCGTGGCGCGCCAGCACGTGGCGCACGCGGCCCGAATCGAGGCCGCGGTACAGCTCGATGTTATGTACGCCCGGAATGCCGAACGCGGTGTCGATGCCGTTGGCCGCCAGCGTCTCGATGACGTAGCGTCCGACGGTGCGGGGGGCGGCGCTCATGCGCTTGAAATGTTAGCACCGCCCACGCAGAGTAAGCTGCGTGAAATTCTCTTCCCTGACGGGGCGCATCGCCGGCACCGGTGCCGACGCCTGGCTCACTCACTATCAGGCGGCCGAGGCGCGGGCCCGCGGCGAGGACGTGATCGTGCTGAGCGTCGGCGACCCCGACATCGATACGCCCGCCCCGGTGCTGGAGCGCGCCATCGAGCAGCTGCGTTCAGGCGACACCCACTACGTCGCCGCGGCCGGCCGGCCGCAGTTGCGCCAGGCGATCGCCCGCACCCACGCGGCGCGCACCGGACAGGCGGTCGGCGCCGAGAACGTGGTCTATCTCGCCGGGGCGCAGAACGCGCTGTTCGTGGCCTCGCTGTGCCTCGCCGGACCTGGGGATGAGGTCATCACCTTCGAGCCGATGTATCCGACCTATCCGGCGACCCTCGAGGTCGGGGGCGCGCGCATGGTGGTCGCGCGCGCGGATGCGAGGCTCCGCCCGGATCTCACGGCGCTCGCGGCGCTGGTCACGAGCCGCACGCGCGCGATCGTCTGGGCGAGTCCCAACAATCCGAGCGGCCTCATCTTCAACGGCGCGGAGCTCGAAGGCATAGGTGAGCTGGCGCGCCGTCACGATCTCTGGCTGGTCGTCGACGAGGTATACGCGGGCCTGGCTCCCGAGGGCCGGGTGCCGGGGCTCGCCGCGCGCATGCCGGAGCAGGTCGTGACGCTCGGGAGCCTGTCGAAGTCGCACGCCATGACCGGCTGGCGCGCCGGCTGGCTCGTCGGCCCGCGCGAGCTCGCGGCCAAAGCCGAGCTCCTCGCCATGTGCATGCTGTTCGGCCTGCCGGGCTTCGTACAGGAAGCGGCGATCACCGCGCTCGGCATCGCGCCCGAGGCCGAGCGGCGCACGCGCGAGTTCTGCCTGGTGCGCCAGCGGCGCTTCGCGGCGGGGCTCGGCGGCATCCCGCAGCTGCGGATCATCCCGCCGGAGGCGGGCATGTTCATGCTCATCGACGTGAGCGCCACCGGCCTCAGCGGCCGCGAGTTCGTGCGTGCCCTGTACGCCGCCGAGAAAGTCTCGGTGATGGATGGCGCGGCCTTCGGCGCCTCGACCGCCGCCTGCGTGCGGGTGTGCTTCGCGACTGAGGAGGCGAGCATCGATCGCGCCTGCGAGCGCATCGGCCGCTTCTGCGCGGCGCGAGCCTCAGGCGCGCTCGCCGCTGCCGCCGGCCGCTGAGGGCGCCGCGCGCAGGCGCGAGTGACGCCGTCCGTAGGCGACGTAGATGAGGAGTCCCAGCGCGCTCCAGGCGCAGAGCTGCAGCCAGGTGGCCCCCGGCAGGCTCACCATCAGGGCCACGCAACTGACGATGCCGAGCGCCGGCACGAGCGGCACCCACGGAGTGCGGAACGGGCGCTCGGCGCCGGGCTCGATCCGGCGCAGCACCAGGACGCCGACGCACACCATGGCAAAAGCCAGGAGAGTGCCGAGCGAGATGAGCTCGGCGAGCGCCCCGAGCGGGATGACCCCGGCGATCAGGGCCGCGACCCCGCCCGTCACGAGCGTGCCGGAGACCAGCGTCCGGTGCGCACCACTCACCCGGGCGAGCGCCGGCGGCAGGAGGCCATCGCGCGCCATGGCGTAGAAGATCCGCACCTGCCCGACGATGCACGCCAGCACCACCGAGACGAGTCCGACCAGCGCCACGACGCTGACGAGCGCCTTCACCGGGCCGAGCGGTACCTGCGCGGCGGACAATGCGTGGTAGAGCGGATCGGCGACGGCGAGGGAGCGGTAGTCGGCGAGACCGGTGATGACCAGGCTCACGCCGACGTATAGCGCGGCGCAGATGAGCAGCGAAGCGAACAGACTCCAGGGCAGGGTGCGCTGCGGATTGCGTGCCTCCTCGGCCAGCGTCGAGACGCCATCGAACCCGAGATAGGCGAAGAACAGAATGCCGGCACCGCGCGCCAGACCCGACCAGCCGAACTGCCCGAAGCTCCCGGTATTCTCGGGAATGAACGGGCGCCAGTTGCCGGGATGCACGTAGCGCGCGCCAACCACCACCAGGACGATGAGCGCCAACACCTTCGCCAGCACGATCGCCGTGTTCACGGCCGCCGAGGTGCGCATGCCGGCGAGCAGCAACGCCGTGCACCCGAGCACTACCGCGACCGCGGGCAGGTCGAGCCACGCGCCGGTCGCCATCAGGTGGTGGTGGGCGTCGAGCGTGAAGGGCGCCTGGGCGAGGGGCGGCGGCAGCAGCACGCCGAATTCGCGCAGCGCCGCCTGCGCGTAGCCCGACCAGCTGATCGCAACCAGCGAGGCGGAGAACAACCACTCGATCACGAGACACCAGCCGATGATCCAGGCGGTCAGCTCGCCGAGCGTCACGTAGGCGTAGGAGTAGGCGCTGCCCGAGATCGGCACCATGGCGGCGAACTCGGCGTAGCAGAGGCCGGCGAGAAAGCAGGCGACGCTCGCCAGCACGAAGGCCAGCGACACCGCCGGTCCCGCCTGGTGGGCGGCGACCTCACCGGTGAGCGAGAAGATGCCGGCGCCGATGGTGCAGCCGACGCCGAAGGCCGTCAGGCTCCAGAAGCCGAGGGCACGCTCGAGGTGCGGGCCGCGCTCGCCGCGGCTCTCCGCGACGCACAGCGCGACGGACTTGCGCCTGAGGATCGCAAGGCCGCCGGCCCGCGTCACTTCGGAATCGTGCCCCCGGGGGTGAGCTTGTCGATCGCGCCCGGCAGCACCTGCGAGAGCTTCTGCGCGAGATCCTGCGGGCTGAGGCCGGTCCTGGCGGCGAGCTGTGTCAGGGCCGGACTGCTGCCGAACACCTTGCTGATCTCATCGGGCGAGATCGCCTGATTGGCGCCGGTCGACACCCACGAGCGCGCCGTGGGGCCGAGTCCCTGGCTCTCGAGCTGGCTCACGATCCCCTGTACGCCGCCGTGCTGCTGGATGAAGCCGTTCACGACGCTCGCCATCTCGGCGCCGACGACGCCGCCAATCAATCCATCGAGTAATCCCATAAGGCCTCCCGCTGTAGAGGCGGGCATTGTGCGCGCGGGCGCAGCCGGCGCTCAAGAGTCACGCCCGGGGCGCGAGTCCGTTCGCGGCGGCGCGGGGGTGCGGCTTGGTTCGCGCCCGGTGCGCACCGCACCGCTTTATTATATTATTACGACCACATTAAAAAGAGCGCGCCGGGCCGCGGCCCGCGCGGACACGGTGCTCGAATCGCATGAGACAGGTCAGAACGCTCGGGTTGCTCGGCACGGGAGTGATCGGCGGCGGTTGGGCGGCACGCGCGCTGCACTTCGGCGTCGACGTGCTGGCCGCGGACGTCAAGCCCGAGATGGAGGCGTGGATCCGCGGCGCGGTCGCCAACGCGGAAGGGGCCCTGTCGCGGCTGACCTTCGCACCGCTCCCGCCGAAGGGCAAGCTCTCCTTCACGACCGACCTCGAGCAGATGGCGCGCTCGGTCGACTTCATCCAGGAGAACATCCCGGAACAGCTCGAGCTGAAGCAACGCATCCTCGCGCAGGTGAGCCGCCAGGCTCCGCGCGACGTGGTGATCGCTTCGAGCACCTCGGGTCTCATGCCCACGGACCTGCAGCGCGACATGCGGTTTCCGGAGCGCCTCCTGGTCGCCCATCCCTTCAATCCGGTCTACCTGCTGCCGCTGGTCGAGCTGGTGGGCGGCAAGGCCACCTCGACCGAGGCGATCGAGGCCGCGCGCCGCTTCTACACCTACATCGGCATGCACGCGCTCAACGTGCGGCGCGAGGTACCGGGACACCTCACGGACCGGCTGCAGGAAGCACTGTGGCGCGAGATCCTGCACCTCGTGAACGACGGCGTCGCAACCACCGGCGAGCTCGACGACTCGATCGTCTATGGGCCCGGCCTGCGCTGGGCCGGCATGGGCACCAACCTCATCTACCACCTCGCCGGCGGCGAGACCGGCATGCGCCACATGCTCCGGCAGTTCGGGCCCTGTCTCAAATGGCCCTGGACCCGGCTCGAGGCGCCCGAGCTCACCGAGCAGCTGATCGAGCGGATGGTCGAGGGCACGCAGCAGCAGGCGGGCGGCCGCTCGATCCGCGAGCTCGAGCGGCTGCGCGACGACTATCTCGTGGCCATTCAGCAGGTGCTGCGGCAGTTCAACCTGGGCGCGGGGGCGACGCTGCGCGGGCTCGAGGAACGGCTGTACGAGGCGAGCGCGGCGGCGGCGCGCGGCACGCTGGCGGCGGCGGGCGCGGGTGAGGGCGCCGCGGCACCCCTCAGACTGATCGAGACCGTGGTGCGCCCCGAATGGGTCGACTACAACGGTCACATGACCGACTCGCGCTACCTGCAGGTGTTCGGTGACGCGACCGATGCGCTCCTGCGCTATGCGGGCGTCGACGATGCCTACCGCCGTTCGGGGCGAGCGCTCTACACCGTCGAGACCCACGTGACTCATCAGGCCGAGGCGCGCGCGCTCGAGCCGATCTATGTCCTCAGCCGCGTGCTCGAGGTCGACGACAAGCGTGTGCAGCTGTTTCACACGCTGCACCGCGGCCGCGACGGCGTACAGATGGCCGCGGCCGAGCAGCTCTACCTGCACGTCACGACCACCGCGGGCAAGGCGTCGGCCATGGATGGCGGGGTGCGCTCCCGGCTCGCGGCGCTGGCGGCGGCGCAGGCGCGGCTGCCGCTCCCGCCCGAGGCGGGGCGTCTGGCCGGCAAGGCCGCGCGCTGAAGGAGCGGGCCGTGCCTAAGATCGTCGATCACGACCGGCGCCGCGACGAGATCGCGCTCGTCGCCTGCCGGGTCGTGGCGGAGTACGGCTTCGACCAGGCGACCATCGTGCGCATCGCGCGCGAGGCCGGCTACACCACCGGCATGGTGGCCCACTATTTCGACACCAAGCAGGAGATCATCATCGCGGCGCTGCGCCTGATCCTGCGCCGCATCGAGGAGCGCCTGACCGCCGCGGCCGGGCAGGGCGAGCCGGAGCTCCTGGCGCTGCTCACCGAGGCGCTGCCGGTCGATGCCACGCGCTTCACCGAGTGCGCCTTCTGGACCGCCTTCTGGGGCCAGGTCTCGGCGGACCGGCGCCTGAAGCGCATCAACGCCTGGATGCACCGCGAGTACCTCAGGC
>DATMRG010000068.1:0-3536 GCA_035566495.1 Steroidobacteraceae bacterium | reverse complement strand
TAGACCTTCGCGCAGCGCGTATGTGCTCCCGAGCGCACGAGATAAACCGTCGCCTCTTTGCCGCTCTTGAGCGAGCGGATGACTTCATCGATCACACCATCATCGATCAGGGCTTGCAGGGAGGCAGGTGTCTTCATGAATCCTTATGGGCTAGTCGGGAACTGTTCGGTCGGCACGGTGTCTGATGAATGACCCCGCGCAACCACATCAATAGAGAGTGGGTAGAATCCCACCCGCGGACGGTACGAGCGCTGACGCTCACCCCGCATCCGCCCTTTCGGCGGTGCGGCAAACACCTCCAGAAAGAGAATCGAAATAAACGCTAAACTATTGTTTTTATTGGTGCCCGGGAGAGGACTCGAACCTCCACGGAGTTACCCGCTAGTACCTGAAACTAGTGCGTCTACCAATTCCGCCACCCGGGCAAGGTGTCGAAGGCCGCGAAATGTACGCACGGCTCCCGGGGCTGTCAATTGAAGTCGTCTAAAGGAAAGTTCGGGCGACGCGATCGGAGTCCGCCGAAGCCCCACGGCAGCAAGCCGCGCGGCCATGCTGACGCCTCGGCGAAGCAGGGTGGTGCGAAGGCCGGCGCCCGAAGTCACGACGCCCGCAACCGCGGTGCCGGCGGCGGCATTGCACGTGCGCGTTCGGGGGCAACGCCGGCTGGCTTCAAGTCGGGCGCCGTCGTCGAGGGGATCGTCAGCGCCAACCGGGCCGGCTACGGCTTCGTGCGTGTCGTGGGTCTTAAAGAGAGTGTGTTCCTGCCGCCGCCCGAGATGCGGGGCGTGATGCACGGCGACCGGTTGAGGGTGACGCTCAGGCGCGACGCGAGTGATCGCTGGTCGGGCGCCGTCGAGCAGGTGCTCGAGCGCGGCGTCAGCTCGTTTCTGGGAACGGTAGAGGTGCAGGGCCGCAGCGCCTGGGTGAACGCCGCCGATCGCCGCCTGCAGCTGCGCTGCGCGGTCGCGCCCGCGGACCTTCAGGGCGCGCGCGCGGGCGACTGGGTGATCGCGAGGATCATCCGCCACGCGGGCTCGGCCTCGGTCGCGCAGTGCGCGATCGTCAAGCGTCTCGATCCGGATCGTCCGGTCGAGCTCGGCACGGAATCCGCAATCGCACGCTTCGACCTGCCGCATGAGTTTCCGGCGGCGGCTCTGCGCGAGGCGCAGGCTTTCGGCGAGCAGGTGGATCCGCGCGAGGCGAACGCGCGCATCGACCTGCGCGATCTTCCGCTCGTCACCATCGACGGCGAGGACGCGCGGGACTTCGATGATGCGGTCTACGCCGAGCCGCATCCGGCGGGCTTCCGCCTCATCGTCGCCATCGCCGACGTGAGTCACTACGTGAGGACGGGATCGGCGGTCGACGCCGAGGCGCAGAAGCGCGGCACCTCGGTGTACTTTCCGACGCGCGTACTGCCGATGCTGCCGACCGCGCTCTCCGATCACCTGTGCTCGCTCGCTCCGCATGTCGACCGTCTGTGTTTCGCGGCCGACATGGTGGTCAGCGGCAACGGTGCACTGAAGGGCGCGCGCTTCTATCCGGCGGTGATGCGCTCGGCGGCGCGCCTCACCTACACGCTCGCCAACGAGGCGTTGTTCGAGGGACGGCCGGCCGCGCGTACCCGGTTGGGTCCGCTCACCGAGCGGCTCATGGTGCTGGTGGATGTCTATCGCGCCCTCTATAAGGCGCGCAGTCGCCGCGGCGCGCTCGATTTCGACGCGGCCGAAGCCGAGTTCGTGATCGATGAGGCCGAGCGGGTGCGGGCGATCGAGCTCAGGGTTCGCAACGAGGCGCACCGCCTGATCGAGGAGTGCATGATCCTCGCCAATGTCGCGGTCGCCGAAGAGCTCGAAAAGGCGCACGTGCCCACTCTCTATCGCGTCCATGGAGTGCCGGAGGACGAGAAGCTCGAGCGCCTGGCCACGACCTTGCGGGCGCTCGGGATCGAGGCTCGCATACCCAAGACAGTCACGACGCGGGATCTCCAGGCGATCGCCCGGCGCGTGCCGGACGCATCCGAGCGTGCGTTCGTCGAGTCGCTGGTCGTGCGCGCCATGCCGCAGGCGATCTATCAGCCGACCAACATCGGGCACTTTGGTCTCGCGCTCACGCACTACGCCCACTTCACTTCCCCGATTCGCCGCTATCCGGACCTGGTCGTCCATCGGACGCTGAAGAGCCTGATCGGCACCAAAGGTGGCGCGGCTTTGCGGTACGCGCCCGCCGAGCTCGGCGCGCTCGGTGAGAGCACCTCGCGGCTCGAGAAGCGGGCCGACGAAGCCGACCGCTACGTATCCACGTTCCTCAAGTGCACTTATCTCAAGGAGCGCATCGGTCAGACCTTCCGCGGTCTCATCACCACGGTGGTGGAGTTCGGCTGCTTCGTGCAGATTCTCGACGCCGCGGTCGATGGCCTCCTGCATCTCGACAACCTGAGCGACGATCAGTACGTCATGGAGGACGACGGACACGCGTGGCGCGGCAAGCAGAGCGGCCGGAGGCTGCGCACCGGGAGCCACGTGCGGGTGGTGGTCACGGCAGTGAATCCGATCGAAGGCCTGATCGATCTCGCGCTGGCGGAAGAGGACTAGCCGCGCGCGAGCCGGTGTGGTCATGATGGGCACGGAAACGATCTTCGGCCTGCACGCCGTGCGCACGATGCTCGAGCGGCACCCCGAGCGTGTGCTCCGCGTGCGGCTCGCCGAGCGCCGGGACGATCCGCGGGTCCGCGGCATCGAAGAGCTCGCGCACCGGCACGAGCGGCCGATCGAGCGCATCGATGGCCCCGCCCTGAAGCGGCTCGTCGGGGATGTCGTTCATCAGGGCGTGGTCGCCGATATCACCCCGATGCCGCTCTGGGACGAGGACGAGCTGCTCGGCGCACTGCAGGGCGCCGCCGCGCCGCTACTCCTCGCGCTCGATGGCGTGCAGGATCCCCACAACCTCGGCGCTTGCCTCCGTACCGCGGATGCGTGCGGCGCACTCGCCGTGATCGTGCCCAAGGATCGTGCCGCGCAGCTGACTCCGGCGGTGCGCAAGGTGGCCGCCGGCGCGGCCGAGACCACTCCCGTGGTAGCAGTGACGAACCTCGTCCGCACGCTCAAGCTCCTGAAAGAGGCCGGACTCTGGGTGGTGGGGGCGGACGCCGAGGCGCAGAAGAATGCGGACGCGGTTGATCTCAAGGGGCCCGTGGTGCTGGTGCTCGGCGCCGAAGGCACGGGTCTCAGGCACCTCACGCGGCAGCATTGCGACTTCCTCGCGCGCCTGCCGCAGCTCGGCGCGGTGGAAAGTCTCAACGTATCGGTGGCCGCCGGCATGCTGCTCTATGAGGCGGCGCGCCAACGCGGCAACTGGCAACGGCAGGAGTGACATCCGTGGATTTTGAATTCAGCCAGAAAACCAGGGATTACCTCGAACGACTCGGCGCCTTCATGGACGCGCACGTGTATCCCAACGAGCAGCGCTACCGCGAGGAGCGCGACCGTGGAAATCGCTGGGAAGAGCCGGCGCTCATCGGCGAGCTGCAGCAGCGG
>DATMRG010000067.1:0-4640 GCA_035566495.1 Steroidobacteraceae bacterium | reverse complement strand
GCCGTGTTATTGGTCACCGCAAGATAAAGCCTCGGGTAGGGTTCCGGACCGATCTCGCCGAGCGCACGCTCGAACCACCGCCGCGCCTCCGGAACGCGCCCGAGTCCCCAGAGGCACAGGGCCCTGTCCTGCCACGCAACCCCAAGTAGCTGTCTCTCCCGGAGCTTCTCAAAGAGCGAACTCGATAGCATCGTAGCGGCAACGCAATCGTCGAAACGGCTCTTGTAAAGGTCGGCTGCGGCGAGGTAGTTGAGCTGCAGGGCCCCGTCGTAAGTCTCGCCCCGCTCGAGGTGGAAGCGGCTCAGACGCTCGAGCACGCTGCGGGCGCGCATCAGCAGATCGGCGGAGGGCGTCGCATGGCCCGCAACGGATTGACCGCCGGCGTTGCTCCTTCCGATCTCGATCCAGGCTGCCGCCAGCAGCTCCTCGGCCCGCGCCCGGGCGTAGGGGTCATCGGACCTGAGCGTGTCGCCAGCGACCTGCGCCCAGTCGGCCGTCCGGGCCCAGTCCTGCAGGTCGAAGTACTCGATGCCGGCGAGCGCGAGCTGTACCTGACCGCGCAGCCTGCGATCGCCTGGCGTCGTAAGCGCCTTCTCGGCCGTCGCATACTCGCCCGCGGCCCTGAGAAACGTATCGTGCGCGCTGGCACCGTGGGGAGCGGCATGGCCGCTCGAGATCTCCTTCCCGGCTGCATAGTCAGCGTCCGCCTGGGCCAATCCCTTCACGACGGCAAGGCAGTCGGGCCGCGCGCGCAGCGCGGCGAGATCAAAGGCGCGAACCGCTGCCGTACCGCGGGCGTTGGCGTGCTCTTTTCCGGTCACGCGCACCGTAAGCGCACCCGAGTCCGGCGACATAACAACCGCCCGGCGGGTCCCGGTCCGGCGCTCGGGGTGATCGGCGCGCGCAATCAGGTGGCTCTCCGGGTCGAGAACCTCGAGGACTGCGTCATTCCCCCGCTCCTCGACTTCGAGCAAGAAGGCGCGACCTGGAGGCAGGGTAATCTCAGTCAGCGAAGGCTCCGTCCCCAGGGTCTGGAGGAGCGGCGCGGCCGCTGCCGGGGCGCCGAGACTCTGGGTGCACGAACCCTCCGTCGCAGCCGCCGGCGCTGGCCATCCGAGCAACACGAGCACCGCGATAAAACAGGGCGCGCGCTCGCCCGGCCCGGCCGGCCGCTGCGGTTTCACGCCATTGCGGCTTATACTCGCTACATGATTGGTGTTGACGAACAAGCAGCACCCGCCCCAGGCCGCGCGAAGCCGGACGTCCCGGCGTCCGGTTCGGATCCGGCTTCTTCTCTCGCGGCAGTCTATCGCGACTATCCCGGGTTGCGCGCGCTGATCCTCAGGCGCGTGCGCGATCCCGAGGTCGCGGCGGATATCCTGCAGGACGCCGCGGTCACGACGCTCGAGAAACTCCGCAGCGGCGAAATCGCGCACCCGGAGAATCTCGGCGGCTATCTCTATCGCGTCGCCATCAACCATCTGCGCAATCACCGGCGCAAGGACCGCTCGGCGCTCTGCTCTCCCGATCAGCTGGAAGAGCTGCGGGACTCGGTCGACGACCCCGACTGGGACCGGGTCGGCCGGCCGCAATGGGCGCAGGCCGCGCGCCGGATGCTGGAAGAGATGCCCGCCACGCGCGACCGCGAGCTGCTGGTGCGCTTCTATCTCAACGACGAGGAGAAAGACGCGATCTGCCGCGAGCTGAATCTCAGCCAGGAGCACTTCAACCGGGTGATCTTTCGCGCCCGCAACCGCTTCCGCGAGCTGCTCGAGCAGCGCGGCTTCGGTCGCGGCGATCTGCTCTCGGTCATCGCCATCGGGCTCGCGGCATTCAGCGGCGGCCATGCTGGCGTTGTCGCAGTCGGCCCGGCCGCGGCGGACCAGCCGGCGCCGGCGCACGTCCAGTCACAGGTCCAGGGAGAGGAACCATGATCGACGTCGAACGCGACTTCGAGCGCATGCGCGACTATGTCGGCGGCCGGCTGGCGGACGACGAGCGTCGCACCTTCGAGGATCGACTGGCGCGCGATCCCGACCTGGTGCGCGAGTTCGAGCAGACGCTCAGGCTCCGCGAGGGACTCGAACAGCTGAAGGAACAGGGCTACTTCGAGAGGTCCGGGCAGCGCACCGTTCGCCGGCTCCTCATGTACGTGCCGGCGCTCGCGGCGGCGTCCCTGGCTGCGGTCGCGATCATCCTCTGGGTACAGCCGCGCCCCGAAGGGCCCGGCGTCCTGCGTGCCTCTGTGTCAGGCGCGGCTACGGGCAGCGCGGCAGTCAGCGCGCATTTCACCTTCGTCACGATGCGCGGCAGCTCCAGCTACGATCTCGATCTTCCCGCGGGAGGGTTGATCGAGTTCCGTGCCTCACCGGCGAGCCACGCGGCAGGCGCGCGTTTCGGCCTGACGCTCGCGCGGCTGCAGCGCGGAGGCGCCGCGGAGCCGATCGGGACACTCACCGGTCTCGTTCCGGGCGCAGACGGATATCTCCACGCCTATGCCGATGCGGCCCGTCTCAGCTCCGGCCGGTACTCACTGCGCGTCGAGCCGCTGGATAAGTCGGCAACCCCGCAGTCGTTCCCGTTCGAGCTGCACGCCCGCTGAGGCGCCTGAGTCGCCGTCGCGCTCAGCCGCCCTCGAGCGCGGCGAGCTCGAGCGCGCGCTCCATCTCGACGGCGAGGACTCCCGGGATCGCACGCAACAACGGCAGATCCTCGACGTCGGCTGACCCGATCAGGATCCCGATGTTGGACAAGGTCGAGGTGTGCGCGAAACCCAGCGCACGGCAGACCTCGGCCACCTCGTAGATGCGGTCGCGCGCTTCCTCTGCGACTGCGATCGCCACGTTGATACGCATCACTGAACACCTCCTTCGTTCAGGCTCGACAAAATAGACTTCCGTCCGCCCTGCGGCCTGGCTACTGGGGCGCCTGCACGAGGCCGGCGCCAACATCGCGCGCCGGCGCGTGCAATGGCAGGAATGCCCCGAGGAGCGCGGCGCGCAGCGCCGCACCGCGTGCGTTTCTGTCGGCTTCGGCGAGCAGCGCGGCGATGCCGGCGACGAACGGCGCCGCCATGCTCGTACCGCTCCCCACCTGATAGAGCGTGGGCCGCGGAGACGCGGACGCGATCGCGATGCCGGGCGCCGCGAGATCGACGTCGCCGCCGTCGGGATTCAGGCCGCCGTTCGAGAACGGTGCCACCGTCAGACTCTGGTCGACGGCCGCAACCGCGAGTATCGACGGACAGTTCGCCGGATGCTCGACCGGCGCGATCGAATCGGGCCGCTGGCTCGAGTTGCCCGCGGGCGCGATCAGGAGTGTCCCGGCTTCGAGAGCCCGCGCCGCGGCTTGCTCGTACACCTTGGGATAGGAGTCGCCGACCGCGACCGGAGTTCCGATCGACATCGAGACGACCGCGCACCGGTTGCGCACCGCCCAATCGATCCCGGCGAGCACGCTGCCGTCGGTCCCGTCGGCGTCGTCGTCGAGAACCTTGCCGATGTAGAGATCGGCGTGCGGGGCGACTCCATAACGCGGCGCCTGGGCCGGCTGCTCGGGTCCGCAGGCGACGCCGGCGCAGAAGGTGCCGTGACCGTTGGCGTCGTCGGCCGGCAGCTGCCCCGCGAACGACTTCGCGACCACGGCTCGCCCCGCAAAGTCCGGATGTCTGAGGTCGAGACCGGTGTCGAGAATCGCGACCCGGATGCCGCGGCCGCGGTAAGGCGATGACAGCACGCGCGTCGCCTGCAGGCCCCAGGTCGCGGAGTGTGTATCGGCCAAGGGCAACGCCGCGCCCGCAGCGGCATTGACCACCTCCCTGGCCCGGACATAACGCTCGGGCTCGAGAGTCAAGACACCCTCGGCCTGCCGGCGCGCCAGCGCCCGCCTCTGGTCCGGATCGCCGTAGAACAGCGCCGTACCGAGACGCTCGAAGAAGAGGACCTCGCCCGGATCGATCGCGGGGCGAGCCACGTCGAAATCCGACGACATCACGAGCCGCAGCCCGGCGCTCTGGTGCAGGAAGGCCGCGCCCGCGCGCGCCGTGCGCTGCTTGAGGAGCACCAGACTTCTGCCGGTGCATTCGCGCAACCGGGCGTCAATGGTGATGGGCCTCTTGGTCCGCATACGTGCTAGCTGTCACGTCGGGGCGCCCGGTCTCAGCTATCGAAGGATTTCTGTCACACGGGTGAGATCGGTCACCGGGTCGCGACAGTTATCTCATGCGGCGGTCTCTTCCGACGGAAGCGATTCCGGCGATGTAGCCGACGGACTGCACACACCATCGCCCCCGCCGCGCTTATTTCCGGGGTACCCGGCCTGCCGCGGGTACCCGTTCGAGCCGGCCCGTTCCCCTCACGCCGGCGCGTCCCTCTGCATCGCTCCCCGAAAGCGGTGGGACAGCCGGCGCTTTTTCCTCACCCGGGAGCTCTGACGGCATCCAGGCGTTTCTCGATTATCGCGCCCGGAGCGCGCGCCCGGCACGCCGCCGGATACGCCGTTAAACGCACGAGCCCCGCGCGGTTAGCCCGGGCGCGTCAGCGTCCGAAGCGGTGCTCGCTGCGTTTCCAGTGCCGCCACTGCCGCGCGCGCCGCTCGCGCCGCGAGCCCTTGGGAGCCGTCGCGATGCGCGCGAAACGCTT
>DATMRG010000066.1:0-31091 GCA_035566495.1 Steroidobacteraceae bacterium | reverse complement strand
CCGGCGCACGCGGCGCACGAGCAGCTCGGCGATGAGCAGCCCCGCCAACCCGAGTGCGAAAGAGAGAATCGCGAGACGCAGGGCGAGCGGGTCGCCATCGGGCGATTGCATCGCCGTGTAGAGCGCGAGCGGCAGGGTGCGCGTCACGCCGGGGATGTTGGCCGCGAAGGTGATGACGGCGCCGAACTCGCCGAGTCCTGCGGCGAAGGCCGTGACCGCCCCGGCGAGGATTCCCGGCAGCATGAGCGGCAGCGTGATGCTGACGAAGCGGTCCAGCGCCCCGGCGCCGAGCGTACGCGCGGCGGCCTCGAGTCCGCGGTCGACGTTCTCGAGCGAGAGCCGGATGGCGCGCACCATGAGCGGAAAAGTCATCACCGCGGTCGCGAGCGCCGCGCCCGCGGTCGTAAAGGGCAGCCGCATGCCGAAGTGCGCATACAGCCAGGCGCCGAGCGGGGCGCGCGCCCCGAGTAGCAGCAGCAGCAGGTAGCCGATCGCGACTGGCGGCAGCACGAGTGGCAGGTGCACGAAGGCATCGAACAGCGTGCGGCCGGGAAAGCGGACGCGTGTCAGGATCCACGCGACCAGCACGGCGAGCGGCAGGCTGAAGGCAACACTGCGCAACGCCACCTCGAGCGACAGGCGCAGGGCATCGAGCTCGGCGGAGCTGACCGATTCCATCACCCGGAACTCTCTCACGATCGGTCGGGCGCCGGCCAGCGCCGCCGGGTGACTAACAGCTCAGGCCACCAGTGTTCGTGCCAGGCTGACGGGCGGGCCCTGCGGCGGCGCGGGAGCGTAGGCCGCCAGGCCCTTCTCCTCGAGCCAGGCGCGGTTGAAGAGGCGTGACTGGTACTTGGCGCCCCCATCGCAGAGCACGGTGACGACGGTAGCCCCTGGTCCGAGCTCGCGTGCCACCTGGAGTGCGGCGGCGACGTTGATGCCGCTGGTGCTGCCGAGGAACAGACCCTCCTCGTAGAGGAGGCGATAGACGCAGCGGACCGTGTCGGCGTCCGGCACGAGCACGGCGCCATCGATCGGCGCGTCCTTGAGATTGGCCGTGATGCGGCCGATGCCGATGCCTTCGGTGATCGAGCCGCTGCCGGTCGCCTTGAGGGTGCCGCAGCGGAAGTATTCGTACAGGCTGCTGCCGGGCGGGTCGGCAAGCACGCAGCGCACCGCACGGCTCTGCGACTTGAGAAACCGGGCGACACCGGCGAGCGTGCCGCCGGTGCCGGTCGCCGCCACGAAGGCATCTATGCGCCCGCCGGTCTGCGCCCAGATCTCGGGCCCGGTCGTGGCCGCGTGCGTGTCGCGGTTGGCGGTGTTGTCGAATTGATTCGACCAGACAGCGTTGGGGAGCGAGGCCGCCAGGCGCTGGGCCACCTTCTGGTACTGATTGGGGTTGCTGTAGGGAACGACCGGTACCTTGTGCACCTCGGCGCCCAGCGTCTCCAGCAGCCGGTACTTCTCCGGCGACTGGTTGTCCGGCATGACGATGACGCAGCGGTAGCCGCGCGCGTTGCAGACATGCGCGAGGCCAATGCCGGTGTTGCCGGCGGTGCCCTCGACGACGATGCCGCCGCTCCGCAACTGGCCGCGCCGCTCGGCGTCGGCGATGATGGCGGCCGCGGCCCGGTCCTTGACCGACCCGCCCGGGTTCATGAACTCGGCCTTGCCGAGGATCTCGCAACCGGTCTCCTCGCTCATGCGCTCGAGGCGGATGAGCGGCGTATTGCCGAGGGCGCCGACGAAGCCGGCCACGCTGCTCATGCGACGGCCCCGAGCGCCTGCGCCAGGTCCGCGCGCGCTGCGAGCGCCGTGACCTCGCCCACGATCAGGAGCGCGGGTGCCGCGACCTGCGCGCGGGCGGCGAGGGCTGCGATGCCGGCGAGGGGTGCACGGAGCACGCGCTGTGCCGGGAGCGTCGCCTTCTCGACGATGGCCGCGGGCAGGTCGGCCCGTGCACCGGCGGCGCGCAGCCGCGCGATGAGGCGCGGCAGCTGCGCCACGCCCATGTAGAAGACCACGGTCTGATTGCCGCGGGCGAGCGCGTTCCAATCGAGCGAGTCGTCGAGGGCGGCATGGCCGCTCACCAGCGTCACACTGTGCGCGAGCCGCCGATGCGTCAGTGGGATAGCCGCGCCCGCCGCGGCGCCGAGCGCCGCGGTGATGCCGGGCACGACGCGATAGGGGATGCCGGCGGCGTCGAGGACCTCGATCTCTTCCCCGCCGCGGCCGAACACGAAAGCATCGCCCCCCTTCAGGCGCGCGACGCGCTTGCCGGCGCGCGCGAGGCTCACCAGCAGCTCGTTGATGCGCGTCTGCTGCGCATGGTCGCCGGTCTCCTTGCCGACGAAGACCCGTTCTGCGTCGCGCCGCGCGCGCTCCAGGATCTCATCCGGCACCAGCCGGTCGTAGAGGATCACGTCGGCCTGTTGCAGGAGCTGCAACGCGCGCAGCGTGAGGAGATCCGGATCGCCCGGTCCCGCTCCGATGATGTAGACCTCGCCCGGCCCACCGGAGGAGCCGGCGCGCCCGCGGCGTGCGCCGCTCAGCTCCCGGGCGAAGCCGCGCTCGGCCGCGGCCTCCTCGCCGGCGAGAACCTGGCCGGCGGTGCGTCCGTCGATGAGGCGCTCCCAGAATGCGCGGCGCCCGGCCGGTGCAAGCGCGCGCTTGACGGCTGCGCGTCGCTCACCGAGAAAGCGGGCGAGCGCCCCGAGCCGCGCCGGCAGCAGCGCCTCGATTTGTGCGCGCACGCGCCGCGCCAGCACCGGGGCCGCGCCCGCGGAGCTGATGGCCACGACCAGCGGGGCGCGGTCGATGATGGCCGGGAAGATGAAACTCGAGAGCTCGGGGGAGTCGACGACGTTGACCGGAATGCCGAGTGCCTGCGCGGCCTGCGAGACCGCGGCGTTCACCTCGCGGTCGTCGCTCGCCGCCACCGCGACCGCCGCGCCGCTCAGATGCGCCGGGATGAAGGGCTGGGCGAGGTGCTCGAGCTCGGCGCGCGCAGCCCGCTCCGCGAGCGCAGGGCAGAGCTCGGGGGCGGCGACCCGCACCCTTGCGCCCGCCCTGATGAGCCACTCGGCCTTGCGCAAAGCGACCGGCCCGCCGCCGACGACGAGCGCGCGCTGAGCCTTGAGGCGCAGGAACACCGGCAGGTAGTCCATGGCCGGCCGACTATAGCCGCGCCGGGCGCGCCGGCTGAACGAAGCATTGCTTCTGAGGGACTGCGCGGCGGTTATACGGCGGTGACAGGCCTCGAGCGGGACGGTAGCCTTGGCCCGGATGAAGCTGCACCAACTGCGCTATCTGGCTGCCGTGGCCCAGAGCGGTCTCAACATCACCGCGGCGGCGCATAAGCTCCATACCTCGCAGCCGGGCGTGAGCAAGCAGATCAAGCTGCTCGAGGACGAGCTCGGCTTCCAGATCTTCGTGCGCGAGGGCCGCAATCTCACCCGCATCACCCCCGCTGGACAGCAGGTGATCGAGCGGGCGCTGCGCATACTGCAGGAGGCGCAGAGCATCCGCGACCTTTCGACCGAGCTGCGCGACGAGGGTAAGGGCAGCCTTTCGATCGGCACCACGCACACTCAGGCCCGCTACGTGCTGCCGGACGTGATCCGCGAGTTCCGCGGCCGCTACCCCCAGGTACGGCTCAACCTCCATCAGGGCACCTCGGAGCAGATCGCGGAGATGGTCGCGGGTGACCGCATCGACTGCGCCATAGCCACCGGGTCCGAGGCGCTGTTCGCGGACCTGACGCTGCTGCCCTGCTACCGGTGGCATCGCACCGTGATCGTTCCGCGAGGGCATGCGCTCGCCAACGGCGCGCGGCTCACGCTGCGTGCGCTCTCGGCTTACCCGTTGATCACCTATACCTTCAGTTTCACCGGGCCATCCTCGCTCCACGAGGCGTTCTCGAGGGCGGGCCTGGTCCCGAACGTCGCGATCACGGCGCGTGACGCGGATGTGATCCAGACCTATGTGCGGCTCGGCCTCGGCGTCGGCATCGTCGCGCACATGGCGATCGACCCGGCCGATCCGGATCTCGTGGCGGTCGACGCCTCGCAGCTGTTCGCCGCCCACACCACCTGGCTCGGGTTCCGCCGCGGCACGCTGCTGCGCAAATACATGTATGACTTCGCGCAGCTGCTGGCGCCGCATCTCGACCGGCGCGTGGTCGACCGGGCGCATCGCGCCGCCTCCGCAGAAGAGGTCGCGCAACTCTTCAGCGACGTCCCGCTGCCCGAGCGCTAGGAAGCGGGGAAGCGCTGGCGGGCGAGGGCAACGCCGCCGGCGCCCGGTTGATAGGCCACGCTGTAGCGGCCGAGGGCGCGGCGCGCGGCCTCCAGGTCCTCGCCCGGAGCCAGCTCGATGGCATCGAACCCGCAGCGCGCGAGCAGAAACACCTGATCCCTCTTCACTCCGGCGCCTACGGCACGGAGCTCGCCCCGGAAGCCGAGGCGCGTGCGCAGGAGGCGCCCCTGGGAGTAGCCGCGGCCATCGCCGGGGTTGGGAAACTCGACCGCCACGAGGCCCAGACGCGGCAGCTCCGGGATCAGGTTCTCGGGGGCGTCGGCGGGGGCGATGCGCACTCCGAGCGGCCCGCGCCAGGCGCGCCAGCGGGCCGCCTCCGCCCGCAGCTCGGCGAGCGGAACGATGAGCGCACCGTCCTCGGCGCACTTCTCGCCGAGATGGGACCAGTCGTCCGCGACAATCTCACGCCGCCTGAGGATGTAGCGCATAGGCGCCCGCGCGGAAGGGCTCGAGCCCCACCCGCCGCAGCGTGTCAATGAAGGGCTCATCCGCTGCGCGCAGCGCGCGGTATACCTCGACGATGCGCCCGATGGTCGCTGCCACGTCGCGCTTCGGCACCGAGGGCCCGATGACCTCGCCGAGCGCGGTGAAGCCGTTGGCGGAGCCGCCGAGGCTGATCTGGTACCACTCCTCGCCGTGCTTATCGACTCCGAGGATGCCGATGTGACCGACGTGATGGTGCCCGCACGCGTTCATGCAGCCCGACATCTTGATCTCGATGTTGCCGAGATCGTAGAGGTAGTCGAGGTCGTCGAAGTAGCGCTGGATGTCGTGGGCGACCCCGAGGGTGCCGGCGTTGGCGAGCGAGCAGAAATCGAGCCCCGGGCAGGCGATCAGATCGGTGAGGGTGCCGATGTTGGGCATGGCGAGGTCGTGGCCCTCGAGCTCCCGCCATACCTCGTAGAGCTCGCTCTGCGGCACGTCGGCGAGCAGCAGGTTCTGACTGTGAGTGGTGCGGATCAGGCCGAAGCTGACGCGCTCGGCGAGATCGGCGACCGCGACCATCTGCTCCGCGGTCGCATCGCCCGGATTCGCGCCGTGCGCCTTGAGCGAGACGATGACGGCCCGGTAGCCCGGCACGCGGTGCGCGCGCGTGTTGTAGCGGTACCAGGCGGCGAAGCGTGGCTCGCGGCCCCGCGTGACGTCCTGATCGGCGCGGCTCTCATAGGGTGGTGGGCGGAAGAAGGCGCGCATGCGCTCGATCTCCGCCACCGTCAGGAGCGGCGCGCTGCCGCGGCCAGCCTGCCATTCGGCCTCGACCTCGTCGCGGAAGCGCGCCGGGCCCAGTGCCTTGACCAGCACCTTGATGCGCGCCTTGTGGATGTTGTCGCGGCGTCCGTGGCGGTTGTAGACGCGCAGGATCGCCTCGAGATACCCGAGAAGCTCGGCGAGTGGCAGGAACTCGCGGATCAGGGCGCCGATGACCGGCGCACGGCCGAGCCCGCCGCCGACCAGCACCGCGAAGCCGAGGCTTCCGGCGGCGTCGCGCACGAGGTGGAGCCCGATGTCGTGCACCTCGGAGGCCGCGCGGTCCTCGCCCGAGCCGGTGACCGCGATCTTGAACTTGCGCGGCAGGTAGGTGAATTCCGGGTGGAGCGTCGCCCACTGGCGCACGATCTCGCAGTAGGGGCGCGGATCGTCCACCTCGCCGGGCGCGATGCCGGCCAGGTGATCCGCGGTCACGTTGCGTACGCAGTTGCCGCTGGTCTGGATCGCATGCATCTGCACCGTGGCGAGCTCGGCGAGGATGTCGGGCACGGCTGCCAGCGCCGGCCAGTTGAGCTGCAGGTTCTGCCGGGTGGTGAAGTGCCCGTAGCCGCGGTCGTAGCGGCGGGCGATGTCGGCGAGCTTGCGCAGCTGCGCCGAGCGCATGAGGCCATAGGGGATCGCGATGCGCAGCATCGGCGCATGGCGCTGGAGGTAGAGGCCGTTGCGGAGCCGGAGCGGCCGGAACTCGTCCTCGGAGAGCTCGCCGGCGAGGTGGCGGCGCGTCTGGTCGCGGAATTCCTCGACGCGCTCGTCGACGAAGGCCTGATCGAGCTCATCGTAGCGATACATGCGGTCCGACTATAGGCGCGCCGCCGTGGGCGCCTAAATACCGTGTGGTTGGGTGCGCCTCTTTCTGGGGTTATGAGCGTGTGCAACACTAGCGGCGCGAGGGGCGGCGCGGGCGCCGCGAGGCATTGCGGAGGGGGCCGTGGCGGGACTCTATTTCGAGCAGTTCGAGCCGGGACAGCGCTTCGAGCACGCGGTACGGCGCACCGTGACCGAGACCGACAACCTGCTGTTCAGCGCCCTCACCATGAACCCCGCCGCCATCCACCTCGACGCCGAGTATTCCAAGGCGACGCCCTTCGGCGAGCGCATCGTCAACAGCCTGTTCACGCTCGGGCTCCTGGTAGGCCTCTCGGTGTACGACACCACCTTCGGCACGACCATCGGCAATCTCGGCTTCGAGGAGGTGCGCTTCCCGCATCCGGTACTGATCGGCGACACGCTGCGCGCCGCCACCGCCGTGGTCTCGAAGCGCGAGAGCCAGTCACGCCAGGATTCCGGCATCGTGGTGCTCGAGCACCGCGCCTTCAACCAGCGCAATGAGGAAGTCGCCTTCTGCCGCCGCGCCGCGCTGATGCTGAAGAGACCCGCCGCATGAGCGAGGAGGGGGCGCCGGGAGCGGTGCGCTCCTGGCTGTTCGTGCCGGGCGACAGCGAGCGCAAGCAGGCGAAAGCGCTCGGCACCGGCGCGGACGCGTTGATTCTCGATCTCGAGGACTCGGTCGATCCGGCGCAGCTGCCCGCGGCGCGCGCGCGGGTGCGGGAGTTGTTGCGCGCGCACGCGCAGGGCTCGGCGCCGCAGCTCTGGGTACGCATCAATCCCCCCGACGGTGCGCTCTGGCGCGAGGATCTCGCGGCCGTGTTCGGCGGCGGACGTGCGCCGGACGGGATCGTGCTGCCAAAGGTCTCCGCGGCCGCCGAGATCGTCGCGGTAGCCGATCATCTGACGACGCTCGAGGGCGGGCGCGGCATCAGCCGCGGGGCGACCGGATTGCTCGTCATCGCAACCGAGACACCGCGCGGCCTCCTGGCGCTCCCCCACTACCCGGCGGCGCTCGGCGCCGCGCGCCCGGCGGCGGTGCGGCTCGCCGGTCTCACCTGGGGAGGTGAGGACCTCGGCGCGGCGATCGGCGCGAGCGCACGGCACGACTCGACGGGGGCACTGACTTTCACCTTCGCCCTGGCGCGCACTACCTGTCTCCTGGCCGCCGCGGCCCTCGGCGTGCAGGCGATCGACGGCGTACACGTCGACTTTCGCGATGGGGCGGGGCTCGGGCGCTCGCTCGCCGAGGCGCGCCGCGACGGCTTTTCCGGCAAGCTCGCCATCCACCCCGATCAGGTCGGCCCGATCAACGCCGCCTTCACACCCACCGAAGAGGAGCGCCGGCACGCGCGGCGGGTGGTTGCGGCGTTCGCCGCCGCCGGCGGCGCCGGAGTTGCGAGCCTCGACGGCCAGATGATCGACCGCCCGCACCTGCTGCACGCCCGGCGCGTGCTCGCGGCCAAGTGACTCATGACGCGCCGCCTCATCAGCTCCGGCTCGAAGTTCGAGGCAGAGATCGGTTACTCACGGGCGGTGGTGGACGGAGACTGGATCTTCGTCTCGGGCACCACCGGATTCGACTATTCGACCATGTCGATCTCCGCGGACGTCGCCGAGCAGGCCGAGCAGTGCTTCCGTAACATCGCGGCCGCGCTCGCGAGCGCCGGCGCCACGCTCGCGGACGTGGTGCGCGTCACTTACATCCTGCCGGACGCCGCGGAGTTCTCCCGCTGCTGGCCGGTGCTGCGCAAGTACCTGGGCGAGGCACGACCCGCGGCCACCATGCTCGCGGCGGGCCTGCTCGACCCACGCATGCGAATAGAGATCCAGGTCACCGCCCGCAAAGGCTCAGGGGACGCCTGACTCCGGCGGCGCGAGCCGCAGGAGATCCTCCGGAGTGTCGAGGTCGAGCTCCGCGGACGGCATCGGCACCCGCACGAGCCGATCGGGACTGCGGCGCAGGACCTGCCGGGCGCCGCTGTCGCCGCGCAGCGCCGCGAGCTCGGCAAAGGCGGTGCGCGGAAAGATCGCCGGCACGCCGGTCGTTCCGGCATACAGCGCCGCCGCGATGGACTGCGGACGCCGCCGCCAGCTTCCCGCCAGGCGCCTCAGGTCATCGCTGGTCACGGCCGCCTGGTCGGCCAGCACCAGCAGCACACCCGCACAGGTGGCCGGCAGCCGCGCGACGCCCGCGCGGATCGAGCTCGCGAGCCCCTCGCGCCAATGGCGGTTGATCACCACGGATCCGGGCGAATGCCTCAAGAGCGGCGCCAGCTCGCCGGCGCCCGCACCCAGGACCACGATGAGCGCGTTGCCCGTGACCTCCGCCGCGCGGGTCACGACGGTGTGGAGAAGGGGGCGTCCGCCGACGCGCACGAGCTGCTTGGGCGAGCCGAAGCGCGTCGAGGCGCCGCCGGCCAGCACGATGCTGTAGAGCCGGTCACCGGTCTTCAGTTTACCTGAGAAAGACTCCATAATAGATTGACATATATATGGTTATATAGGCCGATTCGAGCGCCGCATTCCCGTTCGAGCCGCTGCATCGCCTGTGGGAGGCAGCAAAGTATGCCAGCCGCGTGATCGCCGCCGCGCGGTGCCGCGAGGCCGCGCATTGCATGCACGCGTACGCCTTCAGTAGAGTCCCATGGCCTATTGCGTTCCTCCAAGAATCCCACGTCGATGAGCAGCACCGATCCCTGGGTAGTGCATAAGTTCGGGGGGTCGAGCGTCGCCGACGCCGACTGCTTCCGCCGCGTTGCCGCCATCCTCGACTCGCTCCCCGGCACGCGCCTCGCCGTCGTGCTGTCGGCGTGTCGCGGGGTGACGGATGCGCTGCTGCGACTCGTGGCCCTGGCCGAACGCCAGGACGATAGCTACCGCACGGAGCTCGGGCAGCTGCGCGCGCGTCACGCGGCGATCGCCCAGGCGCTGCTCTGCGCCGAATCCGCGCAGCTCTATCTCGCCGGCTTCGACCGCGATTGTCACGACCTCGAGGGCGTCCTGCACTCGGTCAAGCTGACGCGTGCCGCCGCCCGCAACGTCAGCGACCTGATCGCCGGCTACGGCGAGCTCTGGTCGACGCGGCTGTTCCAGCGATTCCTCGAGCAGCGCGGCGGCGGGCGTGGCCCCTCGCTCTGGATCGATGCGCGACGCGTCGTGGTCGCCGAGTGGGGTCCGCTTGGTCCCGGGATCCAATGGGCGGAATCGCGCGCGCAGCTCGCGGCGCTCGTGCCCGCCGATTTCGCCGGCACCCTGGTGATCACGGGATTCGTCGCCTCCGACAGGCGCGGGGTGCAGACCACGCTCGGGCGTAACGGCAGCGATTTCTCCGCCTCCATCTTCGGCGCACTGCTCGGGGCGGCCGAGATTCACATCTGGACCGACGTCGACGGGGTGTTGTCGGCGGACCCACGCCGCGTCCCCGACGCCACCGTGATCGACTCGCTCTCCTACAACGAGGCGATGGAGCTCGCCTACTTCGGCGCCAAGGTGCTCCATCCCCAGACGATGGCGCCGGCGGTCGGCGACGGCATTCCGATCTGGATCCGCAACACCTTCGCTCCCGAGAAGGCCGGCACGCTCATCTGCGCGCGCCCGGCCTCGACCCTCCCGGTCAAGGGCATCACCAGCATCGAGCGCGTGGCCCTCATCAACCTCGAAGGCACCGGCATGATCGGCGTGCCGGGCACGGCCCACCGCCTGTTCGGCGCGCTGCGCGAGGAGGGGATCTCCGTCATCCTGATCTCGCAGGGGAGCTCCGAGCACTCGATCTGCTGCGCGATTCCGCAGGAGCAGGCGGAGCGGGCCGTCGAGGTGACCCGGCGCGCGTTCGAGCGCGAGCTGGCGGAGGGGCAGATCCAGAGCGTCGACATCGACCCCGACCTCGCCATCCTCGCGGTGGTGGGCGATGGCATGGCGGGAACTCCCGGCGTAGCAGCCAAGGTGTTCGGTGCGCTCGGCCGCTCGAGCGTCAACGTGCGCGCCATCGCGCAGGGTGCTTCCGAGCGCAACATCTCGGTGGTGGTCGAGGGCCGCAGCGCGACCCGCGCGCTGCGCGCCGTGCACGCGGGCCTCTACCTCTCGCCGCACACTCTCTCGATCGGCGTGATCGGCCCGGGCACCGTGGGACGCGTGTTCCTCGAGCAGCTCGCGGCGCAGAGCGGCCACCTGCGCGAGCAGTTCCGCCTCGATCTGCGGCTGCGGGGCGTCATGGCTTCCAGGCGCATGGTGCTCGGCGAGCCGAGCCTCGCGCCGGCAGACTGGCGCGCCGCGTTCGAGGCGCGCGGCGCGGCGGCCGATCTTGACGCATTCGCCGAGCACGTGCGGGTCGACTACCTGCCGCACACCGTGCTGGTCGACTGCACGGCGAGCGCGGCCGTCGCCGCGCGCTATCCCGAGTGGCTGGCCGCCGGCATCCACGTCGTGACCCCGAACAAGCAGGCCAACAGCGGCGCGCTCGAGTTCTACCGGCGCCTGCAACAGGCGCGCCGCGCCGGCGCCTCGCATTACCTGTACGAAGCGACGGTCGGCGCGGGACTGCCGATCGTTCACACGCTGCGTGATCTGCGCCAGACGGGCGATGAGGTGACGAGCATCGAGGGGATACTCTCGGGCACGCTCGCCTATCTCTTCAACGTCTACGACGGCCGCACGCCGTTCTCCGAGATCGTCGGCGCCGCCCGCCAGCGCGGCTACACCGAGCCCGATCCGCGCGACGACCTCTCCGGCACGGACGTGGCGCGCAAGCTCATCATCCTCGGGCGCGAGATGGGGCTCGGGCTCGAGCTCGCCGACGTCAAGGTCGAGAGCCTGGTGCCGGCAGAGCTGCGCGCCGGCTCGATCGAGGAATTCATGCAGCAGCTGCCGCGCTACGACTCGATGATGCGCGGCCATCTCGAGGCGGCGCGCGCGCGCGGCAAGGTGCTGCGCTACATCGGCCGCCTGACCGCCGCCGGCGAGGCGAGCGTCGGGCTCGCCGAGCTGCCGGCGGGCCATGCCTTCGCCAACATCGCGCTCACCGACAACGTGGTGCGCTTCGTCACCCGCCGTTACTGCGACAACCCGCTGATCGTGCAGGGGCCGGGTGCGGGTCCGGAAGTCACGGCCGGCGGCGTGTTCGCCGATCTCTTGCGTCTGGCCGCGTACCTGGGAGCGCGCCTGTGAGCGCGCCGCGCGTGCGCGCGACCGCCTTCGCCCCGGCCTCGGTCGGCAACGTCGCCATCGGCTTCGACATACTCGGCTTCTCGGTGGACGCGCTCGGCGACCGCGTGAGCGTCGCGCGCCGCGCGGAGCCGGGCGTCGCGATCAGCGCAGTGCGCGGCATCGCCGGCGAGCTGCCGCACGAACCGCGCGACAACACCGCCGGCAGGGCCCTGCTCGCGATGCAGGAGGCGGCGCAGCCGGACTTCGGCTTCGTGCTCGAGATCGACAAGGGAATTCCGCTCGGCTCGGGCCTGGGCGGCTCGGCCGCCTCCGCGGTCGGAGCCGTGGTCGCGGCCAATGCGCTGTTGCCGGCACCGTGCAGCCGCCCCGAGCTCCTCAAGTTCGCGATGGCGGGAGAGGCGGTCGCGAGCGGCTCGCGCCACGTCGACAACATCGCGCCCGCCCTCTACGGCGGGCTGGTCCTCACGGTCGGCATCGACGAGCCGCGCGTCAAGCAGATCCCGGTGCCGGCCACGATCCGCGCGGTGATCGTGCATCCGCACATGTTTCTCGCGACCGCCAGGGCGCGCGCGATCCTCAAGCGCAGCGTCGAGCTCTCGGACTTCGTGTGGCAGACGGCCAACCTCGCCGGCTTCATCTCCGGCTGCTACACGGACGATCTCGACATGATCCGTGCCTCATTGGAGGACGTCGTCATCGAGCCGCAGCGCCAGGCGCTGATTCCCGGGTTCCAGGAGGTGCGCCGCGCGGCGATGCAGGCCGGCGCGCTCGGCTGCTCGATCTCGGGGGCGGGGCCCGCGATGTTCGCCTGGGCGCTCGAGGGGAGCAGCGGGGCGGTGATGGCGGCCATGCGCCGCGAGTTCGAGGCCAAGGGACTCGCGACCGATGGCTGGATCGTGGACTTGCGCGGTGCGGGCGCCCGGGTGATCGATTGAGCGCCGCGTTCGCTTTCGCGAGCTCGCGCGATCCGGACGCGCGGCTCGGATTCAGCGCGGCGCTCCTGCAGGGGCTCGCGCCCGATGGGGGCCTGTACGTACCGGCGGCCTGGCCACGCCTCACGGCCGAGGATTTCGCGGGCGGGGCGGGTCTGGTCGAGGTCGCGACTTTGCTGCTCGCGCCGTTCCTCGCCGGCGACCGGCTCGCTCCGGAGCTCGCTTCGCTCGCAGAGGAAGCCTTCACCTTCCCGGCGACGCTCGTGCCCATCCAGGCGGATGGACGGTTGTCGGTGCTCGAGCTGTTCCACGGGCCCACCGCGGCTTTCAAGGACTTCGGGGCGCGATTTCTCGCCGCCTGCTTCGCCCGCCTGCGCGGCGCCGGGGCGCGCGCCCTCACGATCCTCGTGGCGACTTCGGGGGACACGGGCGGTGCGGTGGCAGCCGCGTTTCACCAGCGTCCGGGGATCGAGGTGGCGGTGCTCTTTCCCAAGGGCCTGGTCTCGCCGACCCAGGAGCGTCAGCTGACCTGCTGGGGCGGCAACGTGCGCTCGCTCGCGGTGCGCGGCACCTTCGACGACTGCCAGCGGCTCGTGAAGGATGCGTTCCTCGATCCCGGCTTGCGCGCGCGCGGCGCGCTGTCCTCCGCCAACAGCATCAACCTCGGACGCCTCCTGCCGCAGGCGGTCTACTACGCGGCCACGAGCCTCGCCGTCTGGCGCGAGTTCGGCGAGCCCGCCTCCTTCGTGATACCGAGCGGCAACCTCGGCAACTCGCTGGCGTGCCTCTGGGCTCGTCAGGTGGGACTGCCGATCGGCGCGGTCGTGCTCGCGCACAATGCCAATCGCACCGTCCCCGACTACCTCGCGAGCGGCGAATGGCGCCCGCGGCCGAGCGTGGCGACGCTCGCCTCGGCGATGGACGTCGGCAACCCGAGCAACATGGAGCGGCTGCGCGCGCTCTATCCGCAACTGCCGGAGCTGCGCCAGGCGCTGAGCGCGGTCAGCGTCGGCGACGAGGAGATCCGCGAGCGCATCCGCGCCGGCTTCCGCACCTACGGCCAGATCTGGTGCCCGCACACGGCGACCGCTGCCGAGGCCTGGGAGCGGCTCCCGCCGGAGCAGCGCGCCCACGGACGCTGGGTGCTGGTGTCGACCGCCCATCCGGCCAAGTTCCGCGAGATCGTCGAGCCGCTCATCGGCCGCAGCGTGCCGATGCCGGAGAGCCTCGCGCGGCTGTTTGCGCGGCCGGTCCAGTGTGTTGAAATCGACGCCACGCTCGGATCGCTGCGTGCGGCGCTCGAGACTCGGGGGGATCAGTGGACGAGTTGAGCAAGTTGCCGCCCGCCACCTGGGCGCTGGCGCTCGGCGCGGTGGCGCTGGCCGTGCTCTTGTGGTGGGCCTGGCGCTGGTACGGCTACCACCGGGCGCGCAAGGCGTTGCGGGCCGCGGTCACCGACGGCGCCGCCGATCATCTGGCCAACGCGCTCGTGCCCGACGGCATGGGCGGCGGCTTCCACGTCGATTTCCTGCTGCTCACCATGCGCGGCGTCGTGGTGATCGACCTGCGCGACGTCCGCGGCAACATCTTCGGCGGCGATCAGATGGCCGAGTGGACGGTCATGGACGGCGCCAAGCGCTTCACCTTTACCAATCCGCAGAGCGCGCTCTACGACCGCATCGCCGCGGTCAAGGCGGTGGCGGGCGACGTGCCGGTCGAAGGCCGGATCGTCTTCACCCGCCGCGGCAAGTTCCCCAAGGGCCTGCCCAAGTGGACCCTGATGGTCGATTCGCTGCGGGCCGAGTTTCCGCCGGTCGAGTACCAGCCGCAGGCCGAGGCCACCGCGCCGCTCAGCGAAGGCTGGCGGCGGCTCAAGAGCGCCGTGAAGCCGAGCTACATGACCGACATGCGCTGAGCGCTCGCTGGCGCCCTGCGCCTACGCGACTGTACGGGCGTGGTCGGCGAGCACCAGTGACACGCATGCGGTGAGTCTCTTCGCGTACTCGATGTGCAGGAACTCGTTCGGCCCGTGGGCGTTGGCGTGCGGCCCGAGGACCCCGGTGATGAAGAACTGCGTGCTCGGGAATTGCTCGCCCAGCATGCCCATGAAGGGGATCGTGCCGCCGCAGCCGATAGCCACGGCGTCGCGGCCGTAGATCGCCTGGCTGGCCCGTCCGATCGACCGCTCGAGCCAGGGCGCGAAGGCCGGCGCATTCCAGCCGGTGTTGGCGGAGCCCGACTCGAAGCGCACTTCCGCCCCGTAGGGCGGATCGCGCTCGAGTGCCGTGCGCACCGCCTGGGCGGCGCGCGGCGCGTCGCAGGTCGGCGGAGTGCGCAGCGAGAGCTTCACGGTGATCTCGGGCAGGAGCACGTTGCCGGCGGTCGCAGGCGGCGGCAGTCCTGCCGC
Organism: Steroidobacteraceae bacterium; assembly: GCA_035566495.1. Lineage (GTDB taxonomy): Bacteria > Pseudomonadota > Gammaproteobacteria > Steroidobacterales > Steroidobacteraceae > 13-2-20CM-66-19. Next base: position 16,172 of record DATMRG010000066.1, on the reverse strand, counting down.
TCCCGTCACGGCGAGGGTGGCGCGCCAGCTGTTGTTGATGATGAGCTCGGTCGGATCGTTCGACACCGGCTGTGCGCCACCCGCCCACGGGAGCCTGCCCGCGACCGAGTCGCCGAGCACCCCGGCGGCCACGGCTGCCTGGGCGCGACGATCCGCCGGCAGCGCCACGTGCAGCTCATCGAGCAGGAGGTCCCCGGTGACCGGGCTCTCGATACGCGCCAGCAGTTGCTCGAGGATCCGGAAGGGCGTCGGCGCGATGCCGGTCGCCATTCCCGAATGCACGCCCTCGGTGAGCACCCGCACGGTGAGCGTGCCGACGATGTTGCCGCGCAGCGAGGTCGTGCACCACACCTGGTCGTAATTGCCGCACTCGGCATCGAGACACACGACCAGCGAGGGCTCCGCAATGGCTTTACCGAGCGCCGCCAGGTGCGCCGGCAGATCGCCGCTGCCGCTCTCCTCGCAGGCCTCGATCAGCACGAGGCAGCGCGGCAGCCGCACCTGTTGGTCCTTGAGCGCGGCGATCGCGGTGAGCGAGCTGAACACCGCGTAGCCATCGTCGGCCGCGCCGCGGCCGTACAGCTTGCCGTCGCGGATCACCGGCTCCCACGGACCGAGACCGGGCAGCCAGCCCGTGAACTCGGGCTGCTTGTCGAGATGGCCATAGAGGAGGGCGCAGCCGGGCAGATCGCCTGGGATGTCGACCAGCAGGAGCGGCGTGCGGCCCGGGAGCCTGCGGATCTCGACCCGCATGCCGGGGAGCGGCTGCAGCCGGCACCATTCGGCCATCAGCTGCACGGCGGCCTCCATGTGCCCGTGCTTCTCCCATTCGGGATCGAAATCGGGAGACTTGTTCGGGATGCGCACGTAGGCGACGAGGCGCTCGATGATCGACTTGTCCCAGGTGTTGCCGACGAAAGTGTTAAGGCGCTGAAGGTCCATTAGCTGCTTCCTATAATACTATTCAATAGGTTAGGAGACGTTTCTAACGCGATGTCTCGAGCCGTCACGCCAGAGCCGGCAGGTGAAACAACCCGCGCGCCGCCGCGGTGCTCGAGCGCGCGAGAGTCTCGAGCGGCTCGCCGCGCGCACGCGCCACGACCGCCGCAATGTGGGGAAGATACGCCGGCTCGTTGCGGCGTGAGGCGGGTTTTGGCGAGAGGTCGCGCGGCAGGAGATAGGGGCCATCGGTCTCGAGCAACAGCCGCTCCGGGGGTATGGCGCGCACCACGGGCAGGAGGTGGGTGCCGCGGCGCTCGTCGCTGATCCAGCCGGTGATGCCGATCGAGAGGCCGAGCCCGAGGTAGGCGTCGAGCTCCGCCGCACCACCGGTGAAGCAGTGGGCCACACCGGCGTGCCGCGCCCCATGCTCGCGCAGGATGGCGGTGAAGTCCGCGTGGGCGTCGCGCTGATGGAGGAACACGGGCTTGCCAAGGCGCGCGGCCAGCTCGAGCTGGCGGTGGAACGCCTGCCGCTGTGCCTCGCGCGGGGAGAAATCGCGGAAGTAGTCGAGGCCGCATTCACCGACTGCCGCCACTTCGGGCGCGCGCGCGAGCTCGGCGAGCTCCTCGAGGCGCGCCGCGGTGAGCTCGCTCGCATGGTGCGGGTGAACGCCCGCCGTGGCAAACAATACCCCGGGATGCTGCCGCGCGAGCGCCAGCGCCGCCGAGCTGCCGGAGAGCGATGCGCCGGTGACCAGCATCTGCACCACGCCGGCGGCACGGGCGCGCGCGAGCACTGCGTCGCGATCGCGGTCGTAGCTGTCGTGACCGAGGTTGATGCCGACGTCGATGAGGGCCGGGGGCGCCGCGCCCGGGACGGCACCGGCCGGCGAGGCTGTGTTATGGTCTTGCATGCGCGCGAATATTCTACTGCCGGCCGGCGCCGCGCTCCTCGCCGCGAGCGGCCTGGCGTGTGCGGCCGAGACCTCCTGGCGCGACATCGAGAGCCGCATCCAGTACGGTTATTACACCGAGGACGCCGCGGCCTTGAGGAGCCTGCGTGGCCTGATCGCCGCTGACGAGTCGCACGATCGGCTGCACGGCTACTACGCGGCTCTGCTCGCCTGGCGCGAGGCACAGCTGGCGGCACAAGGGGTGCCGGCGTCCCGCGGCCAGCCGGCCGGCGATCTCGCGCAACGCTGCGTGACCGAGGCGGACCACGTGCTCGAGGCGCAGGCCGCCTTCGCCGACGTCCTGGCGTTGCGGGCCGCCTGCCTCGCCACTCCGCTCGGCGCGAGCGGCGGCGCGATTTCCGCGCGCGCCGCCCGCAAGGACATCGAGCGCGCCCTGAAATCCGCGCCGCGCGATCCGCGCGCACTGCTGGTGGACGGGATGAACGACTATCAGCTCACCTCCTCGGGCGGCAGCAAGGAGCGGGCGCTCGGCAAGCTGCGGATCGCAGTCGCGGCCTTCGAGTCCGAGCGCGCCGGCGTCGAGCGGCTGCCGGGCTGGGGCGCGGCGGAAGCGTACCTGTTCCTGGCCCGCGACCTGCTCGATCATGCCGACCCGGTCGGGGCACGCGACGCGCTCGAGCACGCGCTCCTGATCGCGCCCGAATATGCGCAGGCGCGGCGCTTCATGGCCAGGATCATCGGCGGCTGACACAGGTCGGCGCGCCCTGCGCACTGTATGACTCGTGCGCATGCAGCGGCATGGTGGCTGATGCTATCGTTGCGCGCCTGCATTCAGGGACCTGGGGATGAGCGCCGAGCCCGATAAGAAAGCGCTGTTGGGACAGCTGCGGATCGACCGTGAGCCGGAGCCGGCCGGCCTCGCGCCGGGACGCCGCACCTGGATCATCGGTGGCCTGGTGGCGCTCATCGTGCTGCTCGGAGCCGGCGCGTGGCTGGCATTGTCGGCGCGCGGCGCGCTGCCGGTGCACACGGCGCTGGCGCAGCCGCTCGCGGGAGGAGGCGGCGCCAGTGCCTCGGTGCTCGATGCCACCGGCTACGTCACCGCGCGTCGCGAGGCGACCGTGTCGGCGCAGATCACCGGTAAGGTGACCGAGGTGCTGTTCGATGAGGGCGATCACGTGAGCGCCGGTCAGGTGATCGCGCGCCTCGACGACACGGCGCAGAGGGCGGCGCTGGCGCAGGCGCACGCACAGTTGCAGTCGGCGCGCTCGGTGCTCAACGAGAATGAGGCGCAGCTCGCCCAGAACGTGCGCGACCGGGCCCGCAACGAGGACCTGGTGAAGCGCAACCTGGTCTCGCAGCAGGCGCTCGAGCAGGCGCGCACCCAGGTGGATACGCAGACTGCGCTGGTGCAGTCGCAACGCGAGCAGATCGATCTCGCGCAAGCCAACGTGCGCGCCGCGCAGGTGCAGCTCGACTACTGCACCGTGCACGCGCCCTTCACCGGTGTCGTGATCGCCAAGGCCGCCCAGATCGGGGAAATGGTCTCGCCGCTTTCCGCCGGCGGCGGCTTCACGCGCACCGGCATCGGCACCGTGGTCGACATGGATTCGCTCGAGATCGAGGTCGACGTCAACGAGGCCTACATCAACCGGGTGGAGCCCGGGCAGCCGGTCGAGTCGGTGCTCAACGCCTACCCCGACTGGCGTATCCCCTCGCATGTCATCGCGATCATCCCGACCGCCGACCGCTCCAAGGCGACCGTGAAGGTGCGCATCGGCTTCGACGTGAAGGATGCGCGGATCGTGCCCGACATGGGGGTGCGCGTGTCTTTCGAGGAGAAGCCGGCCGCGGGCGCCGCCGTACAGCAGCGGCCGCGCGGCGTGCTGGTGCCGGCCGGGGCGCTGCGCAAGGACGGTAATGAGGATGTCGTGTTCGTATTGAAGGATCGCCGGGCCGAGCGCCGCGCCGTGACGGTGGGCGCCGGCAGCGGGGATCCGCGCCTGGTGCTCGCGGGACTCGGCGCGGGCGAGAGCGTCATCGTCGATGCGCCGGCCGGCCTCAAGGACGAGGCGGCGGTCAGCGAGATCAAACAGTGAACGAGGGGAACGCCATGTCAGAGCCGATGGTCCAGGTCCACGACGTCACCAAGGTCTATGAACGCGGCAAGCAGAAGATCGAGGTGCTGCACGGCCTCACCCTCGACATACCCAAGGGCGACTTCGTTGCGCTCATGGGCCCGTCGGGCTCGGGCAAGACCACGCTGCTCAATCTCATCGGCGGGCTAGACAAGCCGACCTCGGGCGAGATCACCGTGGGCGGCAGGCGCATCGACCAGCTCGGCAGCGGCCAGCTCGCCAACTGGCGCGCCCATAACGTCGGCTTCGTGTTCCAGTTCTACAACCTGATGCCGGTCCTTACGGCCGAGGGCAACGTCGAGCTGCCGCTGCTGCTCACCAAGCTGTCGGGCGCGCAGCGCCGCAAGAATGTCGCCGTGGCGCTCGAGGTGGTCGGGCTCGCCGACCGCGCCAAGCACAAGCCGCGCGAGCTGTCGGGCGGCCAGGAGCAGCGCGTCGCCATCGCGCGCGCGCTGGTGTCGGACCCGCAGCTGCTGGTGTGCGACGAGCCGACCGGCGACCTCGACCGCAAGACCGCCGACGAGATCCTCGGGCTCCTGCAGGTGCTCAACCGCGAGCACGGCAAGACCATCGTGATCGTCACGCATGATCCCAAGGCCGCCGAGTTCGCGCGCCGCACGCTGCATCTCGAGAAGGGCCAGCTGCTCGAGCAGGCGGCCTGAGGAGCTGAGGACCCGCCATGACCCGCACCGGCTTCGTCGTCGCCAACCTGTTCCGCAAGCGCACCCGCACGATTCTGACGCTGCTGTCGGTGATCATGGCGTTCCTGCTGTTTGGTCTGCTGCAATCGGTCAACACCGTGTTCAGCTCGGGTGCGGACTTCGTGGGCGCGACGCGCCTGTTCGTTCAGGCGCGCGTGTCATTTACGACGCCGCTTCCGCTCAGCATGGTACCGAAGCTCGAGGCCGTCCCGGGCGTAGTGCGCGTTGCCTACCAGCAGTGGTTCGGCGGCGTGTGGCAGACCAACACCCCGCTCATCATGTTCGCGCTCGACCCGCAGCGCTATCACGACGTCTATCCCGAGTGGAAGATGCCGGAGGCGCAGTGGCAGGCCTTCGAGCAGACCCGCACCGGCCTGATCGTCGGGCGGCAGCTCGCCAACCAGTACGGCTGGAAGCTCGGCCACAAGATCCCCATTTCCTCCAACATCTGGCCGCAGAAGAACGGCAGCAAGGCGTGGGAGTTCGACCTGGTCGGGATCTTCGACGGCAAGGACGAGGACTGGCAGAAGCGCACCAATCTCGCGTTCATCCAGCAGGACTACTTCGAGGAGGCCAACCAGTTCGGCCTCAAGGGCCGCACCAACTTCTTCATCCTGAAGCTCGCCCCGGGCGCCAACGCCGAAGCCGTCAGCAAGACGGTCGACGCCATGTTCGAGAATTCCCCCGACGAGACCAAGACGCAGACGGAGAAGGACTTCAACATCAGCTTCGTCAAGCAGATCGGCGACATCGGCCTGATCGTCCGCTGGATCCTGTTCGCCGTGTTCTTCACGCTGCTGCTGGTCGTCGGCAACACCATGGCGCAGAGCGTGCGCGAGCGCATCCCCGAGCTCGCCGTGCTGAAGACACTCGGCTTCAGCGACGGCGCCGTATCCGGCTTCGTGCTCGCCGAGGCATTCGCCCTGGTCCTCGCCGGCGGCCTGATCGGCCTGGCGCTCGCCTCGCTCGCCGGCGCGATGGTGGAGAAGGGCACCGGAGGACAGTTTCTGCTGAAGCTCGATGCCTCGGTGTGGCTCCTCGGAGTGCTCGCGATCGTGCTGATGAGCCTGGCCGTCGGCCTGTTGCCGGCATTGCGCGCGCGGCGGCTCGAGATCGTCGACGCGCTCGCCGGCCGCTGACAAGGAGACCCGACCGTGTTGAGACAGGCGTTCGCCATCACCGGCCTCAGCATCCGCAGCATCCCGGAGCGCTGGGCGCCTTCGCTCGTCATCGTCATCGGGCTCGCCGGCGTCGTGGCGGTGTTCACGGCGCTGCTCGCGATGGCGGCGGGCTTCGAAAGCACGCTCAAGTCTACCGGCCGGCACAATGTGGCGATCATCCTGCGGGGCGGGTCCGACGCCGAGCTCAACTCCGCCTTCGACCGGGACTCGACCGATCTCATCAAGCAGGAGCCGGGAATCCGCCCCGGGCCCGACGGCAAGCCGCTCGCCTCGGCCGAGCTCATGGTGATCGCGGAGCTGGTGCGCAAGGACGACGTCAAGAGCGGGGCGAACATCACGCTGCGGGGTGTGGAGCCCGCGGGCTTCGCGCTGTGCCCGCAGCTCAGGATCATCGCCGGCCGCAACTTCACCCCCGGCCTGCGCGAGCTCATCGTCGGGCGTGGTGTGCTGGCGCAGTTCCAGGGCGCGAACATCGGCCAGATCGTGCGCATGCGCGGCTCGGAGTGGACGGTCGTCGGGGAGTTCGCCTCGGGCGACTCCCACGAGAGCGAGCTGTGGACCGACATCAACGTCGCCCGCTCGACCTTCGGTCGCCTCGGGGCGAGCTCGGTGCTCGCAGCGCTCGAGGAGCCCGATGGCCTCGGGCGACTGAAGGCGGCGGTCGCAGCCGAGCCGCGCCTGTCGCTCGACGTGCTGCGCGAGGACGATTACTTCAGCGGTCAGACCAGGCAGTTCCGCGCCACCATCGGGGTGCTCGCCGGCGTGGTAACCGTCATCATGGGCCTCGGCGCGGTATTCGCGGCTCTCAACAGCATGTACGCGGCGGTCGCCGCACGCGGCAAGGAGATCGCGACGCTCCGGGCGCTCGGTTTCGGAGGCTTCCCGGTGGTGGTGTCGGTGATGATCGAGGCGCTGCTGCTGGCGCTCGCCGGCGCGCTGCTCGGCGCGCTGATTGCCTACCTGCTCTTCAACAACCTGTCGGTGTCGACGCTGGGGCAGAATTTCACCCAGGTGGTGTTCGCCTTCAAGGTCACACCGGAGCTCGTGACCCGTGGCCTCGTCATCGCGCTCTTCATCGGCATGCTGGGGGGGTTCCTGCCGGCGCTGCGCGCGGCGCGGCTGCCGGTAACGGTGAGCCTGCGCGAGCAGTGAGGCAGGGCGCCCGTGCGTGGGGCGTCCGGGCCCGGGTTTGATTCAGGCGCGCGCCAGCGCCTCGCAGAGCTCGTGGACATCCTTCTCGGGCTGGTCCCAGGAGACCACGAAGCGCGCATCGCCCAAAGCCTCCGCGCCCCAGTCATAGAACTCGAACCCGGCGGTACGCAGCGCCTGCCGGCGCGCGGTGCCGAGCTTGAGGAAAACCTCGTTGGCCTCGACCGGGTGCAGGAGCGAGGCGCCCGCGGCCGTGCCGATCCGCTGCGCCAGGCGGTTGGTGCGCTCGGCGTTGCGCTGCCACACCCCTGACTCGAGGTAGGCGAGCAGCTGCGCCGCGACGTAGCGCGACTTCGACAAGAGATGCCCGGCGCGCTTGCGGCGCAGCTCGAAGTCGCGCACCAGGTCGAGATCGAAGAACACCACCGCCTCAGCGGTCAGCGCCCCGTTCTTGGTGGCGCCGAAGGACAGGACGTCGACCCCGGCGCGCCAGGTCACGTCCCCGGGATGGCAACCGAGGAAGGCGACCGCGTTGGCGAAGCGCGCCCCATCCATGTGCACCTTGAGTCCCTGGCGGTGGGCGACGTCGCAAAGCCCGGCAAGCTCGGCCGGCCGGTAGACGGTGCCAAGCTCGGTCGCCTGCGTGAGAGACAGCGCCGCCGGCTGCACGCTGTGCAGGTGGCGCGGATGCGCCTCGAGGGCCGCGGCGACGCTCGCCCGATCGAGGCGGCCATGCTCGCCGGGCAGCAGCTCGAGCTGCGCGCCGCCCGAGAAAAAGCCGGGCGCGCCGCACTCGTCGACGGCGATATGGGCCTCGTGATGGGCGAAGATCGCGCCGTAGGGCGGGCTGAGCGTCGCGAGCGCGAGCGAGTTGGCGGCGGTTCCGGTCGTGACCGCGAAGGCGCGCACCGCCGTGTCGAAATGCGCGCTCAGGGCCGCATCGAGGCGCAGCGTCCACTCATCGTCGCCGTAGGCGCGCGCCAGGCCGTGATTCGCCTCGTGTATGGCCGCCATGATCTCCGGACAGGCGGTCGCGGTGTTGTCGCTGAAGAATCGCAAGCTGGCTCCTCCGGAGCGCGCTCAGGCCCCGGGGCTCACTCGATGCGCCAGCGGAACGACCAGGCGCCGAATGCCAGGAACAGGAGCGTCGTCGCGGCAAGATACAACAGGTTGGGGGCGATCTGCGCGATGCCGGCGCCGTCGAGCATCACGGCGCGCGCCGCATCGAGCAGATGGGTGAGGGGGAAGAGGTGTGCCACCCACTGCACCCAGCGCGGCGAGCCCTCGAGCGAGAACCAGATTCCCGACAGCAGCATCATCGGCCAGGTGAGCACGTTGAGGAGGCCGCCCACCAGCTCATCGCTCGAGAAGCGCGCCGCGATCGTCAACCCGAGCGCGATCATGGAGAGGGCGCCGAGCACCGCCAGCAGGAACAGCAGCGGCACGCTGCCGGCCGAGTGAAAGCCGATGATGGCGCCGATGCCGGCGTACAGCACCACCGTAACAAACAGGATGAGGGCGAGGCGCGAGAGCACCTGCGCGGAGAGGAACTCGAAGGCGCTGAGCGGTGTCGCGTGCAGGCGCTTGAGAAAGCCGCTCTTGCGGTAGCGCAGCACCACGTAGCCGACCCCGAACAGGCAGCTGAACATCATGTTCATACCGAGGATCCCGGGGAACAGCCAGTCGATGTAGCGCAGCGCCTTGCCGGTCACCGGTTCGCGGCGTGCGCCGGGCTCGGCGGCCAGCAGCAGCTTCTCGACCACGTAGCCCTTGGGCGAGTCGGTGTTGACCCAGTAGCGGGTGCCCCCGGAGAAATCGACCACGAGATCGAACTGCTGGTGGGTGAGCTTGCGCAGCGCCTCCTCCTGCTCCGTCAGGGGCACGAATTGCACGTAGCGCTCGGCGAGGAACGGATGACTGTGCGCGTCCGCGGAGGCGCCGAGCACGCCCACCTTGAAGAGCGGTCGCGGCGGGCCGCCGAATACGAAGCCCATGCCGATGACCAGCATGATGGGCAGGATCAGCGTGAACAGCATGGTACCGCGGTCGCGCAGGAACTCGAGATTGCGCGCGTGGAATACCGACAGCAGCCGGCGCATCACGGCCGCAACTCCTTGCCGGTGAGCTCGAGGAACAGGTCCTCGAGGTTCGGCGGCCGGATGCGCAGGTTGGTGAGCGACACCTGCGCCGCGAGCAGCGTCCGCAGCGTCCCCTCGAGGTCGTCGGTAGTGATCTCGACGCGGTCGCTCGCCTCCATGACCTTGAGCGGCAGGCCGCGTGCGCTCTCGGGGAAATCCTGGCGCGGCAGCTCGAGCAACACCTCGTCGAAGTGCTCGTGCAGGAGCTGCCGCGGCGCTCCCTGGGCGACGATGCGGCCGCGGTCCATGATGGCGATCTCGTCGCAGAGGAGCTCCGCCTCCTCCATGTAGTGGGTCGTGAGGATGATGGTCTTGCGGCGCGCCTTGATCGACTCGATCAGCTGCCAGAAATTGCGCCGCGCCTGGGGATCGAGGCCCGTGGTCGGCTCGTCGAGGAACAGCACCGCCGGATCGTTCACCAGGGCGATGGCGAGCAGCAGGCGCTGCTGCTGGCCGCCGGAGAGCTTGCGGGCGTCGCGCCGCGCCAGCTGCTCGAGCGCGCACATGCGCAGCACCTCCTCGACCTCGAGGCCGTGGGTATAGAGCCCGCGGAACAGGGCGACGCACTGGCGCACGGTGAGGAAGTCCTGCAGCGCCGTCTTCTGGAACAGGATCCCGGCGTCCTCACGGAAGCGCGCCCCGAGCGGCTCGCCGCGATAGCGCACCTCGCCCGAGGTCGGCGGCAGGATGCCCTCCATGATCTCGACCGTGGTGGTCTTGCCGGCGCCGTTCGGCCCGAGCAGCCCGAAGCAGATCCCCTCGGGCACGTGGAAGCTGACACCGTCCACCGCGGTGGTGGCCGGGTACTGCTTGACCAGGTTGCGGACTTCGAGGAGTGGCGTGCTCACGGTCGCGCGATCCTAGCGGATCGCGGCGGGGCCGTCTTGAGGCACCGTGTTACCAGGGCGGTTGCCGCAGGGCGGGCGACGTGTACCATCGGCTGCATGACTACCCGCCAGTACGACAAGTCAGAGCGCGTCGAGCTCGCCGACGAGGCCGTGCATTGGGACCTCGGCAGCTCGCTTTCCTACGGGGAATACCTGCACCTCGACAAGCTTCTGAGCGCCCAGCACCCGCTCACGCGCGAGCACAACGAGATGCTGTTCGTCATCGTGCACCAGGTGTCGGAGCTATGGATGCGGCTGATGCTGCACGAGCTGACCGCGGCGCTCGCCTGCATCGCGCGCGACGATCTCGACCCGGCGCTGAAGATGCTGGCGCGGATCTCGCGCTCGCAGAACCAGCTTATATCGGTGTGGGACGTACTGTCGACCATGACGCCGTTCGAGTACACCGCGTTTCGCAACGCGCTCGGGCGCTCCTCGGGGTTCCAGTCGGTGCAGTACCGCATGCTGGAGTTCCTGTTCGGCAATAAGAACGCCGAGATGCTCGCCGTGCACAAGCGCGACCCGGTGGCCTACGAGGCCCTCGAGCGGGCGCTGGCCGCACCCTCACTCTACGACGAGGTCCTGCGCCTCTTGAGCCGCCGCGGCTACGGCATTCCGGAGGACTACCTGTCGCGCGATTTCCGCGAGCCCTACGTCGCGAGCAAGCAGGTCGCGGGCGCCTGGCTCGGCGTCTACCACAATGCCGACAAGGGTTGGGATCTCTACGAGCTCGCCGAGCGCCTGGTGGATCTCGACCACAACTTTCAGCTGTGGCGCTGCCATCACCTGAAGACGGTCGAGCGCATCATCGGCTACAAGCCCGGGACCGGCGGCACGGGCGGCGTTTCCTACCTCGCCAAGGCGCTCGAGCTCAAGTTCTTCCCGGAGCTGTGGCAGATCCGGACCTCGATGTGAGCGGCGCGCGCGCGCCCGCCACGGCGCGCGCGAGGTAATGGGCGCGTGCGGCGCGCACCACGCGGTAGAGGAGCAGCAGCGCCAGGATGCCGGCGTAGATTAGCGGCTCGCGCACGTCGCGCTTCACCTGCCAGTAGAAGTGCCAGACCCCGAGGATCGCGATCACGTAGACCAGGCGATGGAGTGAGACCCAGCGCCGTCCGAGGCGCCGCATCATGCCGTTGGTCGAGGTCGCCGCGAGCGGGATCAGGAGCAGGAGCGCGGTGAAGCCGATGGTGATGTAGGGGCGCTTGGTGATGTCGGCGCCGAGCATGGACCAGTTGAGCTCGAGATCGAGCACCAGGTACACGCTGAAGTGCACCACGGCGTAGAAGAACGCGAACAGTCCCAGCATGCGCCGCAGCCGCAGGAGCTGCGGCAGGCCGAGGATGTTCCGGACGGGCGTGACGGCAAGGGTGAGCAGCAGGAAGTTGAGCGCGGTCTTGCCGCACTCGTGCTCGAGCTCCTTGACGGGATCGGCGCCGAGGCTCGCCCCGAACCAGCCGAAGGCGCCCGAGACCAGCCACACGAGGGGTGAGATCCCCGCGAGGAACACCAGGGGCTTGTAGATGTAGCGGTAACGCTGGGTGACGTTCAAAAGTAACGCTTGAGATCCATGCCCTGATAGAGCGAGGCGACCTCGGTGGCGTAACCGTTGAAGGGGAGCGTCGGCCGGCGCGCGGCCAGGAACGGCGCGCCGATGCGCCGCTCGGTTGCCTGGCTCCAGCGCGGATGGTCCACAGCCGGGTTGACGTTGGCGTAGAAACCGTACTCGTTGGGCGTCGCGATATTCCAGGTGGTGCGCGGCTGAGTGTCGGTGAAGCGGATCTTGACGATCGACTTGATGCTCTTGAACCCGTACTTCCACGGCACGATCAGGCGCAGCGGCGCTCCGTCCTGGTTCGGCAGCGTGCGGCCGTAGAGACCCACCACCATGAGGGTGAGCGGATGCATCGCCTCATCGATGCGCAGCCCCTCGACGTACGGCCAGTCGAGAACGGCGACCCGCTGGCCGGGCATCCGGTTCGGGTCGAGCAGGGTCGTGAACTCGACATATTTCGCGCGCGAGGTCGGCTTGAAACGCGCGAGCAACGATGCGAGCGGGAACCCTACCCAGGGGACGACCAGGGACCAGGCCTCGACGCAACGAAATCGGTAGACGCGCTCCTCGAGAGACTGTCCCTTGAGGATGTCCTCGAGCGTGAAGTTGCCGCGCACCTCCGCCTCGCCGTCGACCCTGACGTTCCAAGGCTGGGTGCGGAAGTTACGCGCGTTCCGGCTCGGATCCTCCTTATAGGTACCGAACTCGTAGAAATTGTTGTAGGTCGTGATCTCGTCGTACTTATTGGCAGCCTCGGTCACCGAGTAGCGCGGGTTCGGAGTAAAGCTGAGCGGTGCCGCGCTGGCCGGCGGACCACCATCGGCCGCGCGCGCCAGGGTGCCGACACCCGCGGCGAGCGCGCCGGCCAGCAGCGCGCGGCGGCTGAAATAGATCTCCTCAGGCGTGATCTCGGACGGAGCGATGCGCGGCAAGCGCGTGGGCATAAAGGACCTCCGTGTGAGTAGACCGGCCCTGGGGCCTAAAGGTTACACCCACGTGGCGCAGGAAAGCCCCAGACCCTCGGCCGCCCGCCGGGTGCGCCGGCTGCCGTTCACCAGCACGCCGCGGTCGGCCAGGCACAGGTGCGCGAGGTCGCTCGCCGCATTGCCATAGGCGGTGACCTCGAATCCCGGATGGCGGCCCAGCAGCGCCTTGAGAGCCCGGGCCTTCTCGGCGCCCCGGAAATTGGGACCGGCCAGGGATCCCTCGAGCCGCTCGCCCTGCCAGCGCAGCTCGGTGCAGATGACCTCGTCGAATCCGAGCGCGCGCCCGATGGCCGGCACGTAGAGATCGACGCTCGCACTCATGAGAACGAGTACGTCTCCCCGTGCGCGGTGACGGGCGATGCAGGAGAGCGCATCGGAGCGCACGCCAGCGCCAGCCGCGAGAAACCGCGGCACGAATCGTGCGGTCCAGCCGTCGAGCTCGGCGCGGGTAGAGCCGCCGAGAGTGCCGCGGATCAGGGCGGACTTGAGGTCGCCGCGGTCGGCTTGCCTCAGGGCGAAACGCACCAGCGTCGGCACCGGGAGGAGAAGCCCCGGCACACGCGCGGGATGGCTTCGCAGGAATCCGAACACGTAGGGCATGAGCGTGTCATGCCGCGTGATCGTGCCGTCGAGGTCGAAGACCGCCAGTCCGCGCCGCGCGACCGCGCCGGCCGGGGCTGTCACGGGGTCCGCGGGCGTCGACAGGCCGCGTTACCCGCCGGACGCGCCGGCGGCGAGCTGCCGCAGCACGTACTGCAGGATGCCGCCGTGCCGGAAGTACTCGCGCTCCTTGGGAGTGTCGATGCGCACGCGCGCCGTGAACTGCCTGGGCGCGCCGCCGGGGGGAGTCGCGGTGACCGTGACCTCGCGCGCGTCGCCGCGCCCGAGACCCACGATGTCGAAGACCTCGCGCCCGGTGAGGCCGAGGGAGGCGACGTTCTGTCCCGGCTGGAACTGCAGCGGCGCGACTCCCATGCCGATGAGATTCGAGCGGTGGATGCGCTCGAAGCTCTCGGCGATGACGGCTTTCACGCCGAGCAGCATCGTGCCCTTGGCGGCCCAGTCGCGCGAGGAGCCGGTACCGTACTCGCGTCCGGCGAGGACCACGAGCGGCGTGCCCTCACCCTTGTAACGCATGGCGACGTCGTAGATGGAGGCCTGATCGCCGTCGGGCAGGTGCACGCTGACTCCGCCCTCGACGCCGGGGACCATCAGGTTGCGCAGCCTGATGTTCGCGAAGGTGCCGCGCATCATGACCTCGTGATTGCCGCGGCGCGCGCCGTAGGAGTTGAAATCCTTCGGCTGCACGCCCTGATCGACGAGGTAGCGCGCGGCCGGGCTCGAGCGCGAGATATTGCCAGCCGGGGAGATGTGATCGGTCGTGACCGAGTCGCCGAGCACGGCGAGCGCCCGCGCACCCTTCACATCCGCCAGCGCCGGCGGCGTCATGGTCATGCCCTCGAAATAGGGCGGATTCTTCACGTAGGTCGACTTCTCGTCCCAGGCGTAGCGCTTGCCCGCCGGCACCTGGATGCCGGCCCAGTTCTCATCTCCCTTGAATACGCTCGCGTAGCTGTGGCGGAACATCTGCGAGTCGATCGAGCGCTTGAGCGTCTCCTGCACTTCGGCGTCACTCGGCCAGATATCGGCGAGGTGCACGGGCTTGCCGTCCTTGCCGATGCCGAGCGGCTCAGTGGTGAGATCGATATCGAGCGAGCCCGCCAGCGCATACGCGACCACGAGCGGCGGGGAGGCGAGGAAGTTCATGCGCACCTCGGGATGCACGCGGCCTTCGAAGTTGCGGTTGCCGGAGAGCACCGCGCACGCCGTCAGATCGCCCTGTTTGACGGCGGCGGAGATTTCCGGCTTGAGGGGGCCGGAATTTCCGATACAGTTATGCACACAAACAGTCCCAGCTACGAAGGCATGCAGCTCTCGCACCGATATATCGAACACGGCACGGGAGCCGGCCGGTCGGCGGTCGATCACCGTCAACGATAGCGTCGGCAAACTGAGCGACTCTTTGTCGGTGCAATAACGCTTGGCTCCCTGTGCCGCGGTGCGAGTCTCAAGACGGGCAAACCATCGGCGCGCGCCGATCTGTTCCAAGAGTTCGACAGGGGATGGAAAATCGCAGAGCTCGCGATGCAGCGCTCGGAAGCGTCTGCTCTCCCGGGTGGGTAGTCCCTGAAAGCGGTCATGGCCTTCGAGAAGCGCATAATGTGGGAATGCTACGGTCTCGTGCGTCATTAGCTCCGCGGCGGCCATTCGGCGGAACTGTTGAAATGTGAGCGCCCAGTCCTTGCTCATCGCTTCCATCCGGTCCGCCATCCATAGGCGCTGGCGGTTGATGGTGTCGATCGTGCGCCAGTACACAGCCGCCGCGCTCGCGCGAAGAGATTTGTCGACGCAGTAGCGGTAGCCTACCCGCTCAACGAAGGACAAGCCCTCAGGAAGAACCAAACGCACTTCGATGCGTTGGGCGCCATCGCGGGCGGCTGGGTACGTTGATAGGGAGCGTCGCGTGGGGTACGCGTAGATGTTCGCACCCCGAGCCTTCACGCCACATCGCACGAGCAGGCCGATGATCTGTCGCATGACCTCCTTGAGCGCCCCTACATGCTCGGGCAAAGCGCTTTGGGAGTAGGCTGGCGGCCCGAACACCGCCTTCGCTTCGCTTGCTCCTTGCCTCCGTAGTACCGGTCCATGTCCATCCGCACCGAAAAGAGCGGCGCAGAACTCGCGCACTACGGCCACAGGACATGCCGTGTCCAAGACAAACTCCGGCAGCGTACGCGGTTGGTGGATCCTGCGGCCGCGGCTGACTCCCGCAAGCGAGGCGACCGCTGCGGTCAGCTCCGCCGGAAGGACGACGGTCCATTTTCGCTCGTCATAGCGCGTGGCTGCCGGACGTTTGGCGGTAATGAGCTCAATGTCATCCAGCGCCGCTTCGCGATCGAGAGCTTGGCCGAGGTGCATGCGTCCTTGGCCCAACCGACTGATGGAGCCATCGGTGATGAGATGACCGACGAGTCGCGCGAAGGCTAGCGTGCGCTGACGCTCGCCCTCGTCGTTCAGGTTGAAAGTCATCCCGCCGGCAACCAGCTCATACCCAACTTCATCCCGCACTGGCTTGTCTACAGGCGCTTCGAGCCCCGTGACCACGCGATCGTGTCCCAGGCGCAGCCTGCCCGCCTCCACCCAACGGCCACCGGCGCACAGGACCTTGTGGTCGGGGGTGCATACGATGTGCCGCCCATCCTGGAGCACTAGCGACACGCACTCGCGCTCGCCGCGGAGCATCATCTCGGCCTGATCTGCCATGCCTAACCGCAGATCAACGGTCGGGCCGTAGACGCGCGCGCCGCCCGCAAGGGGCAATTGCTCGATCGGGCGGCTCGTTCCGTTGGCCAGCAGCACGGGCGTGCCGGCTGCGATGCAGGTAGTACAGCCGTAACCCACGAGATCGAACCCCACGGCCGCGAGGTCATCGAGCACGCCGGCCTTCGTGAAGTAGTCGGTCACGACGCGCGAGCCCGGGGCGAGGCTGGTCTTCACCCAGGGTTTGGAGGTGAGGCCGCG
>DATMRG010000065.1:0-32259 GCA_035566495.1 Steroidobacteraceae bacterium | reverse complement strand
CTCGCGCAACAAGGTGCTGTTCGAGAACCTGACGCCGTTCCATCCGACCAAGCGTCTGAAACTCGAGCGCGGCAACGGCTCCACCGAGGACCTGACCGCGCGCACCATCGACCTGGTCGCGCCGATCGGCAAGGGGCAGCGCGGCCTGATCGTTTCGCCGCCCAAGGCCGGCAAGACGATGCTGCTGCAGAACATCGCCACCGCCATCACCTCCAACCATCCCGAGGTCTACCTCATCGTGCTGCTCATCGACGAGCGGCCGGAAGAGGTCACCGAGATGCAGCGCACGGTCAAGGGCGAGGTGGTCTCGAGCACCTTCGACGAACCAGCGGCCCGCCACGTGCAGGTGGCCGAGATGGTGATCGAGAAGGCCAAGCGGCTGGTCGAGCACAAGAAGGACGTCGTGATCCTGCTCGACTCGATCACGCGCCTGGCGCGCGCCTACAACACCGTGGTGCCGTCCTCCGGCAAGGTGCTCACGGGCGGCGTGGACGCCAACGCCCTGCAGCGCCCCAAGCGCTTCTTCGGCGCCGCGCGCAACATCGAGGAGGGCGGCAGCCTCACGATCCTGGCCACGGCGCTCATCGACACCGGCTCGAAGATGGACGACGTCATCTACGAGGAGTTCAAGGGCACCGGCAACAGCGAGATCCACCTCGACCGCCGCATCTCCGAGAAGCGCGTGTTCCCGGCGGTCAACATCAACCGCTCCGGCACGCGTAAGGAAGAGCTCATCACCGATCAGGGCGAGCTCGCCAAGATGTGGATCCTGCGCAAGCTCCTGCACCCGATGGACGAGCTGGCCGCGATCGAATTCCTGCTCGACAAGATGAAGGACACCAAGTCGAACGGCGAATTCTTCGAGGCGATGAAGCGCTAGCGACTGCAGACTCCGTCCGGGGTGCCAGAGGCTCCGCGCTGTCCTGTGCGCGGCGTCACGTCGGCGTCCGGCGACGCTGGCACTGTCACGCCACCCGTCAGTAAGATGCGGCGAACCCCGCGGCCCATGCGGGAGGGAGTGCACGCTCGCATGCGCATCTGGCTCGCGGTCGCAGCCGCGGTTCTCGCGACTCAGTCGGGGCTTGCGTATGCCGAGATCGACAAACTCTCGGGGGCCCCGCTGCCGCCGCGCCCGCCCGAGAAAACGAGCCCGATACTCGATCACTTCTACATTCTTGCGGCGTTCTACTCGCCGGTGATTCACACCGACGTTCGCATCGACCCGACGACCGGCGTGCCCCCCGGCAGCCTCGGCACGCCGGTGAGCGCCGAGCGCGACCTCGGGCTCACATCGCGCATGCACCTGGGACGGGTCGAGTTCATGTTCCGCATGCGCGAGCGCAACAAGCTGCGCGTGAACTATTACCAGGCGGACCGTTCCGCCAGCCACACGCTCGCCAACACCATCGTGTTCGGCGATCAGACCTTCCTCGGCGGCCAGACGGTGCAGACGACGATCAACTGGCGCAGCTTCGGCCTGACTTACACCTACTCGCTCTATCACAGCGACCGCTTCGAGGTGGGTACCGGGCTCGGCGTCTACTTCCTGCAGGCGGAGGCGATAGGTCAGATTCCCGCCACCGGGCAGGAGACGGATAAATCGGCCGCCGAGCCGGTTCCGACGCTACCGCTGGACCTCGCCTGGGCCATCTCGAGACGCTGGGCGGTCACGGGCCGCGGCAACTACGTCAAGGCTACGATCAGCGGCTTCAACGGCTCGTACACCGATCTGCACGGTGACCTGCAATACCGCTGGAATCCCTACTTCTCGCTCGGGCTTGGCTACACCAGCATGCGCATTTCTCTGTCGGGTGACAGCGGCAGTATCCCGGGGACGGTCGGGATGAGCTTCAAGGGCCCGGAGGCGTTCTTCCGCCTCAGTTATTGATTGATTGGCCAAAATCGCCTGCGGCGATTTTGGCGGACATTACTGCGTCGACCGCGGGCAAAAGGCGCGACTTTTGCCCGCTACGCAGGCTCCAGCTCGCAGCGGCGACTTTGGCGGACATTACTGCGTCACGACGTACGCGCGCGTGAAAAGCTCCGGCATCCGCACCGCGCGCCCGGAATCGAGGTTGATGCAGACGTATTCGGTGCGCGCCCGTGCCAGCGTGGCGTCGTCCGCGGCCCGCACCACCTGAAAACGCCGCTCGACCCGCAGCCGGCCGTCGCCGCCGGCTATCCAGGTCGCGACGCGCACCCGGTCGCCGGCGAGCGCCGCGCGCACGAAGTCGATCTCGGTGCGCAGCGCCGCCATTCCGCGCCGCAGCGCCACGCACCGCTCGAGCGGCACGCCGAGCGCCGCCGAGTGCGACCAGGCGGCGCGATCGAGCCAGGTGAGGTAGACGGCGTTGTTGACGTGCCCGTAGGCGTCGATGTCCGCGGCCTCGACCGCGAGCTCGATGACATGCGGGACGGAGTGCTCGAAAAGCATCGGCGCCTCAGGCCCGGCCGCCTTCGCGCTGCACCGCGCGGTAACCGATGTCGCGGCGGTAGTGCACGCCCGCCCAGTGCACCGTGTCAGCGAGCGCGTAGGCCTGGCGCTGGGCCGCGCCGACGCTCGCCCCGAGGCCCACCGCGCATAGCACTCGCCCACCGTTGGTGAGCACGCGGCCGCCCTCGAGCCGCGTGCCGGCGTGGAAGATCTTTCCAGGCAGCCGCGCGGCGCGCTCGAGTCCTTCGATGACGTCTCCCTTGCGGACGCTCTCGGGGTAGCCAGCGGCCGCCATCACGACTCCGAGTGCCGCGCGCGGATCCCAGCGCGCCTGCTCGCCTGCGAGGGTGCCCCGGAGCGCCGCTTCGCACAGTGCGGTGAGGTCCGACCCGAGGCGCATCATGATCGGCTGCGTCTCGGGATCTCCGAGGCGGCAGTTGAACTCGAGCACGTTCGGGGTCCCGTCGGGTGCGATCATGAGACCTGCATACAGGAAGCCGGTGTAGGGCAGGCCGTCGGCGGCGAGTCCGCGGACCGTCGGCTCGATGACCTCGCGCAGAATGCGGGCGTTGAGCGCTTCGGTCACGACCGGCGCCGGTGAGTAGGCACCCATGCCGCCGGTGTTCGGTCCGCGGTCGCCGTCGTCGCGGCGCTTGTGGTCCTGCGAAGTCGCAAGCGGCAGGATGTGCGCGCCGTCGGCCATCACGATGAAGCTCGCCTCCTCTCCCTGCAGGAACTCCTCGACCACGACCTCGTGACCCGCGCTGCCGAACTGGCCCGCGAACATGCCCTCGATCGCGGCCAGCGCCTCCGCGGCGGTCGCGGCGATCACGACGCCCTTGCCCGCGGCGAGCCCGCTCGCCTTGACGACCAGGGGTGTCGGCTGGGCACGCAGCCAGGCGGGGTCGAAGCGCTCGCGCGTGAAGGTGGCCGAGCGGCTGGTCGGGATGCCATGGCGGCGCAGGAAGCTCTTGGCGAAGGCCTTGGAGCCCTCGAGCTGCGCCGCGGCTCGCGTCGGTCCGAAGCACGCGAGGCCGGCAGCCCGAAAGGCATCGACGACGCCGGCGACGAGCGGCGCCTCGGGGCCGATGATAGTGAGATCGACGCGCTCGCTGGCGGCGAGGCGCACGAGAGCGGGCACATCCTCGGCGGCGACCGCGACGTTGCGTACTTTGGGCTCGATGGCGGTGCCGGCGTTGCCCGGGGCGACCAGCACCTCGCTTACCCGCGCCGCGGATGCGCACTTCCACGCGAGTGCATGCTCACGACCGCCACCGCCGACGACGAGGACCTTCACGCGAGCCGTTCACCCAGGCACAGGGCACTGTCCGATGCGAGCCTCACACTAGTGCCGGAAGTGACGCATGCCGGTGAACACCATGGCGATCCCGTGCTCGTCGGCGGCCGCGATTACTTCGGCGTCGCGGACACTTCCTCCGGGCTGGATGACCGCGCGGACACCGTAGCCGGCGGCCACGTCGAGGTTGTCGCGGAACGGGAAGAAGGCGTCCGAGGCCATCACCGAGCCCGCCACCGGGAGCTGCTCGTCCGCGGCCTTCATGGCGGCGAGGCGCGTCGCGTAGACGCGGCTCATTTGGCCGGCGCCGACGCCGATCGTGGCACGCTCGCGCGCCAGCACGATGGCGTTCGACTTGACGAACCGGCACACGGTCCACGCGAATCTGAGATCGGCGAGCTCGCCGACGGTCGGCTGGCGGCGGGTCGGAACCCGCAGCTCGCCGGGGGGCAGATCCACGAGATCGCGCGACTGCACCAGCAGGCCGCCCGTCACGCTGCGGAGCTCGGGGCCATCGACGACAGCGGCGCCGAGATCGCCGAGGGCGAGCACCCGCACGTTGGGCTTTCCGGCCAGCACCCGGGCCGCCTCCGCCTCGACCGCGGGCGCCGCCAGCACTTCGACGAACTGCCGCTCGGTGATGGCGCGGGCGGTCGCCGCCTCGAGCGGCCGGTTGAAGGCGATGATGCCGCCGAATGCCGAGGTCGGATCTGTGCGATACGCACGCTCGTAGGCCTCGAGCGGCGTCGCGGCGAGCGCGGCGCCGCAGGGGTTGGCGTGCTTGACGATGACGCTGGCGGGCTCGGCGAACTGCCGCACGCACTCGATGGCCGTATCGGCGTCGGCGATGTTATTGAACGACAGATCCTTGCCCTGCAGCATCTCGGCGCGGGCGACGCTCGCGCCGCGCGCGCCCGGTGCGCGGTAGAAAGCCGCGCGCTGGTGGGGATTCTCGCCGTAGCGCAGGTCCTGAGCCTTGGTGAAGACGAGCGGCAGCGTCGCCGGGAAGCTCGGCGCGCCCTCGCGCGCGGTGAGATACGCGGCCACCATGGTGTCGTACGCCGCGGTGTGGGCGAAGGCCTTGGCGGCGAGCCGCGCGCGCGTCGACGCGTCGCTTCCACCCTGGTGCGTGTCGAGTTCCTTCAAGACCTGCCGGTAGTCGGCCGGGTCGACCACGACCAGCACCGACTCGTGGTTCTTGGCGGCGGCGCGCAGCATGGCGGGCCCGCCGATGTCGATGTTCTCGATGGCGTCCTCGTAGCTCGAGTCCGGGCGCGCTACCGTCTGAGCGAACGGATAGAGGTTCACCACCAGCAGGTCGATGGGCGCGATACCGTGCTGCGCCATGACCTGATCGTCGACGCCGCGCCGGCCGAGTAGTCCGCCGTGTATCTTCGGGTGCAGCGTCTTCACCCGGCCGTCCATGATCTCTGGGAAGCCCGTGTAGCTTGCTACCTCGCGCACCGCGACGCCGTCCGCGGCGAGCAGCCGCGCCGTGCCCCCGGTCGAGAGGATTTCGACGCCGCGCTGCGCCAGCGCGCGCGCGAGCTCGAGCACTCCGGTCTTGTCGGAAACCGACAGCAGCGCGCGGCGCACGGACGGCGACGACATGGGCTTCAGCCCCTCATGGCGGCCGGCGCGCGGCGCCGGCGGGAATCATCGGCTCAGGAACCTGCAAGTCCGAACTGCTTGAGCTTCTTGCGCAGCGTCCCGCGATTGATGCCAAGGATACCGGCGGCGCGGCTCTGGTTGCCCTGGGCGTAGTCGAGGACCACGCGAAACAGGGGCTCTTCCACTTCGCGCAGCACGAGATCGTACAGATGGGCGGGTCGGTGGCCGTTCAGGCTCGTGAAATACTCGCTGAGCGCGCGTTCGGCGTGATTACGCAGCGGCAGATCGCGTCCATTCACTCTGGCGGCGGCGGCTTCACGAGTCCGAGTCTTCTTTTTTGCCGTCATGTGAGACCCCCCAGGGAAAAACCGTGCCTCAGGCCGCCACGGCAGCCTCGCCCACCCATTCATCGAAATGCTTAAGCGCCTGCGCGAACTGTGCGGCGGTATTCACGGCCCCCATCAGATTTCGTCGGACCGCCGCCGGCTCACCCAGCAGCTGCCCGCAATACCAGCCGAGATGTTTGCGCGCGATCCGGACTCCGGTCTCCTCGCCGTAGAAGCAGTACACCGAGTCGAGATGCGCGAGGATGATATCACGCACCTCGCTGCGCAGAAGTGCCGGCGTCGCAAATTCGTCGCGGAGCCTGGCGTTGACAGCGCGAAAAATCCATGGCGCGCCGTGGCTCGCGCGCCCGATCATTACTCCGTCCGCACCGGTGAAATCAAGTACCTCGCGGGCTTTTTTTCCGTCGCCGATGTCGCCGTTAGCGAACACCGGAATGCGAACGTGCATCTTGATGTCGCGAATTGTCTCGTACTCGGCCGAGCCTGCGTAGAAATCCGCGCGGGTGCGCCCGTGCACCGCGAGCGCTGCGACGCCGCAGCACTCGGCGATACGCGCAATGTTCACGCCGTTGCGGTGCTCGCGGTCCCAGCCGGTCCGTATCTTGAGCGTCACGGGCACATGGACCGCGCGCACCACCGCCTCGAGGATGCGCGCCACCAGCGGCTCGTCGCTGAGCAGCGCCGAGCCGCACAGCCGGCCGCAGACTTTCTTCGCCGGGCAACCCATGTTGAGGTCGATGATCTGCGCGCCGAGCTCGACGTTCAGGCGCGCGGCTTCAGCCAGCGCCTGCGGGTCGGCGCCAGCGAGCTGCACGACGCGCGGCTCGGGCTCGCCCTCGTGGTTCATGCGCCAGCGCGACTTGGACGTGGTCCAGAGGCGCGTATCGGCGGTCAGCATCTCGGAAGCCGCAAGGCCGGCCCCGAGCTTGCGGCAGAGAATGCGGAACGGCCGGTCGGTCACGCCGGCCATGGGCGCGAGCACGACGGGCGAGGGCAGGGCGTGAGGCCCGATCTGCACGGGGCTCGTCAGCGCGCGCTCGCGTCGTTGGCGCAGGCGACGCCGCCGGCGACGGGCAGGCAGGCGTCGAGCTCGAAGCCCTCGGCGCTCGAGCCCGGATCGACGAAGGCGAGCTCCGCGTCGATGCGCTGGTCCTTCGCGAGCAGCGAGCCGGGCGGGATACTGGGCGGCAGGTAATCGCGCGGCGGCACGTCACGTGATGCCAGACGGTTGCCAAAGCGGTCCTGGAGCGTCACGCGCAACAGCGGCAGCGGTTGGGCCTTAGGCCCCGCGTTGTGGATGCTGGCGCGCACGGTGATCGCGCCGACGTTTCCCTGGCCCACGGTGGCGCCGAGCTGGCGCACATCGTAGGCATGCAAATCCCAGCGGGGCGTGAGCTGCACTCCGAGTGCTCCGTAGAGCGCGGTCAGCGGCCGGTTGAAGCGCGGGTCGGCGGCGAGTGCGTCGCGCTCGTGATTGATGATCTGTGCGACGAGGAGCAGCGCCAGCAGCACCCCGCCGGCTCTCCAGAGCAGCGGACCGTGGGTGGCCTCGGGCGCGGCGGGTCCGGGCGGCGCTGCTTCCTCGAGAGCGGCAATCTCCGCCAGGGGCTCCGGGGTCGGCTCGATGGCCTCGGCCGACGGGCGCTTCTGTCCGCCGCGGCGCCGCGGCGGCGACGCCTCGGAGGGCGGAGCGCCGGCACGGACCGCGGGCGAAGCCGGCGCGGGTGGAGTGGGCGCGGGCGTCTTGACGGGCTCGCTCTGAACGATTTCCGACAGCAGTGCCGCGTCCAGCTCTATATCGACCTCCTGGTCCGCCTCCGGCGCTGCCGGTTCCGCCGGGGCTGTGACCGGTTCCTGATTGGCCGCGACCAAAGCCTTGAAGGAGCCGGTGGCCGCAGTCCACTCCGGGGTCGGCGACGCCGCGACGAACACCGAGGACGCATCCGTCGTCTCGGGATTGAACTCGAGCGAGTCCTCGGGGATCGGCGGCGGCGCCGGTTCCGGCGCAGGTGCAGGCTCTTCGAGCCCGATCCCGGGTTCTGGCTCGGGAGGTTGAGCTTCGGCGCTACGCCCCGCGGCCCGCTCGTCGGAGAGCTGCGCCAGTGCGTTGAACACGCTCGAGCAGCGGCCGCAGCGGACATAGCCCTGTGCGACGCGCAGGTCGGCCGCGGTCACCACCAGCGTCAGGGCGCACTTGGGACAGACTGTGAACATCGCACCTACCGGGTGGGGGCTCAGCGGCGGCGCGCGCTGAGACAAGCCCAGTCGCCGCTCTCTCCGCCCCCCTCCACATCAAACCACGCGCTGTAAGCGTCTGTCACGTCGCGCACCTCGTGCCGCATGAGGCCGGCGAGGACCGCCACGCCGCCCGGGCGTACGAGCGAAGCGAACGCGGGCGCCAGCGTGCAGAGAGGTCCCGAGAGGATGTTGGCCGCGAGCACGTCGACTCCGGCAGGGAGCTCGGCGGCGTGCTCGTGGACCCGCACCACGCCCCCGACGCCGTTCGCGAGCGCGTTTTCGCGCGTGGCGGAGAGCGCCTGGGGATCGATATCGAAGCAGTGGACCTCGGCCGCGCCCAGCTTGGCGCAGGCGAGGCCCAGCACTCCCGAGCCGCAGCCGTAGTCGATGGCGCGAGCGCCTGGCGCGCGCAACTCATGCGCGTGCGCATCGAGCCCATGCGCTCGCCTTTCGACGGAGTGCTCGGCTGGCGCGCGCAGCTCATGCGCGTGCGCATCGAGCCACGTGAGACACAGCGCGGTGGTCGGGTGCGTCCCGGTGCCGAAGGCGAGTCCCGGATCGAGCGTGACGATCACGGCGGCGGGTTCCGTTACCTGCTCGTGCCGCGGGCATACCCAGAGCCGCTCGCCGAAGCGCATGGCGTGAAAGTCCTTGAGCCATTCGCGCTCCCAGACGCGCTCGGGCAGTACTTCGGCGCTGACGAGCGCGGCAGGCAGGGCGAGCCTGGCTGCGAGCTCGGCAGCAAGCGCGCGCGGCTCGCCTACGCCGGAGAAGAGGGCGCTCAGGCGCGTCGACGGCCAGAGCCGCACTTCGCCCGGCAGCGGCTCGAGCACCGGCTCGTCGCGCGCGTCGGCAAAGGTGACCGCGGTCGCACCGCAGGCAAAGCAGGCGCTCTCCGCCACCTCGGGATCGAGCGCGCCCAACTCGAAGGAGACCGTAACGGTCCGACTCACCGCAATCCGAGCCGCCGCTCCAGGTAGTGGATGTCGGTGCCGCCCTTCTGGAACGCCCCGTGATTGAAGATCTCCTGGTGCAGGGCGACGTTGGTCTTGATGCCCTCGATCACCATCTCCGCGAGCGCGTTCTTCATGCGCGCGATGGCGGTGTCGCGGCTGTCGCCATAAGCGATCACTTTGGCGATCAGTGAGTCGTAGTAGGGCGGCACGTTGTAGCCGGAGTAGACGTGACTGTCGACGCGGATGCCGGGGCCGCCCGGGGCGTGCCACAGGCGGATCGGCCCGGGCGATGGCATGAAGGTCTTTGGGTCCTCGGCGTTGATGCGGCACTCGATCGCATGGCCGCGAATCTGTACGTCGCTCTGCGAGTAGGCCAGCCGCTCGCCGCTCGCGATCAGGAGCTGCGCCTTCACCAGGTCGATGCCGGTGATCAGCTCGGTCACCGGATGCTCCACCTGGATGCGGGTGTTCATCTCGATGAAGTAGAACTCACCATCCTGGTACAGGAACTCGAGCGTGCCGGCGCTGCGATACCCGACCGCACGGCAGGCTTCCACGCATCGGTCCCCCATGGTCTTGCGCTGCCTGAGAGTGATTCCGGGTGCGGGCGCTTCCTCGACCACCTTCTGATGCCGGCGCTGCATCGAGCAGTCGCGCTCGCCGAGGTGGATGACGTTGCCGTGGGCATCGCCGAGCACCTGGAACTCGATGTGGCGCGGGCGCTCGAGGAATTTCTCCATGTACACCTGGTCGTTGCCGAAGGCGGCGCGCGCCTCGGCGCGCGTGATGCCGATGGCGTTGAGGAGCGCGGCCTCGGCATGCACCACGCGCATGCCGCGCCCGCCGCCGCCGCCCGAGGCCTTGATGATGACCGGGTAGCCGATGGCGCGCGCGATGCGCAGGTTCTCGTCGCTATCCTCGCCGAGCGGGCCGTCCGAGCCCGGCACGCACGGGATGCCGTGGGACTTCATCACCTTGATCGCCGAGACCTTGTCGCCCAGGGTGCGGATGGTCTCGGCCTTGGGCCCGACGAACACGAAGCCCGACTTCTCGACGCGCTCGGCGAAGTCCGCGTTTTCGGAGAGGAAGCCGTAGCCGGGATGGATCGCGACCGAGTCGGTGACCTCCGCCGCCGAGATGATCGCTGGCATGTTGAGGTAGCTGCCGCTCGATGGCGGCGGCCCGATGCACACCGACTCGTCTGCGAGCAGCACGTGCTTCAGGCTGTAGTCGGCGGTCGAGTGCACAGCGACCGTCTTGATGCCAAGCTCGCGGCACGCCCTGAGGATCCGCAGGGCAATCTCGCCGCGATTGGCGATGACGAGCTTCTCGATCATGCCGCCCTATTCGATGACGAAGAGCGGTTGGCCGAACTCGACCGGGTCGCCGTTGCGCGCCATGATCGAGGCGATCCGCCCGGCCTTGTCGGCTTCGATCTGGTTCATCATCTTCATCGCTTCGATGACGCACAGGACCTGGCCGACCTTGATCTCGTCCCCGATCTCGACGAAGGGCTTCGCGCCAGGCGAGGGAGCCGCATAGAAGGTGCCGACCATGGGCGCGGTGATCACGTGCTCGTTTGCCTTGGCCTTGGCGCCGGCGGCCTCGGCAAGCGCCGCCGGCAGCTCCGCACCCCTCGGCACGACGCCGGGTGGCGGGGCTGCCGTGTGTGCCACCTGCGTCAAAGGCTGAACGCCGGCGCCGGGCGCCATCCGGCTGATGCGCACCGCCTCTTCCCCCTCTTTGATCTCGATCTCGGCGATGCCGGACTCCTCGAGCAGCTCGATCAGCTTTTTGATTTTTCGTATGTCCATGCCGGGAATGTCCCCAGTTCTCTGGTGCGGAAGGTGCCGGGCTCAGGAGCCGCGGGCCAGACGCTGCGCGGCCGCGCGCACCGCCAGCTCGTAGCCGAAGGCGCCGAAGCCGGCGATGACGCCGACGGCGATGTCCGAGAAATAGGACTGCCGCCGGAAGGGCTCGCGCGCCTGCGTGTTGGAAAGATGCAGCTCGATGAAGGGCAGATGCGTCCCGAGCAGCGCGTCACGCAGCGCGATGCTCGTGTGGGTGAAGGCGCCCGGATTGAAGATGAGGAAAGCGACGCCTTCCGACGGTGCGCGCTGGATGCGCCCGAGAAGCTCGTGTTCGGCGTTGCTCTGGAAACTGACGAGCTCGTGGCCGGCCTCGCGGGCGAGGGCGGCGGCCCGCTTTTCGATGGACTCGAGGGTGTCGGTCCCGTAGATCTCGGGCTCCCGGGTGCCTAGGAGATTCAGGTTCGGGCCGTTCAGCAACAGCACTCGGGCCATGAGTGGCGCGTCTTCTTATCGGTATGATTCACACAAGCGCCGCGAATGTACCCTAATCGGGGCGCATTTGGGATAGTTCTTGGGCCGATCTGCTGGGATCTCGCTGGAGTTGGCTCAATCGCTCCCGGACGCGGCCCGGGACACCGCCAGGCGCCGCATCCCGTCCCCGATCTGCTCCCGGGCGGCCGCGAGACCCAGGCGCCCCGCCCCGAGATCGGCCAGGCGCGCGAGGATGAACGCCGCCTCGTCCCGATGCAACTCCCCGATCTTGAGCGTGACGATTCGACCCTGGGCGTCGGCGAACACCGTGAAGGGCAGAACCGTGTCTACCCCAAACGCCGTAACGGCCTCGAGCCCGCCTTGCTCGCCGACCAGAATGGGGTACTCAATGTCGAGCTCCTTGGCGTATTTCTGTACGGAATCAGCATGATCGATCGCGATGCCGACAATTTCGAGCTTGTTTAGTGAATTTTCGCGCCGCAGCTGCTTGAGCAGCGGGACCTCGCGACGGCACGGCTCGCACCAGGTGGCCCAGAAGTTCACGACGAGCGGCGCACCCAGCCAGTCCGAAAGCCGGCGGGGGTGGCCTTCGAGGTCGGGAAGCGAGAAATCCGGCAGTTGCTCGGGGATGGCGCGCGGCGGTGGATTGGCCCCCTCGGCGGCGGCCTCGGGAGCCGGGGCGAGCGGGACTCGATGCAGAGTGGGCCTTTCGGGAGCCATATGCCGATAGACGAGGAATCCTCCAGCGGCGGCAGCGAAGAGAATGGCGGCAGACGCCAGCGCCCGCAGCGCCGAACGCCAGCCGCTCGTCACGGCGGCGGGGCGAGGGCTGCGCGGGTGCGGGCCGCGAAGGCATCCGCCTTCATGTACCCGACCACCCGGTACTGGCTTCGCTCCTGACCGTCGGGTCCGTAGAAGGCGATGGTGGGCGGTCCGATGATGCCGAAGTGCCTGAGCAGCGCCTGGTCGTCGGCGTCATCCGCGGTCACGTCGGCCCGCAACAGCGAGACATTCGCGAGCGCGGCCTGGACGCCCGGGTCAGTGAAGGTGTAGCGCTCCATCTCCTTGCAGGACGTGCACCAGTCAGCGGAGAAGTCGAGCAGCACGCCGCGCCTGGCGTTGCTCGCCGCCTGCACTTCGCGCTCGAGATCCGCGACCGTGCGGATGCGGCGGAACGGCGGCTCGTGCGCCTGGTGCGCGAGGGCCGGGATCGGGCTCAGGGGGTCGGTGCCGCCGAGCGCGGAGCCGGCCGCGAGCGCGGCCCCGTAGAGCCCAACGGCCAGTCCCGCGACTCGCAGCGCCCACACCGCCGCGGAGCGTGTCTTGAGCTCGAACCACAGGAGCCACGCCAGGGTCAGCGCCGGCACGGCCCAAAGGAGCAGAGCGATCCGCTCGGGGACGATGCGCGCGAGCATCCACGCGGCGACCGCCAGCATCATCGCGCCGAAGAGCTTCTTGACGAGGTCCATCCACGCGCCCGCTTTCGGCAGTAGCTTTCCGGCTGAGGCACCCACGATGAGCAGCGGCGTGCCCATGCCGATGCTCATGGCAAAGAGTGCGGCCCCGCCGCGGGCGATCTGCCCCGTCTGACCGATGACCAGAAGGGCTGCAACCAGCGCGGGACCCACGCAGGTGGTCACGATGAGCGCCGACAGCGCGCCCATGACGGCTACCCCGCCGAAGCTGCCGGCGGACTGGCGGTTGCTGACGTTGGCGATGCGCGTCTGGATCGAGACCGGCATTTGCACGGTATAGAGGCCGAACATCGAGAGCGCCATGGCCACGAACACGGCGGCGAACAGCGCGAGCACCCACCACTGCTGAAAGAGCGCCTGCACCTCGCGGCCCATGGCCGCGCCGATGATGCCGGCGGCCGTGTAGGTGAGCGCCATGCCGAGCACGTACGTCACCGACAGCGCGAAGGCGCGGCCCGTGGTCACCTGCGCGCCGCCGCCCGCGATGATTCCCGAGAGGATCGGCACCATCGGCAGGACGCAGGGGGTGAACGCGAGGACGAGGCCGGCGAGGTAGAAGCCGCCGATCATCAGGAAAAAGTTGCCCGTGAGGAGCTGCGCAAAGCGCGACTGCTCGGAGGGGCCGGTCGTGGCATCACCGGGCGTGGAGTTCGGTGGCGCGGCCGCGGCGTCTTTCGAGAGAGTCACGCTCACCGACTTGGTGACCGGCGGATAGCACAGGCCCTTGTCCGCGCATCCCTGATAGGTGACCTCGAGCGGCAGCGCGAAGGCACCGCCCGTGGCACGGGCGACGGGCACAGTGACGCGCAGCTCGTGGTGATAGATCTCCTGGCGGCCGAAATACTCGTCAGTCTTGAACTGGCCGGGGGGAAACTCAGGCGTGCCGAGCTGCGCGCTCGGGCTTCCCGTCGCGATCTTGATACGCGCGCGGTAGAGGTAATAGCCCTCCGCTATCTCCCAGTTCAGCCGTACCTGATCGCTCCCGCCCGCGAGCGCGTCGAAGCGAAATGCCTGGTCGGCGGGCAGGAAATCGTCGCCGGTAGTCTTCACCCCCCCGAGCAACGAGCTCAGGCTCTTCTGGGAGGCCGGCGGCGCAGGGGCGGGCGGTTCGGCCCCTGCCGCGAGAACCGGCGCCCCGAGGATCAGAGCCGCGGCGAGAATATGTCTAATGCGTGAGGGCATGTACCCGCTTTATAGCGCAAGCCTTTGACGAGTGGCAGGAACTGGGGTTCATCCCTGGGATAAGACCGCCCGACGGCCGCAAAAGAGGCCAACGGACCAAAAAAGTCTGCCTACACCTTGAAATCGCAGGGTCCCTCCCTATCATTAGCAGCCGAGGGCAGGGAGTGCTAATAAGCTCCCTGCTGCAATAAACCATCCAATCATCAAGAGTTTTAAGGAGCGAACACCCATGAAGATTCGTCCTCTTCATGACCGCGTCATCGTCAAGCGCCTGGAAGAGGAGCGTACCTCTCCCGGCGGCATCGTCATTCCCGATACCGCGGCCGAGAAGCCGGTGCAGGGAAAGATCGTCGCGGTCGGCAAGGGCAAGATTCTCGAAGACGGCAAGGTTCGGCCGCTCGATGTGAAGGTCGGCGACAAGATCCTGTTCGGCAAGTACTCCGGGACTGAGGTCAAGGTCGACGGCGATGAGCTAGTGGTCATGCGCGAAGAAGACGTCATGGCCGTGATTGAAGGCAAGTAAGAGGAATCACGACAATGGCAGCCAAAGAAGTTCGCTTCAGCGATGACGCACGCGCCCGCATGTTCAAGGGCGTGAACGTTCTCGCCAACGCCGTCAAGGCAACTCTCGGTCCCAAGGGCCGCAACGCCGTGCTCGAGAAGAGCTTCGGCGCACCCACCGTCACCAAGGACGGTGTCTCGGTCGCCAAGGAGATCGAGCTGAAGGACAAGTTCGAAAACATGGGCGCGCAGATGGTGAAGGAAGTCGCGTCCAACACCTCCGACGAGGCGGGCGACGGCACCACCACCGCCACCGTGCTCGCGCAGGCGATCATGCGTGAGGGCCTGAAGGCCGTCTCCTCGGGCCGCAACCCGATGGACCTCAAGCGCGGCGTCGACAAGGCGGTGATCACCGCCGTCGAGGAGCTGAAGAAGCTCTCCAAGCCCTGCAAGGATTCCAAGGGCATCGCCCAGGTCGGCACCATCTCCGCGAACGCCGACGAGTCGATCGGCAAGACCATCGCCGAGGCGATGGAGAAGGTCGGCAAGGAAGGCGTCATCACGGTGGAGGAGGGCTCGGGTCTCATCAACGAGCTGGAAGTGGTCGAGGGCATGCAGTTCGACCGCGGCTACCTCTCGCCCTACTTCATCAACAACCAGCAGAACCAGACCGCGGAGCTCGAGAAGCCGGCGATCCTGCTGGTCGACAAGAAGATCTCCAACATCCGCGAGCTCCTGCCGCTGCTCGAGGGCGTGGCCAAGTCCGGGCGGCCGCTCTTGGTCGTGGCCGAGGACATCGAGGGTGAGGCGCTGGCGACGCTGGTCGTCAACAACATCCGCGGCATCCTCAAGGTGGCCGGCGTCAAGGCGCCGGGCTTCGGCGACCGCCGCAAGGCCATGCTGCAGGACATCGCCACCCTCACGGGCGGCACGGTGATCTCGGACGAGGTCGGGCTGTCGCTCGAGAAGGCGACCATGAACGACCTGGGGGACGCCAAGAAGATCATCGTGGAGAAGGAGAACACCACGATCATCGACGGCGCCGGCAAGACCGCCGACATCAAGGCACGCATCGAGTCGATCCGCCAGCAGATCGAGGAGGCCACTTCCGACTACGACAAGGAGAAGCTGCAGGAGCGCGTCGCTAAGCTCTCCGGCGGCGTCGCCGTGATCAAGGTCGGTGCGGCCACCGAGATCGAGATGAAGGAGAAGAAGGCCCGCGTCGAGGACGCGCTGCACGCCACGCGTGCCGCCGTCGAAGAGGGCGTGGTGCCGGGCGGCGGCGTGGCGCTGATCCGCGTGCAGAAGTCGCTCGACAAGCTCGAGGGCGCGAACGAGGACCAGACGGTCGGCGTGCGCATCCTGTCGCGCTCGATCGAGGAGCCGCTGCGCCAGATCGTGGAGAACGCCGGCGAGGATGCCGCCGTGATCCTCAACCAGGTCAAGAGCAAGGCTGGCGCCTACGGCTACAACGCCGCCAAGGGCGAGTTCGGCGACCTGCTCGAGGCCGGGATCCTGGATCCCACCAAGGTGACCCGTCTTGCACTGCAGAACGCCGCCTCCGTGGCGGGCCTGCTGCTGACGACCGAGGTCATGGTGGCCGAGGCTCCGAAGGACGAGGACCACAGCCATGGCGGCCCGCCGGGCGGCATGGGCGGGATGGACATGTAACGACGCTCTCTCGACCCTCTCTAAAGAGGTATCGATTCTGTAACAAGGAGCCGATAGGCTTTACATAACGGTTAGGGGTTCGCGGCCGGCTTCACAGCCAGGACACGGCCCCCAAAGACGCGGAACAAGACCCCCTATTCCGCGCATCATTCGCAGGCCCCCTCGTGGGGCCTGTTTTTTTGGTTTATCGTCCTCTGATCCGGAGTCCCGATCCCTTCCGGGGAGGCTCACATGGCTCGAGGAAAAGCTCGCACGCTGCTCACCGCGGGGTGTCTCACGTGCCTCGCGGTCGCCGCCTGCAGCAAGCAGGGTCAGGATGAGATGAGCTGGGCCCGCTCGGCTCTCGAGCGCAACCAGCGCGTCGAGGTCGTCGCCTCCGACCCGCAGAGCCGCACCTTCACAGTGCGGAACAAGGACACCGGTGAGCTCAGCGTGGTGCGCGCCGATCAGTTGACCGCGGCGCCGGCGGTTGCGTCGGTCCCCGCGGTTTCCGCGCCGGCCGCCGCCGCTGCCGAAGAGAAGTCCGCCAGAGAGTCTGCGGCTGCCGCCGCCGAGGAGGCCGCCCCCCGTCCGGCACCGGCCCCGGCGCCACCTCCCGAACCCAAGGTGTTTGCATCACGGGCGTTGCAGCCCGGGAGCCCCGCGCGTCCGGTTCCGGGACAGATACTCGAGGCGGGCCCCGGGTACACGATCGAGGCGGGAGCAGGCCCGGCACCCGGACCCGCGGTGCGCGAGCCGGGCACCACCGCCGCCGTCGAGCTGCGCCACGAGCCGATTGTCTGCCAGGGCGCGCGGCTGCTGCACATCGACAACCTGAATCTCCAGTTCGAGGGTGACGCGGTGAGCGCCGAGGACGGCTGCGAGATTCACATCACCAACAGCCGCATCCGCGCGACCGGCGTCGGCGTCTCGGCGCGTGCCGCCAACGTCCACATCGACAACAGCCTCATCGAGGGCGACGCCGCCTCGATCGACGCCTCGAACGGCGCCCAGATCTACACCGCCTCCTCGAGATTCCGGGGCCTCTCCCGCCGGCTCGATACCGCCGCCGTACACGATCTCGGGGGCAATGTCTGGAATTGACCCGCGAGTAAGGCGCGCCCTCGAGTCACTCGAGGCCGACGCGCGCGCACAGGCGGCACTCGCGGGCGCGCCCGCGGAGGTGCGCGCCGCGCTCCCGCGCGTGCTGGCGGCGAGTGATTTCGTCGCCGACTCCTGCACGCGCGATCCCGCGCTCCTGGCGGCGCTCCTCACCCGCGGCGATCTCACCCGCCCTCTCGCCCCGGGCGAGATCGAGGGCCGCGCACCGAGCCTCGGCGGCGCGATCCCGGAGGCAGAGGCGCAGGGGGCCCTCCGCCGCTGGCGGCGGCACGAGCTGGTGCGCATCGCCTGGCGCGATCTCGCCGACTGGGCCGAGCTCGACGAGACGCTCGCGGATCTCAGCAACTTTGCCGATGCGGCGATCCGCACCGCCGTGGCTTACGCGCGCCACGGGCTCGTCGAGCGCTACGGCGAGCCGCGCTCCGCGGGCGGCGAGATCCAGCCGCTGGTCGTCATCGGCATGGGCAAGCTCGGCGGCGGCGAGCTCAACTTCTCCTCGGACGTCGATCTGGTACTGCTCTTTCCCGAGCACGGCGAGACCGACGGCCGGCGCGCCGTATCGAACGAGGAGTTCTTCACGCGTCTCGCCCAGGCGCTGGTGCGGTTGCTCGAGGCGCCGACCGCGGAGGGCTTCGTGCTGCGGGTGGACCTCAGGCTCCGGCCCTTCGGGGACTCGGGTCCGGTGGTGGCGAGCTTCGCCTCCTTCGAAGACTACCTGCCGCGGCACGGGCGCGACTGGGAGCGCTACGCCTACATCAAGGCGCGTGCGATCACCGCCCCCGAGCGCTACGCGGAGATCGATGCGGCCGCGGTCCGCCCGTTCGTCTATCGGCGCTATCTCGACTACGGAGTCTTCGAGAGCCTGCGGGAGATGAAGGCGCTCATCGGACGCGAGGTCGAGCGGCGCGAGCTGGCCGACGACGTCAAGCTCGGCCCGGGCGGCATTCGCGAGATCGAGTTCGTCGTGCAGGCTCTGCAGCTCACGCGCGGCGGGCGCGATCGGGAGCTGCGGACCCCGGCGTTGCGCGCGGCGCTCAGGCGTCTCGGCGCCACGCGGGTGCTGCCGGGGCAGGCGGTCGCAGAGCTCGATGCCGCCTATGTCTACCTGCGCCGTCTCGAGAACCGGCTGCAGATGCTCGGCGACGCCCAGGTGCACGCGCTGCCCAAGGACCCCGGGGCGCGCGAGCGTATCGCGCTCGCCATGGGGGCGCGCGACTCGGCGGCGCTGCTCGAAGAGCTCGCACGGCACCGCGGGCGGGTGCGCGGACACTTCCACGAGGTGATCCTCGGCGGTGTGGCCCAGGACGACGCGGCGGTCAGGATCGACCTCGGACGGTTTTGGGACAGCCAGGCGGAGACCGCGGCGCTCGCCGAGTCGCTCACCGCCGCCGGCTTCACCGACAGCGCCGAAGCCGCGCGCCTGCTGCTCGAGCTGCGCGCGTCGAATCTGGTGCGCAAGCTCGATGAGGCTGGCCGCAGGCGCCTGCAGGCACTCCTGCCGGTGCTGCTGGCCGACATCGCCAGGAGTACGGCGCAGCTGCCGGTGCTGCGCCGGATCCTCACGATCCTGGAGGCGACCGGGAAGCGCTCGGCTTACTTCGCGCTGCTGCGCGAGAACGCGGCGGCGCGGACGCGCCTCGTCGAGCTGGTCGGCCATGGCGAGTTCCTGGCCGCGCAGATCGCTGCGCATCCGCTGCTGCTCGATGAGCTGATCGACGCGCGCCTCCTCTCCCAGCTGCCGACGCGCGCCTCGCTCGCCGCCGAGCTCGGGCAACGGCTCGCCCAGCTGCGCGACGAGGATCCGGAGCACCAGGTCGAGGCGTTGCGGCACTTCCAGAGCGCCGCGCTGTTTCGCGTAGCGGTGGCGGACCTGACCGGCGCCATGCCGCTCATGCAGGTGAGCGACCGGCTCACCGACGTCGCCGAGCTGATCATCGAGCGCGCCATGGAGCTCGGCTGGCGGCAGATCACCGCGCAGTTCGGCGTGCCGACCTGCGGCGACGGCCGCCCGGTCAACGTCTGCGCGGTCGGCTACGGCAAGCTCGGCGGCATGGAGCTCGGCTACTCCTCGGACCTCGACCTGGTGTTCCTGCACGATTCGCATGGCGAGCGCCAGGAGACCAGCGGCGAGCGTCCGATCGACAACCAGCTGTTCTTCGTGCGGCTCGCGCAGCGCATCGTGCACCTGCTCACCATGCACTCGGCCGCCGGCAGGCTCTACGAAGTCGACGTGCGGCTGCGGCCGAGCGGCAAGGGCGGACTCCTGGTGACCAACATCGAGGCCTTCGCCGAATACCAGCGCGGCGAGGCCTGGACCTGGGAGCACCAGGCACTGCTGCACGCCCGCAGCGTCGCCGGCTCGCCCGCGCTGCGCACCGAATTCGAGCGCGTGCGGCTCGAGGTGCTCGGCCGGCACGTGCGCCGTGACACCCTGCGCGCCGAGGTGCGGGCGATGCGCGAGCGCATGCGGCGCGAGCTCTCGAAGGGCGGCGGGGCACGTTTCGATATCAAGCAGGATCCGGGTGGTATCGCCGACATCGAGTTCCTGGCGCAGTACTGGGCGCTCGTCTGGGCGGAGCGCTATCCGGCGGTGGTGATGTTCGCCGACACCATCCGCCAGCTAGAGTCGGTGGCCTCCGCCGCTCTCGTGCCGCAGCAGACGGTCGACATCCTCACGGGCGCTTACCGCGCTTACCGCGCCACCGCACACCATCTGACGCTCGCCGGCCAGCCGGCGCTGGTTCCGCCGGAGGAGTTCCGCGCCGTGCGTGCCGAGGTCACGCGCATCTGGGACGCGGCCATGGCGGCTGAGCCGCCCACAGGGCGGGTATAATCCGCGCCATGACCGCCCCCGCACGGACCTGCATCCAGGCCAACGCCCAGAACCAATACGACGTGACGGAGGAGGACCTGCCGCTCTCCTGTCCGATGCCGGAGATGTACCTCTGGAACTCTCATCCGCGCGTCTACCTGCCGATCAGTGACACGGGTTGGGCGAAGTGCCCCTACTGCGGCGCGGAGTACACCCTGCGGAAGTAACGGCGCGGGCCACGCGCTGCGCGGAGTTAACCGCGCGGCGCGTAGCCGCCGCTGTCAGTTGTAGAGCCTGAAGTCGGCCGGCAGCCGCTGCAGCTCACCCATGGCGTCCGGGTCGAGCCGGCCGGCGGCGCGGCCACCACCGCCGCGCGAGTCCTCGTCCTCGAACGCCGTCGGAGCCGGCACGCTCAGGGCCGCTCCGCCCTTGGTCTTGAGCTCCGAGTTGAGGGCCGGCAGCTCCTTGGACATGAGTTGCGAGAACTCGGCCATCGCGTCGCCGAGCTGGCTCTGCAGCCCCGCGATGTTGTCGAGCTGATAGGCCGACGGCGGTCCCTCCCAGGAATTGACGGCGCCGTAGAGCTGATCGGTGTGCTCGCGCAGCCGTTCCTCGCCCGTGATCGCTCCGCCCTCCGTGGTCGCCACGATCTCCTTGCGGATCTTGTCGAGCTTCTGATCGAAGTCGGCAAGCTTTTTGTGCAGCGGATCCTTCTCGGCACGGCCCTTGTTGGCCGCCGCGACCTGCTGGCGCAGGCCAACGACCTGCGCGAAAAACTGCGTCTCGTCATCGAAGAGCGTGTAGACCTTCATCGCCGCCTCGTACTGCGCCTTGCGGTCGGCCACGCTCCAGCTGACTCGGCGATCGAGCCCGACATCGATCCTGGTGTCGTAGCTCTTGCCGTTGTCCTCGATGCGGATGGTGTAGGTGCCGGGCACCACGCGCGGCCCCTGGGTGGCCGCGAACGCGACCTGTACCGCGGGCGGCACGTGCGGCGCCGGCAGGTGCATGGTCCAGAGCACCCGGTTCAGTCCGCGGCGGCTGCTCGCCGGCAGCTCATCGATCACGTGGCCGCCGGGATCGAGGACCTCGATCTTGAGCTTGCCGAACAGATGCCGGCTCCTCTGGTAGTAGGTGATGACGGCGCCCGCCACCGGATCGTCGCCGATGAAGGCGGCGGCACCGGTCGGCGCGCCACCGTTGGCCTCGATGCGCTGCTGCACCGGACGCGCCGAGACGAAGGCCACGTCCTGCGCGAGCAACTCCGGCGTCAGGTGACGGAGCGGCGTGATGTCGTCGATGATCCAGATGCCGCGGCCGTGCGTGGCGAGCACCAGATCCGCGTCGCGCGCCTGCACCGCGACGTCGCGCACCGCGACCGCCGGGATGTCGCCGCCCTTGAACTGACCCCAGTGCGCGCCGCCATCCACCGAGATCCAAAGTCCGAACTCGGTGCCGAGGAACAGCAGCGCCTTGTCGAGCGTGTCCTCCTTGATGACGTGCGCATAGCCGCGCACGCTCTTAGAGTCCTCTGGGGTCACCAGCGGCGACCAGCTCTTCCCATAGTCGCGGGTCACGTACACGTACGGGGCCAGATCGCCGAAGGTATGCCGGTCGAAGGCGGCGTAGGCGGTGGCCGCGTCGAAGCGGCTCGCCTGCACCCAGTTCACCCATTCACCCTTTGGCAGGCCGTGCACGTTGCCGACCACGTTGGTCCAGTGCGCGCCGTCGTCACGCGTGAGCTGCACGTTGCCATCGTCGGTGCCCACCCAGATCGTGCCCTTCGCGAGCGGCGACTCGCTGATCGAGAAGATCGTGGTGTGCATCTCGGCCGCCGAGTTGTCAACCGTCACGCCGCCCGACTCCTCCTGCTTCTGCATGTTGGGATCGTTGGTGGTGAGGTCCGGGGAGATGCGCAGCCAGCTCTGGCCCTGATCCTTCGACCGGTACAGGAACTGCGAGCCGATATAGATCGTCCCCGGATCGTTCGGCGAGAGCGCGATCGGGGTGTTCCAGTTGAAGCGCAGCTTCTTGTAGAGCTTGAGATCTGCGGCGCCGAGCTTGGGCTGGATGTCGCGCGTCTCGAGCGTACGTATGTTGACGCGCCCGATGGTGCCTCCCTGGGCCTCCGCGTAGGCGTAGTCGCGGTTGGCAGGGTCGTTGTACATCCAGAAGCCGTCGCCGCCGTAGAGCGCCGTCCAGCGCGCGCTGGTGATGCCGCCCGGATAGGCCGAGTCAGCCCGCCACGAGCCGTTGTCCTGCAGGCCGCCGTAGACGTGGTAGGGATCGGCGTCGTCGACGCTCACGTGGTAGAACTGCGAGATCGGCAGATTGTCCGACTTCCACCACTTGTTGCCGCCGTCATAGGAGGTCCAGAGTCCCCCGTCGTCGCCGTTGAAGACGTGCTGCGAGTTGGCGGGATCGACGAACACGTCGTGTACGTCGCCGTGCGCGCCGTTGAAGCCGCCGACGGTGGTGAAGCTCTTGCCGCCGTCCTCGCTCAGGATCAGCGCGCCGTCGGTTTTGAAGACCCGCTTGGGATTCATCGGGTCGACGATCAGGTTGGCGAAGTAGAAGGGCCGCCACACCATCCAGGTGCTCTTGTCACCGCGCTCCCAGGTGGAGCCGCCGTCGTGCGAGATGAAGAGCGCCGAGTCGGTGGATTCGACGAAGGCGTAGACCGTCTGCGGCTCACTCGGCGCGTAGGCGAGGGCGATGCGGCCATAGGGCTTGGCAGGCAGCCCCTTGTTGGCCGCCGCGGTGAGCTCGGTCCAGGTCTTGCCGCCGTCGCTGCTGCGATAGAGGCCGCTGCCCGAGGACGCCTTCGGCCCCTCGCCCCCGGAGCGGAATGTCCAGCCCTTGCGGCGGAAATCCCAGAGACTCGCGAGCAGCACGTCGGGACTGCCCGGCTGCTGTGCCACGCTCGCGCAGCCGGTCGAGAGGTTCGAGCCCTTGAGGATCAGCTGCCAGGTCTTGCCACCGTCGGTCGTCCGGTAGAGGCCGCGGTCGGCGGAGTCGCTCCACAGCTTTCCGGGAACGCAGGCGTAGACGGTGTCGGAGGAGCGCGGGTCGACGATGATTTTGGCGATGCGCTCGGAAGTCTTGAGCCCCGAGCTGGTCCAGGTCTCACCGGCGTCGGTCGACTTGTAGATGCCGTCGCCCACCGAGACGCTGTTGCGCGTCCAGGCCTCGCCGGTGCCGACCCACATGTTCTCGTGATGCGTCGGGTCGATGGCGATCGCACCGATCGACTGCACCGCCTGCTTGTCGAACACCGGCTTGAAGATCGTGCCGCCGTCGGTCGACTTCCACACGCCGCCGCTCGCCGCGCCGACGAACAGCGTCAGCTTGCCGGAGGCGTCGTTGTAGCCGGCGAGCGCCGCGATTCGTCCGCTCATCGCGGCGGAGCCGATGTTGCGGGCGCCGAGACCGGAGATCACCGCCGAGTCGGCTGCCGGCGCGTCGGCGCGCACCGCGGCAGGAACGTTGGCCACGGAGATGAGCGCGCCGGCCAGCGCGAGGATCGGGAATCGCATGGTTCTTCTCCCTGAGTTATTTGCTGGCGGCGGCGGCCGGCTGCGTCGCCGGGAAGCGGAACAGAGCGCCGTCGGTGGGCGCATTGGCTTCCGCCTTGTCGAACTGCAGCTTCTGCCGGTCGCTCGAGCCGTTGGGCCCCGAGGCCTGCGCGAAGGCGAAGTAGACCCCGTTCACCTGCTCGTAGTCGCCATAGTCGGTGACGGTTTCCTTCGGCACCCCGTGCTGAATGCGGCGGCTGATGGTGCGGATCTCGAGGAAGTAGTTGGGATCGAGGAATACGTAGGTGACGTCGCCATTGGCGCGGGTGACCCGCAGCTTGTATGCGTCGGTGCCGTCGACGTCCTCAGTGCCGAGATAGTCGAGCCTGTAGCCCTTGGCCTTGTAGTCGACCAGCGCGCCGGCGAAGTCGGCCGCGTCCTCGCTGAGGTCCTTGGCGTCGTCGGCCGACATCTTCTCGGGGTCCTTGCGGCCCTGGAACGGGTTGATCTTCCAGCCCTGCGTGCCGTCATAGGCCTGGACCAGGGTGAGCCCCTGCAGCGTCGCCTCGATGCGCACCGAGTCCGGGCGCGCCACGGTCGCGACGTAGCCGAGCTGCAGCGTGTCGCCGTTGACCAGGATCTTGCCGCTGAGCCGGAGCGACTGCAGGGCGGCGAGCTTATCGGCCCCGCCCTTGGCCGCGACGTTCTTCGCGGCGAGCTCGTCGGCGGTGTAAGCGAAGGCGGAGGATGCTGCGGCGAGCAGCACGACGGCGGCAAACAAGCGCATGCGCTTTACTCCGTTCAATCGTCAGTGGATCTTTCTATGATGCGCTGGCGCCACTGACGACACCAGCCGCGACACTTTCCGTTCGGCGCCCAATCCTCTCGTACGGGCGCTCACTCCGCATCCGCCAGGTTGAGGTCGCGCGGCGGCGCGAGATCGGCCCGCAGCGGCGCGAGGCCGGCGGCCTTGAGCTGGCGGTTGAGATCCGGGAGATCCGCCTGGAGCTTGCGCCAGCCGTCCACGAGCCCGGCGAGCGAATCCCGCGCCGTGGCCGTCGCGGCCAGTTGCGCCGCCGTCGGCGGCGCATCGCCGCGCAGCAGCTCGGCGTACAGGGCGCTGATGTGCCCCTGCACCGCGGGCAGCAGGTCCTTGCCCGCGCCGGCCGGTTTCTGCGGCGAGTCGCTCTTCTCCGCCGGCGACTCGAGCAGCGCGACCAGCCGGGCCTGGTAACCACTCACCGCCTGGGCGGCAGCGCCCGTCGGCTTGAGTGCCTTGAGCTGCGCCTGCTGCGACTGGGCGGCGAGGAGTGTCTGCGAGCTCTCGGTGAGGAGTCCGGCGAGCTCACTGGCCAGCCGCAGCTGAGCGGCGAGCGCCCCCTCCGGCAGCCGCACGCGCGGGTCGGGCTTGAGCGTCAGCGGCTGCTCGAGCTTGCGGCCGTCGACCGTCAGGCGCACGAGATAACTGCCGGGCAGGGCCAGGGGTCCTTGCGGCTGCCGCGGCGTGGCGTGCGGGACCGCGGAGATCGGATAGCCGTGCGTGCCGGACACCGGGTCCGCATAACGCAGGTTCCACACCCAGCGATGCGTTCCGCCGGCCGCGGGCAGCACGCGCGGGGGCGCGAGCCAGTAGGAGGGAATCAGCTCGCGCGCGAGCTCCTCGGCCGAGGGCTCGGGAGCGTCGCCGCTCGTGTAGCGGCGCACGAGGTTGCCGCCGCCATCGACGATCTCGAGCGACACGTGTTTGGCGTCGCGCGGCAGGGAGAACTCGATCACCGCGCCAGCCGGCGGATTCGCCGCGAGCGGCTCGTCGGGCGGGAGCGGCGTGTCGGTCCAGGTGCTGCGATGCACGCGGTAGGCGGCGGCGGGGCGGAACAGCACCGGATCGCGCGGCGGCGCGCCCGCGAGCTGCCGCAGCCGCGAGATGTCGTCGAGCACCCAGAAGGAACGGCCGTGGGTCGCGACGATCAGGTCGTCGTCATGGATCAGGAGGTCGCGCATCGAGGTGTGCGGGAGATTGAGCTGCAGCGAGTCCCAGTGCTCGCCCTCGTCATAGGACACCCAGACGGCCTTCTCGGTAGCGGCGAACAGCAGCCCCTTGCGCTCGGGATCCTCGCGCACCGCGTTCACCGGCGCATCGGCCGGGAGCCCCGCGTTTATCGCCTGCCAGCTCTTGCCGCCGTCGTGCGTGCGATAGACGAAGGGGTGCAGGTCGTCGATGCGCAGTCGGCTCACCGAGACGTAGGCCGTGTCGGCATCGAAGTGCGAGGGCTCGATCTGCGTCACCTTGCTCCACGGGATGAGCTCGGGCGGCGTGACGTTGGTCCAGCCAACGCCGCCATCGCGCGTGACCCAGACGAGGCCGTCGTCCGTTCCCGCCCAGAGCGTGCCACTGCTCCTCGGCGATAGCCCGAGCGCGTAGATGACGCCACGCTGCTGCTCGGCGCCCTTCGGATGCTGTGTAGCGACGCTCGCCGGCAGGGCGCCCGCCTCGCGGGCCAGGTCGGGGCTGATCGTGGTCCAGGTCGTGCCGCCGTCGCTCGTCTTCCACAGCCGGTTCAGGGCGTAGTAGAGGACGTGCGGGTCGAGCGGCGAGAACATGAGCGGCTGCGTGCGATCCGCCCGCACGTCGGCGCCGCGCACTGGAGCCGGCGTGACGTTCTGCACCTGGCCGGTCGATACGTGGAACTTCGACACCTCGGTGCGGCCGCCGCCGTAGATGACATCCGGGTCGAGGGGATCGGGAGCCACGTAGCCGTACTCGATCACGCCGACCGGGTGCCAGTCCTGGTTGGTGACCGAGCCGTCATTGCCGCGGGTCGCGATGCACACCGAGCCGCTCTCCTGTTGCCCGGCGCAAACCCGGTACGGGAACGTCGGCGTGGCGCTCACGTGATAGAGCTGCGCCGTCGGCTGGTTGAGCCAGCTGCTCCAGCTTTCGCCGCCATTCAC
Source organism: Steroidobacteraceae bacterium (assembly GCA_035566495.1). Lineage (GTDB taxonomy): Bacteria > Pseudomonadota > Gammaproteobacteria > Steroidobacterales > Steroidobacteraceae > 13-2-20CM-66-19. The sequence goes on along the minus strand of DATMRG010000065.1, from coordinate 5,864 downwards.
CGTGATGACCGCGCCCTGATCGCTCACCAGAGCGAGCACCTGCGAGTCGCCCGGGCTGATCCACATGTTCTGGTAGTCATCGCCCCCCGGCGCGCCGCGCAGCGGCGTCCAGGTCTTGCCGCCGTCGGCGGACTTCATGGTGACGATGCCTATGCTGTAGACGACGTCGGCGTTGGCCGGGTCGGCCCGCACTACCGTCAGATCACCGCCGCCGATGCGCAGCGCCGCGCGTGGATCGCCGGTGATGCGCGTCCAATGCTCGCCCGCATCGTCGGAGCGGTACACGCCGAGACCCGCCGCGGACTGGTAGTCGCCGGGCTCGGTGGTGCCCGCCACGGCATAGATGCGCTGCGGTGCGCTCGCGGCGATCGAGAAATTGATCTGGGTGAGGTTGTCGGGGAGACCCGCGCTCAGGCGTCGCCAGGTCGTACCGCCATCGGTCGACTTGAAGAGTCCGCCGTTGGTGCCCTCGAACTCGTTCTTGTCCTCCCACGGTCCGAGGCGCGACTGCCAGAGGGCTGCGTACACCGTGTCGGGGTGCGCGGGATCGATCGCGACCGCCGAGCCGCCCGTGTCGGCGTCCTTGTAGAGAACCCGCTCCCAGCTCACCCCGCCATCGCGCGAGCGGTAGATGCCGCGCTCCTCGTTGGGCCCGTATGGGTGGCCGAGCACGGCGGCGAACAGGTGATTCGGATCGCGCGGATCGACGGCGAGCTCGGGAATCTGCTGTCCGTCGTTGAGCCCGCCGTGGGACCAGGTGCGCCCGCCGTCCGCGGAGCGGTAGATACCGTTGCCGACCGAGAGGTCCGGGCGCCTGAGCCCCTCACCGCTCGCGACGTAGATGATGTTGGGGTCGGAGGGAGCGAGGGCGATCGCGCCGATCGACTGGGTCGGCTGCCCGTCGAAGATCGGCTGCCAGGTGCGGCCGGCGTCGCGGGTTTTCCACAGCCCGCCGTTGACCGCTCCTATATAGAAGACGTTGGGGTGCGAGGGCACGCCCGCAACCGCCCGGGTGCGCCCGCCGCGCATCGGTCCGATCATGCGCCAGGACAGGTCGGCGTACGCGCCCGGCGGCTGGTGCTGGGCGAGGCAGGGGCCGGGCGCCATGGCGAGGCCGAGAGTGACGAGGATCGCGCCGGAAATCGCTGGGTATTGCCGCACTTGAGGAGCCCCTGGGGGACGGTTATTTTGGCCGTGCACCATACACCCTCGGCGGGGTGAATCGAAATCTCGCCTTCGCGCGCGGCGGGCTAGCGGTACTGCTTGTAGGATTTTTCCTCGACGATCCGCGAGCCGAGCTGGGTATTGATGCGCTTCTTGATCGCCGCGCGCTCGTCGTTCGACACGTAGACGGCGCGCGCGAGCTCGATGAACTCACGGTCGAAGATCTGCCGGGCCTCCTTGTCGCGGATGCGGTCCTCGATGTCCCACAGCTGCTCGTTCACGCGCTCGAGCGCCCGTTCCTCCTGCGCGAGGACGCGCGCGGCGCAACCGGAGTCGCGCCAGGTCGCCTCGAGCAGTGCCAGCTCGGTCTTCACGTTGGCGAGCTTGGCCGCATCCATGATGCGGCCCGCCTTGATCCTCAGGATGGTGATCTTGTCGAGCAGCTCGCCCGGGGAGACGGGCACGAGGATGTCGTTCATGTGCGTGATCCTAGCAACTCATCGAGGCGTGCGGTCGCCTCGTCCACCCGGATCAGGTCCATGACGCCCGGCTCTTCTATCTTGTGTCCCCAGGGAAGCTGCCCGGGCTCGCAGCCGCGGAAGGCGCGCGCGGCGCGTGCATAGGCGTCCACGCACCAGCGCCCCGACAGGTATGGCCCGCTGCGGGCCGGGTTGGTCGCGGCGTACAGGCCGATGACCGGAGTACCGGCCATGGTCGCCATGTGCACCGGACCCGAGTCCGGACTCACCAGCACGGTGGCGCGCGCGAGCAGCGCCAGCATCTCCGGCAGCGTGTCCTGCCCGACCTGGTCGATGACTCCGCCGCCGGCGGCCTCGGCGATCGCCGCGCCCGCGCGCCGTTCGGCCTCGCTCGGCCCGCCGGCGAGTATCACCCGCATGCGATGCCGATCGAGCGCGTGACGGGCGAGCGCCGCGTAGCGCTCGATGCGCCAATTGCGGCGTGCGTGGCTCGAGCAGGGGCTGATGACGAGCGTCGGCTGACCGTCCGGTATCAGCCGCTCGGCGTAGGCGCGCGCCGCCGCCGGCAGCGGCAGGTCCCAGCGCAGCAGGCGCTCGTGGATGCCGAGCGCCTCCGGGAACCCGAAGAAGCTGTCGAGCACGTGCTCGCGCGAGCGCGCGGCGATGCGGCTGTTGGTGAACAGCCATTGCAGCTCGCGGGCACGCGCGCGGTCGAAGCCGAGTCTGATACGGGCGGGCACCGCGAGCGAGACCAGGCTGGCCCGCAGCGCCACCTGCATGTGCAGCAGCACGTCGAAGCGGCGTCCGCCGAGGCTCGCGCGCAGCGCGCCCCGCGCCGCGAGTCCTGCGCGCTTATCCACGGTGATAAACTCGACGCCGTCGATGAGGCTCATGAGGCGCGCTTCGGCCCGCCCGATGACCCAGGTCAGCTGCGTCGCCGGCCAGGCCTGCTGCAGAGTGCGCACGATCGGCACGACGTGGCAGGTATCACCGATCGCCGACAGCCTGAGGATGCAGAGACTGCGCGGCGGTTCGGCGAGAGGCAGCATGATGGAGTTGAATGTGTGAAGGGGCGCTGGGCACTCGGGCCGGAGGTGAAACGCGGCGCCCTGGCGCGCGGCGCCATGCTATATGACGCCTCCCGCGTGAGCAATTTGAGCGCCGAATGGTTCACGCCGCAGCACTGGCAGGCGCTCGGCACGCTCGAGGGCGCCGCGAGCGGGCGCGGTGCGGCCTGGTTCCTCAGCAGCGAGGGCAAGCGTTATGTGCTGCGCCACTATCGCCGCGGCGGAATGATGGCGCGCCTGTCCTCCGACCACTACTTCTGGCATGGCGAGCAGAGCACGCGCCCGTTCGCCGAGTGGCAGATGACCTACAGTCTGCATCGCGCCGGACTCCCGGTGCCGGCGCCGGTGGCCGCGCGTTACCAGCGCGCCTTCGGCGTCACCTACACCGGGGATCTCATCACCGAGCGGCTCGCGACCGTCGGCTCCCTCGCCGAGTGCCTGCGCACCGGCGCGCTCTCGATCCTCACCTGGATCTCCATCGGACGCACCATCCGCCGCTTCCACGACCTCGGCGTCTGCCACGCCGACCTGAACGCCCACAACATCCTCTTGGCCGAGGAGCAGGTCTATCTCATCGACTTCGACCGCAGCGAGCTGCGCGGCGGGGGGCTGTGGCGCGATGCGAACCTGGTGCGGCTGCGCCGCTCGCTCGAGAAGCTCACCTGGGCGCTACCGCCCGAGCGCTTCGCCGAGGCCGACTGGCACGGCCTGCTCGATGGCTATCGCCAGTCCTCGGGCAGCCCCGGCCCCGAGCTGCTCGCGGCCGGCTGAAGGCAGACGGCTTGCGCCTCCTCTACCTCCTCGCCGTCTATCTCACCGCTCCGATCATCTCCATCGTGCTGCTGGCGCGCGGCCTGCGCGAGCGCAGCTACCGGCGCAACTTCCGCGAGCGTTTCGGCTTCGGGCCGCGGCGCCCGGCGCAAGGCGTGTGGCTGCACGCGGTGTCGGTCGGCGAGGTGCAGGCCTGTGCGCCGCTGGTCGGCGCGCTCTACCGGCGTCATCCGCAGCTTGCGCTCACGGTGACGACTTTCACGCCGACCGGCGCCGCGCGCGCGCGGGCGCTGTTCGGCAACATCGCCGAGGTGCGCTACGTGCCCTACGACCTGCCCGGCGCGGTGCGGCGGTTCCTCAAGCGCGTCGACCCGCAGCTCGCGGTCATCTTCGAGACCGAGCTCTGGCCCAATCTCTACCGCGAGTGCGGGCGGCGGCGCGTGCCCCTGGTGCTGGCGAGCGCGCGTGTCTCCGAGCGCTCGCTCGGCCGTTATCAGCGTCTCGGCGCGCTGTTCCGCGACGCGCTGTCGCACGCCGCCATCGTCGCCGCGCAGGGCGAGGCGGACGCCGCGCGTTTCCGCGCGCTCGGCGCCGACGCCGCCAGCACCCACGTGACCGGCAATCTCAAGTTCGACTTCGAGCTTCCCGAGGGCCTCGCCGAACGCGGCCGGCGGCTGCGCTCGCAGTTCGCGCGCGGGCGGCCGCTATGGGTGGCGGGCAGCACTCACGAGGGCGAGGAGACGGCCGTGCTCGAGGCGCACCGCCAGGTGCGCGGCGCGCACCCCGACGCCCTGCTGGTGATCGCGCCGCGGCATCCGCCGCGCTTCGCGGACGTGGCGCAGCAGCTCGCCGAGGCCCGTGTCAGCTTCGCGCGCCGTTCGGACGGTGACCAAGCGCTCACCGGCGAGGCGCCCGAGGTGCTGCTGCTCGACTCGCTCGGCGAGCTGCTCGAGTTCTACGCGGCGGCGGACGTCGCTTTCGTCGGCGGCAGCCTCGTGCCGATCGGCGGCCACAACCTGCTCGAGCCCGCCGCGCTCGGCCTGGCCGTCCTCACCGGGCCCTACAACTTCAACGGCCCGGACGTGGCGCAACTCCTCATTTCGCGCGGCGCCGCCGAGATCGTCCACAACCCGCAGGAGCTCGGCGCACGGGTCAGCGCGTTGCTGTCGAATCCGGCGGAGCGCGAGCGCATCGGCGCACTCGGGCGCGCTTCGGTCGAGGGCAGCCGCGGCGCCCTGGCGCGCCTCCTCGAGTTGATCGAACCGCTGCTGGAGGGCCGCTAGCGGCGGTTGGTTTGCGGCTGCGGCGTCTGCGGCTGGGATTGTGGCGTGCCCTCGGGCGGCACTGTCGGCGCCAGTGTCTCGGGCGTCGGCACCGCGGGCGAGGTCGGGGCGGTGGTCGTCAGCCAGGTGTTGACCGAGACCAGCTCGGGGCGGTCGAGCGTGCCGGCGGCGAGGCGCAGGGTCAGCACGCTCACGATGTAGTCGTAGCGTGCCACGGCGTAGTTGGTCTGCGCCTGCACCAGGTTGCGGCGCGCGTTCAGGAGATCGACCGAGGTGCGCGTGCCGACCTCGTACCCCGCCTCGGTGGCCTTGAGTGCGGTCTGGTTCGAGGCGAGCGCCTGGCGCAGCGCCTGCACCCGTGAGATGCCGCTGATGACGCCGAGGTACGCATCGCGCGCCTGGCGCTCGGTGGCGCGCGAGCTCTGCACCACGCCTTCCTTGGCGGCGATCCACAGGTACTGTGCCTGGCGCACCTTCGACTGGGTGAACCCGCCGGAGAACAGCGGCACGGTCAGCTGCAGCGTGATCTGCCGGTCGTTGGTCTTGTTGTCGACGCCGTTGAAGGTCAGGCCCTCGAGGGTCTCGTCGGAGCTGTTCTGGATGTAGGTGCGCCCCGCGAGGATGTCGAGTGAGGGCAGGTGGCCGCCGATCGCGACGCGCACGTTGTCGCGGGCGATGTCCGCCGCCAGACGGCTCGAGATGAGGGTCGGGTTCTGGTCGAGCGAGATATTCACCCAGCGGCTCTCGTCGGCGGGATCGGGGTTGAGGAGCGGCATGTCGCTGCCGGGCTTCGCCAGCCGGTCGTACTTCTGTCCGGTGATCTCCTGCAGATGATCCTCGGAGGTCGCGAGCGTGCGCTTGTCGGCGATCACGGTCGCGGCCGCGGTGTCGCGCGCCGCCTTGGCGTCCTCGACGTCGGTGATGGCGATCAGGCCGACGTCGAAGCGCGTCGTCGCCTGGTCGAGCTGGCGGGAAATGGCTTCGAGCGCCGTCTGGTCGGCCTCGAGCGTGTCTTCGGCGGTGAGCACATTGAAGTAGGCCTGCGCCACCCGCAGGATCAGCTGCTGCTGGGCCGCCTGGTAGGTGGCCTCGGCCTGCGC
>DATMRG010000064.1:0-5469 GCA_035566495.1 Steroidobacteraceae bacterium | reverse complement strand
GCACCGCCTCGCTGTCGTCGATGACGAGGATGCTGCGGCGGGCGAGGCTGGCGTCGAGCGAGCCGTGGGGCGCAGTGCTCATGGCCGCGATGCTAACACCCGCCTGGCGCGACCCGCCTGGAGCCTCTACACGGTGCGCGTCGCCACCGAGGGGGACACCGCCGCCGCACGCCGCGCCGGCTGCCAGGCCGCGAGCTGACCGACCGCCCACAGCACCAGCACGCCGCCCACCAGGTAATAGAGATTGAGGCGCGGCAGCGAGTACTGCAGCGACAGGTAGTATCCGGTAGCGAGCGCCAGCGCGCAGCCGGCGAGGATCCCGGCACTCGTGATCATGCCGTTCTCGACCAGGAAGTACTGGACCACGTCGGCGCGGCGCGCGCCGACCGCGCGGCGGGTGCCGATCTGCTTGGTGCGTGTAGCCACGTTGAAGGTGGCGAGCGCGAAGATCCCGAGACAGGTGACGGCGATCATGAGCCCGGTCACCGTGAGGAGATAAATCCCCATCGAGCGGTCGCTGAGATAGGACAGATCCTTGAAATAGGTCATCGGGCGAACGAAGTGGATGACGCGGTCGGGATTGGAGGTGCTGAGGTGCGCCTCCGCCAGGCGAATCATCGCATCGCGCTCGCCGGGCCGGGCGCGCACGATGTAGCGCACGCCGCCATAGAGCGACGAGGTGAGGCGCGGCATGTAGAAGACCCAGTCGGAGTGCTCGTTGTCGACCCAGGAGTTCATGGCGGGGTCGACGATGCCGATGACGGTCGCCTGGTGCTTGAGGGTGTCGTACACCGGCTTGCCGAGAGGGTTCTGGTCGCCGAAGAGCTCCTTGGCCGCGGCGCGCGACAGGATGACGTTGCCGACGAAGCGCCCGGCGTCATCGACCGTGATCGGCGGCTCGATCTCTTCGTGGCGGAAGTTGCGCCCGGCGACGAGGTGCAGCCCGAGGGCATCGAGTCCCTGCTCGTCGAGCTCGTAGTAGCCGAACGAGTTGTCCCTGGTGCGGTCGCCGGGCACGATGGTGAGGCCTTGCGAGCTGCCGCCGCCGCTCAAGGGGATGGCGTTGGACGGTGTCGCCGCAATGACCCCGGGGAGGCTGCGCAGCCAGGCGAGGTCCTGCTGGATCGAGGACTTGAGGTCGTAGTGCGCCGTAAAGCCCGCGCTCTGGACGACGAAGATGTTCTCGACATCCATGCCGGTCGGGCGACCCATCTTCTCGATGCGCTGCGTGACGATGTAGAGCGCATTGACGAGCACTGCCAGTGCGATCGCGACCTGCATGGCGACGAGGACGGCGCCGGTGCGGTTGCGCAGCAGCGCCGACAGGATCGGGCGGAGGTGCAGATTCATGGTCGCTCCTTACTACTGGCTCTTCAGGTACACGGCCGGCGGGGTGCGGCCCACGCGCCAGGCCGGATAGAGCCCGGCCGCGAGGGTGGCCACCACCGCGAGCACGATCGCCCAGGCGACGCCGACCGTGTCGAAGTGCGTGAGCTCCTGGTAGCCGCCCCGGTGGCCGAGATGGGCGGCGGAGTACATGTGATGGACCGCGGCGAGGCCGAGCGCGGCGAGCAGGCAGCCGAGCGCCGCGCCGAGCACCGCCAGGATCGCCACCTCCACCAGGTGCTGGGTGAAGATCTGGCGGCGGCTGGCGCCGAGCGCGCGGCGCACGCCGGTTATGGCGGCGGCGTTCAGGAATTTGGCGAGCAGCAGGCCCACCGTGTTGATGAGGCACACCGCGAGGAACGCGAACGCGAGCCCTACCAGCACACGGTTGTCGTTGTCCACCACCTGCATGTCGCGCAGCCACTGGCCAACGTCGGTCAGGCGGTTGTTGCGTGGCCGCGGGAAGCGGCCGGCCCGATGCTGTTCCGCCCAGTAGTTGTCGAGCACGGTTTGCATACGCTCGTGCGTGGCCGCATCGGGCAGCTCCACCCAGGTCTCGATCCAGACGCAATCGGAGGCGAGGAAGTCCTGCTCGTTGTTGATGGTCTCGGGCTTCCAGCACTCGGTGTTGCCGCTGCTCTGCAGGGAGAGCGCCGGACCCCAGGCGAACGGTACATAGGCGTCCTCGGGCGGCGAGAAGCTGCCGCCGTTCAGGTCGTAGAAGCGCGGACGCGGAAACCAGTCGTCCAGCACTCCCACCACGCGGAACTCCTGATCGTTCCAGCGCAGCACCCGGCCGACGCTGTTGATGCCGCCGAAAAGCTTCTCGTTGGTCTCGCGCGAGAGCACGATGCTCGGCGGCGGGGGGTCCTCGGCGGCGGCGCTCCAGCCGCCACCGTAGAGAAACGGCGCATCGAACATGGCGAAAAAGTCACCGGTCGTCGCCCGCGTGGGGGTGCGCAGCGGCGCCGTGCCCGCGCCGCTGATGGTGGCATCCACCGTGTACATGATGACCTTGCGCATCGGCACCCTCGAGGCGGCGACGTACCTGGCGTCCTTGTAGGTCATGAGCGGCGGCGGCAGCTCGGGATGCTTCTTGTCCGCGGCGTTATTCGGGTCCCAGTTGTCCATGGTGACCGCATACAGGCGATCGCTCTTCCACCAGATGGGGTTGCCCGACATGGCGTGGAAGACCGTGAGCGTCATGACGCATACCGCGATGCCGAGCGCGATCGCGAGCACCATGAGCGCACTGATGCCGGGATTGCGGCTGAAACTCCTCAGGGCGAGACGCACGTAATAGCCGAGCATGGGGACTCCTAGGCGAGCGCCGCTCCGACCGCGTCGGCCCCGCCGGATGCGGCGGCACGCGGCTCGTAGGCGCGGAAGTCGGAGATCTGGCCGTCGATCAGGTGCACGTTGCGCTGGGCGCGGCGGGCGAGCTCCGGATCGTGGGTGACGAGCAGTATGGTCGTGCCCATGTCGTTGATCTGCTCGAGCAGGTCCATGACCTGGCGCGCCATGAGAGAATCGAGGTTGCCGGTCGGCTCGTCGGCGAGCAGAAACGCGGGGTCCCCGGCAATGGCGCGTGCGATCGCCACGCGCTGCTGCTGGCCGCCGGAGAGTTGCGCGGGCATATGCCGGGCACGCGAGGCGAGGCCGACGAGCTCGAGGGCGCTGTCGATGCGCTCGCGCCGGTCGGCGGCCGCGAGGCCGCGATAGCGCAGCGGCACCTCGACGTTGTCCTGGACGTTCAGGTCCGGGATCAGGTTGAAGCTCTGGAAGATGAAGCCGATGCGCTGGTTGCGCAGCCGCGAGCGCGCGTCGTCCGAGAGCGCGCGCACGTCGGTGCCGTCGAGTTGATAGCTGCCGGACTCGAAGTCCTCGAGAAGCCCTGCGACGTTGAGAAACGTGGTCTTCCCGGAGCCCGAGGGCCCGGTGACGGCCACGAACTCGCCGGCACTCACCTCGAGCGAGAACTGGCGCAGCGCGTAAGTCTCGATGAGGTCGGTGCGGTAGATTTTGCTGATCTCCTGCATCTTGAGCATCGTCTTATCCTCTTGAGGCCTTCAACGTGAGATGGCGACGTCGGTCGCCTGGTTTGCATCGCGCATGTCCGAGATCACGACTTGGTCGCCGGCGGCGAGGCCGCTGACGGCCTCGATCTCGCCGACCGAGGCGGCGCCGAGCGTCACCGGCACGCGCACGGCCCGCGCCCCGCGCACGACATAGACCGCCCGGGTCGCCGCGTCGATGAACGAGCCGCGCTCGAACTTGAGCACGCCGCTGCGCTCGTCCAGCACGATCCGCACCGCGGTGCGCTCGTTCTGCCTCAGGCCCGGCGGCTGGCCGCCTTTGAACTTGACGCGCCCGGTGACCTGGCTCTGGCGCACTTCGGGGGAGATCGCGGTGACGGTGCCCGGAACGCTGCGGCCCTCGAGGGTGATCTCGGCGGCCATGCCGGGCTTGATGTCCCCGGCATAGGTCTCGGCAACCTGGAACTCGATCTCGAAGGCCGAGAGGTCGACGACGGTGAGGAGCGCAGCGTTGGCCGGTACCACGGTCTTCTCCGGCTGCGCGAGATTCGCGACCATGCCGTCGACCGGAGAGCGCACGTTGAGCTCGGCGACCCGTTGCCTGAGGGAGGCGACGGTGAGCGCCTGGCGGTCGCGCTCGAGGCGCTTGGTGCGCAGGTCGAGACTCAAGCTGTCACGCTCGAGGCCGGCGGTCTCGCGTGCGTGATCGAAGTTGAGTTGCGCTGTAGACACGTCGTCGATCGAGCGCTTGTAGTCGCGCTCGGGAATCACGTGCAGGTCCCAGGCCCACTGGGAGCGCTTGAGCTCGCGCTCGGCGGCCTTGATCGTGACCTCGGCGAGATCGGCCTGTTGCTTGCTGGTGAGGATCTGGCGGCGGATCTCGATCTGCTGGTGGGCAAGGGCCGCGTCGAGGCTGTCGAGGGTCGCCTGCTCGCGCTGCAATTCGTTGGTGAGCTCCGGGCTGTCGAGCATCGCGAGCAGCTGACCCTTCTTGACCGCATCCCCGGGGTGAACGGCGTAGGTCACGGTGCCGGGCGCGATCGCGAAGAGCGTCGGGCTCACCGCCGCGACCACCGTGCCGTCGGCGGCGACGTCGCGCACGAAGTGCCCGCGGCTCACGTCGGCGATGCGCAGCCGGTCGCGCGAGATGACCTGTCCGGTGGCGAGCCAGCCGTGGATCAGCCAGCTGAAGAGCAGCACCATCAAAGCGGCCGCGCCGCCCGCGAGCCACAACCGCTCCCGGGTCCAGAACGCCTCGGCGCCTCTAAGCGGCGCGTCCTGGGCTTCCGTGCCGCGCATGCGCACGGCGTCGGTCACCGCCTCGGGGATTCTGCGCAGGTGCGCGAGCTTCATGTGTCTTTGAGTGCACGCCCCGTGCCACGGGCTTGGGCGCGGTGCGCGAGCGAGCTCCAAGCGCCTGTAAGCACAGCAAATCTTCGGGGCTGCTGCGCGCACGGGCGGGCCGTGGCAGCCTTCCCCGGGTGTCCGGAGGGCAGGAGCGGACAGCGCGCGGACACCGGCGGACACGTCGGCTCGCCCGACTATCGCTCTTTCGGGTCTTGCGTGCTCGCGAGCTGCAGTTGCAAAGTGACCTCACGGGGGGGCCTGTTGCAAAAGGAGGGGCCGATGGCCACGCGTCGTACTGATGAGATTCCCACTACCGCCAATACCCGCGCGCGCAGCGCGTCGCCGAAGGCGAGTCACGCTGCCAAGGAGAAGTCGCCGCAGCGCGCCGCCGTGTCCACGGATGACCGCCGCGCGATGATCGCTGAGGCGGCATACCTGCGCGCCGAGCGCCGCGGGTTCGTCCCCGGTTACGAGACGGAGGACTGGCTCGCCGCGGAGGTCGAGGTGGACGTGCTGCTCAAGGCGGGGCCGGGAGGCCCGGCGCAGTAACTGCGGCGCGCGCCGCCGCCCGCGATCAGTGTTCGGGCGGCGCGCGGCGCGAATCCGGGGGCGGCGCCCCGGGCGGGCGCGGCTTGGGCGGCCGCAGGCCGTTCGAGTAAAGCAGCCGACCGGTCGGCGTCACCAACACCGCATCGAATTC
>DATMRG010000063.1:0-15958 GCA_035566495.1 Steroidobacteraceae bacterium | reverse complement strand
CGCGAGGTGTTCGCGACACCGTGGGTGAAGCTCGAGGTCATCGGCGATACCGACACGCTGCAGCCCGATGTCTTCGGGCTCACCGAGGCCGCGCGCATTCTCTGCGCCGAGGGGTTCGAGGTCTTCCCGTACACCACCGAGGATCTGGTGGTGGCCGAGCGGCTGCTGGAGGCCGGTTGTCGCGTGCTGATGCCCTGGGGCGCACCGATCGGCTCGGGTCGCGGCCTGAACAACCTCTACGGACTTACGGCGCTGCGGGCGCGCTTCCCGGAGATACCCCTCATCGTCGACGCGGGGCTCGGCGTCCCCTCGCACGCCGCGCAGGCGATGGAGCTCGGCTTCGACGCCGTGCTGATCAACACCGCAGTGGCGCAGGCGACCGACCCGGTGACGATGGCCGCGGCATTCGCGCAGGCAGTCGAGGCCGGACGCGCCGCGCGCCTCGCGGGCCCGATCGAGCCCAGGGATTTCGCCGAGCCCTCGACGCCGGTGGTCGGCCAGGCGTTTCTCGGATGAGGCTCGCGCGCGTCTATCCGATCGTCGACAGCGCCGCCTGGATCGATCGGCTCGCGCGGCTCGGCGTGCGGCTGGTGCAGCTGCGCATCAAGGAGCGCGGCGAGGACGAGGTACGCGCCGAGGTGCGCCGGGCGCGGGCGCTGTGTGCTGCGGCAGGCGTGCAGCTGATCGTCAACGACCACTGGGAGATCGCTCTCGCCGAGGATTGCGATTTCGTCCACCTGGGGCAGGGCGATCTCGCCCAGGCGGACCTCGGGGCGCTGCGCCGCGCCCGAATCCGCATCGGCATCAGCACTCACGATCACGCGGAGCTCGAGCGCGCGCTTGCGGCGCAACCCGACTACGTGGCCCTGGGTCCCATCTATCCGACGCTGCTCAAAGTCATGCCCTGGCAGCCGCAGGGCCTCGAGCGGATCGGGGAGTGGAAGCGCCGCATCGGCCCGATCCCGCTGGTCGCCATCGGCGGCCTGACGCTCGAGCGTCTCGCGGGCGTGTTCGCCGCCGGCGCGGACGTCGCGGCGGTCGTGACCGATATCGTCCGCAACCGCGATCCCGAGGCGCGTGCGCGCGAGTGGCTCGCGGTGGCGGCATAGCGAAGTGAGGCAAGGCTCGTGAGCGATCGCTACTCACGCCAGGTCGTGTTGCCCGAAGTGGGTGAGCGCGGGCAGGCGCGCCTGGCGGCGGCCACGGTCGCCGTGGTCGGCGCCGGAGGGCTCGGCAGCGCCGTGCTCGAGTACCTGACGGCCGCGGGAGTCGGACGGCTCGTGATCGTCGATCACGATCGGGTCGAGGAATCGAATCTCCATCGGCAGCCGCTCTATCGCATGAGCGATTGCGGCAAGCCCAAGGTCGAGGCCGCGAGCGCCGCGCTCACGGCGCTCAACCCCGCGGTGCGCGTCGAGACCCACGCCGAGCGCCTTACGCCCGCCAACGCAGCCGCGCTCGTGGCGGCGGCCGACGTCGTCGTCGATGCCGCCGACAGCTTTGCCGCGACCTATGTGTTGAGCGATGCCTGCCAGCGCGCCGGCAAGCCGCTGGTGAGCGCCTCGGTGCTCGGGCTCTCGGGCTACGCCGGGGCCTTCTGTGGCGGTGCGCCGAGCTACCGCGCGGTCTTTCCCGAGCTGCCGCGCCAGGCGGGCTCGTGCGCCGAGTCCGGAGTGCTCGGCACGGCCGTCGGAGTGGTCGGCACCCTGCAGGCGCACCTGACACTCGCCCTGCTGCTCGGGCTCGAGCCGCCGGTACTCGGGCGGCTGATCAGCGTCGATTTCCGCACGCTGCACGTCGGCGGATTTTCCTTCCTGGGAGCAGCCGAGCCTGCGAACCCGCTTGCGTTCATCGCAGCGGCGGAGGTCACGAGCTCGGACCTGGTGATCGACCTCCGCGGCCTTGCCGAAGCGCCGCTGTCGCCCTTTGCTTCGGCCTGGCGCCTGGGCGTCGAAGAGCTCGAGAAGGGCGGGCAGCCGCTGCCGCCGGAGCGGCGCGTGGTGCTCTGTTGCCGCACGGGGGTGCGCGCCTGGCGCGCCGCACGGGCGCTCGAAGCCCGGGGGTATCGCAAACTCGCGCTGATCGCGTTCGGCGGGTGACCGCGGTCCTGGTCATCGCCGGGACGGATTCGAGCGGCGGGGCCGGGCTCGCGCGCGATGTGGCGACCCTGACCCGCTTCGGGGCCGAGACACTCTGCGCCGTGACCGCGGTCACCGCGCAGACCGATCGCGAGGTCACCGCGATCGAGCTGCTGCCCGCGGCAGTCGTGCAGGCCCAGATCAGCGCCGCGCTCGCGACCGGGCGCGCCGCGGCCGTGAAGGTGGGCATGCTCGGCGACCGGGAGATCGTCGCGGCCGTCGCCGGCGCTTTGCCGCCGCGCGAGCGCCTGCCGCTGGTGCTCGATCCCGTGCTCGCCGCCACCTCGGGGGGCTCGCTGCTCGATGCCGCGGGGCGCGCGGCGCTCACGGCGCTGCTTCTGCCACGCACTACGCTCCTGACTCCCAACATTCCCGAGGCGGCGGCGCTGCTCGGGCTGGCGCCGGCTTCCTCCGATGAGGAGCTCGTCGGACAGGGGCGGGCGCTGTGCGCACTCGGAGCGGCCGCGGTGCTCATGAAGGGTGGGCATGCATCCGGCGCCGCGCAGGCGGCCGACTGGCTGGTGACGCAGGAGGGGACGGTGCGCAAGTTCACGGCACCGCGTCTTCCCGCCCAACGCCGCGGCACCGGCTGTGCACTGGCCTCAGGGATTGCGGCCGGGCTCGCCGCGCGGCTGCCGCTCGAGGCGGCATGTCAGCGCGCCAAGGAATACGTGACCGAGCTGTTACAACAGCCCGCCTGACGATCCGCTGCACGGCTGCACGTCGCGAGGCGGTATCATGCCGCGATGCCAACCGCAAACAATGGACAGACCCAGCTCGTCGCGATCGCGCGGCGATCGATGCAGGAGCACGGCCTCGAGCCCGACTTCCCCGCCGCCGCGCTGGCGCAGCTCGCCGCCATCCACGCAGCGCCGGCGCCGGCCGCGGCGAATGTCCGCGATCTGCGCGCGCTTCTTTGGTGCTCGATCGACAACGACGAGTCGCGCGACCTCGACCAGCTCACGGTCGCCGCAGCGCTCGCCGGCGGGTCGACCCGCGTGCTGGTGGCGATCGCCGACGTCGACGGCACGGTGGCCGCCGGCACGCCGCTCGATGAGCACGCGAGCGCCAACACCACCAGCGTCTACACGGCCGCCCAGGTCTTTCCGATGCTGCCGGAGCGGCTCTCGACCGACCTCACCACGCTCGCCGCCGGCCAGGAGCGCCCGAGCCTGGTCATCGACCTGACGGTGACGGCGGATGGCGCGGTGAGCGCCTCGGACGTCTATCCCGCACGCGTCATCAACCGCGCCAAGCTCGCCTATGACAGCGTCGCAGCCTGGCTGGATGGCAAGGGGCCCATGCCGCCGGCGGCCGCGGCGGTAGCGGGCATGGACGCACAGCTGCGCCTGCAGGACCAGGTGGCGCAGGCACTGAAGCGCGTCCGTAAGGCGCAGGGCGCGCTCGGCCTCACGACGCTCGAGGCCCAGGCGGTTTACGAAGGCGGCGCGCTCATGGACTTGAAGCCCGACGAGGACAACCGGGCCAAGGAGCTCATCGAGTATTTCATGATCGCGGCCAACGGCGTGGTCGCGCAGTTCCTAGAAGGGAAGGGCTCGCCCTCGCTGCGCCGCGTGTTGCGCGTACCCGAGCGCTGGGGACGCATCGTGGCGCTGGCGGCCGCCTCCGGCGGCTCGCTGCCGGCGGCGCCCGACGCGCGCGCGCTGAGCGGGTTCCTCGTCAGCGCGCAGCAGAAGACGCCGGAGCGCTTCCCGGATCTGTCGCTGGCCGTGGTGAAGCTGCTCGGTGCCGGCGAGTACGTGCTCAAGCGCCCGGGCGAGCCCGCCGAGGGGCACTTCGGCCTGGCGGTGGACGACTATACGCATTCCACCGCGCCCAACCGGCGCTTTCCGGATCTCATTTCGCAGCGCCTGGTCAAGGCCGCCCTCGCCGGGCGCGCGGCGCCCTACGACGACGCCAGCTTGCGCACGCTCGCGCAGCACTGCACCGTGCAGGAGGGCAACGCCGCCAAGGTGGAACGCCAGGTGCGCAAGTCCGCGGCGGCGATGCTGCTGGCTAACCGTGTCGGCGAACAGTTCGACGCCATGGTCACCGGCGCCAACGATGACGGCACCTGGGTACGCATCGCCCATCCGCTGGCCGAGGGCAAGCTGGTCAAGGGCTTCCAGGGCCTCGACGTCGGCGATAAGGTGCGCGTGCAGCTTACGCACACCGACACCGAGCGCGGCTTCATCGACTTCGCGCGCGCCAAGTAGACGCTTCAGGCACCGCGCCGCTCACGACGGCGCTCACACGAAACTAACATCGCGTCTCGCCGCGCGCGCCGACGCCGATCGGCGACATATGGCCATTAGCAGACATATTGCGGAAATGGGCGTGACGGTCGTATATAGCCACACGGCCTGACCGCACGATCTTCCCGCGACGGAAGCGCGTTGAATTGGGGGCGCCGGGGCGCGCTGCGCGCCCGGGCTTCCCCGGTCCTTGCCAACAATGGAGGTTGTCATGAAGCACATCGTCATTTCTCTTCTGGCCGCAAGTGCAGTGTCACTGGCTTCGCTGGCCCTGGCGCAGCAGCAGCAGCCCGCGCCGGCCGCACCGGCCGCGGCCGATCGACCGGCAATGGCGGCCACGGCCGCCGCCGCCTCCGGCAACACGCGCCTCGCGGCGCTCGTGCCCGCGGGTCTCACGCCCGAGGATGCCTGCCGGGGCTTCAAGGACCTGAGCGAATGTTCGGCGGCGCTGCATGTCGCGCAGAATCTCGACATTCCGTTCGCGGACCTCAAGGACCGCGTGACGGCCGGGCAGTCGCTCGGCACCGCAATTCACGCGCTCAAGCCGAAGGCCGACTCGCGCCGCGAGGCGGAGCGGGCCACGGAACAGGCGCGCGAGGATCTGCGCACGCAGGGCTGATGACTGGCGCACCTCCGGACGCAAGCGCGCGCAGTGTTGGGACGCTCGGCGCGGCGCTACGTCCGGAGGTTCGCGCTGCCGGCCGCTCAGTACTCGAGGTGCAGCCGCAGCGCGTAGAAACGCACCGGGCCGCGGTCCTGGTTGTACCCCGGGTTGCGGATGTACTGAAAGTCCGGTGAGAGCTGCACGCGCACGGCCCAGGGGCCCGCCGGCCAGGTCCAGCTCGCGCGGTAGTAGGTCTCGAAGATCTCTTCGTGCGCGTAGTTGAGACGGCCGTCGCCGAGGAGAAAGCCCGAGCCGCCGGCCGCGAGGTAGTCACGGTGCACGTCCGAGAGGCCTTCTAACACCACACCGACGCCGAGCCGGTCCGCGGCGCGTGCCCAATGAATTCCCGACAGCTGGCCGCCGAGACTCGCGTGCCGGTCGACCTCCGTGAACACCGAGTCCTCGGTCTTCCCGTCCTGCCAGCCGAGCCGCGCGAACAGGCCGGTGTCGCCGCCGTCGGCGAGCGGCTGCTCGGCGTTCACGCCGAAGCCCGTCTTGTGCCGGCCGTCGGCGTCATCGGCTGCCACGTCCGGCACGGCGCCGGTGGCGGCCGCGCGCGCCAGCGCCTGGGCGTAGTCGCCCAGGCGCGCGGTGTTGCGATAAACAAGGAGGCGCACGATGGTGCCGAGCGGCGCCGGTGCGAGCGTCAGCTCGAGGTCCTGCTCGCGGGCGCGCAGCAGTGTCTCGAGCGTCTGGCCGTTGGCGTAGAGCGGCATGCGGTACATGCCGTAACGGAGCGCCCATTCCCGGCTGAAGTAGCCGACGACGAAGCCGTCGGTGTAGCCGCGGGTGTTGGCGGCAAAGTCCCAGGCGGTGTCGTTCCACAGGGACCAGTTGAGGAACTGAGTGCGCGCCGCGTTCGCGTAGCTGTTCTTGTCGAAATCGTCGGCTACCGACAGGCGTCCGACCTTGAGCTCGAGACGCCGCACTGCCTCGGTCCCCGGTATCTGGTCCTGGGCGCGCACGACCGGCGCCACCTCGGCGCCGAGCGGCAGCATGAAACGTGCGTAGAGGCGCGCAATGTAGAACTCTTTCTTGAGCCCGGGCACACCCGCGCGGACGACGTCGCCGTTGGTACCCCCGCCGAGGCCGGTGCCGCCGCTGACTCCAGCGCCCATGAATTTCTCCGTATCGAGATAGAGCTGCGCCCAGGAGAGCGGCGCCCAGCCGCCGTAGAAGCCGATGGTGTGGGTGCCCTGGCGGTCGCCGTCCGGATGGAGGCTGAACCTGCCCTCGTAGGGCGAGTCGAGCGGCGTCTGCTTCTGCTCGATGAAGGTGTACTGCGCGCCGAGCAACATGGGGTATTCGCTGGCCGGGGAGGGCGCCGCGTTGCCCGCCGCCGGCTCCTGCGCCGCCACTGCGTTCGCGCCGAGCGCCAGCGCGAGGAGCGCTGCGCACCAGGGCGTACGCGCTCGCGCGCCCCGGGATGCCTGACCGACGCCCGACACTCTAGCGGTAATCCACGGAGTGGCCCGCCTGCCAGTCGCCCCCGAGGGCACGCACCAGCAGCACCGTGGCGCTGATGCGGCGGGTCTCGATGTCGACGGCCGCGAGACGCGCAGCGAGCGCTGCGTTCTCGGTCGTGACCACCTCGAGGTAAGTCACGACGCCGCCCTTGTAGCGGTAGAGCGCCTGCTCGAGCGCCCCCTGCGTGGCGGTGACCGCGGCCGCCTGACTGACGTCCTCCAGCGCCAGCTGGCGGAGCGCGGCGAGGTTGTCCTCCACGTCCTGGTAAGCGGCGAGCACTGTGCCGCGATAATTGGCGACCTGCTCGTCGTAGGACGCGTGCGCGGCGGCCGACTGTGCCGCGTGCAGGCCGGCGTCGAAGACCGTGAGTACGCCCTGCGGTCCGATGGACCAGTAGCGGCTCGGCGCACTCAGCCAGTTGCTGCTCTGGGTGCTCGCCTGACCCGCCGTGCCCGCCAGGCTGAACACCGGAAAATACGCGGCGCGCGCCACGCCGATCGCGGCGTTGGCGGCGGCCACGCGGCGCTCGGCGGCGGCGACATCCGGACGCCGTTCGAGCAGCTGCGAGGGCAAACCCGGGTCGACCGGCGGGATCGCGACAACGGACGCGAGCGGCCGCGCCTCGAGATGGAAGCCGGTCGCCACCGCGCCCACCAGCACCGCGATCGCATGCTCGGTCTGGGCGCGGCGCAGGCGAGTGTCCTCGGCCTGGGTACGGGCGGTCTCGAGCTGCGCCTGGGCCAGCTGCACGTCCGAGAGCGCCGCGGCGCCCCCCTGGTAGAGATTGCGCGTGAGGTCGAGTGCCTTGGCGTAATCGGCGACGGTGCGGTCGAGGAGCTGCTGCTGGGCGTCGAGGCCGCGCAGCGAGAAATAGTCCGTGGCGAGCTCCGCGTGCACGGCGAGGCCGAGGGTCGCGGCGTCGCCGGCGGTCGCCTGCTCGGTTGCGCGGGCCCCCGCGACGGTGTTGCGGATGCGCCCGAAGAGATCGATCTCGTAAGAGAGATCGCCGCCGACGACGAAGGTGTTGTAGTTGGGATTACTTCCCTGCGCGTAGCCCGGTGCGTTGACCGAGGCGCGCTGGCGCGTCGCGCTCGCCTGGGCGTCGATGGTGGGGAAGTAGCCGGCGCGCGCGATGCGGGTCGCGGCGTGCGCCTCATCGAGACGGGCGAGGGCCGCCTTGACGCTCTGGTTGGCGTTGCTGGCGCGCGACTCGAGCTGGTTCAGGTCCTCGTCCCCGAACATCGTCCACCAGGCGCCGCGTGGCGTGGCATCGGCGGGTGTCGCGACCTTCCAGTCGCCGAGCTCCTTATAGGAGTCGGGCGGCACCGGGGTTGCCGGCCGCTGGTAGTGGGGAGCGAGCGAGCAGCCGCCGAGCGCGCAGCCGGCTGCGAGCGCCAGGCACGCGGCTGCGCGCATCAGCTCTTTGCCGGGGTCACGACCCGGACCTGCATGCCGTCACTGATCGAGTCGGGCGGATTCACGATGAGCGTGTCGTCGGCGTCTACCCCGGAGAGCACCTCGATCTCCTTGCCGAAGTCCCGTCCCTGGGTGATGTGGCGCAGGTGCGCGTGCCCCGAGGGGTCGACGGTCGCGACCAAGAGCCCCTGCGAGCGGAACAGCACGGCGTTGACCGGTACCCGCAGCAGCGCGGTGTTGACGCCGCGCAGATCGAAGTGCACTTCGGCGTAGGAGCCCGGAAACAGCTCGCCGCTGGCGTTGTCGATCTGCAGCTCGACCTGCAGCGTGCGGGAGTTGGCATCGAGCGCGCGCGCGGTGGAGCTCACCGCGGCCTCATAGCGCTTGCCCGGCCGATCGGCGAACACGAGGCCCGCCTTGGCGCCCGCGGCGATCTGGCCGGCATAGCTCTGGGGTACCGAAGTGTAGATCCGCAGCCGGTGCGTGTCGGCCACGCGGAATAGGGCGTTGCCCGGGGTCTGGCCGGCGTTGATCAGCGCACCGACGTCGGTGTTGCGCTGAGTGACGACGCCATCGAAGGGCGCCACCACGCGCTTGAACGACTCGAGCTCCCGGAGGCGCGCGAGGTTGGCGGCGGCCGACTGCTCCGCCGCCCCCTTGGCGGCGGCGTCGCCGGCGCGCTCGTCCGCGTCCTGCTTGGAGACGGACTCGGTGGCGAGCAGGCCCTGCCAGCGCTCGTTGGTGGAGCGTGCCAGCTGGGAGTTGGCCTGGGCGGTGCCGAGATCGGCCTGCGCCTGCCGCAGTTGCTGATCTACCTCCGGAGCGTCGATCTCGGCGAGCAGCTGTCCCTTCTTTACGCTCGTGCCAATGTCGGTATACCAGGCACGGAGGTAGCCGTTGGTACGGGCATAGATCGGCGCCTCGTAGAACGCCTGCACCGTGCCGGGCAGTACCAGCGTGTCCGAGGGCGGGCCGCGGCTCGGGTGGGCCGTGGTTACGCTGAAGATGGCGGCGTTGGCGGCGGCGCGCTCGAGCGCGATACGCGCGCTCAGACGGCTCAGGATCCCCCAGGCCGCGAGAATCAGCGCCACCGCGACCGCGATCAGCACGTAGCGGCGGATGCGCGGATCGGTGGCCGCGGGCGGGGAGGGGGAGGTATCAGACATCTGGGGCTCCGGGGGCCCGCGCCGTGGCAAGCCGCCCGTGGATCAGTGTAAACACCGTGGGCACAAAAAACAGCGTGGCGACGGTGGCGAACACCAGGCCGCCGATCACCGCGCGGCCGAGAGGCGCGTTCTGCTCACCCGCCTCGCCGAGGCCGAGTGCCATCGGCACCATGCCGATGATCATGGCGAGCGCCGTCATGAGCACCGGGCGGAAGCGGGTCACGCCCGCCTGCACGGCGGCGTGGCGCGCATCGTCCCCCTGGTTCATGCGCTCGCGCGCGAAGCTCACCACCAGCACGCTGTTGGCGGTGGCGACGCCCATGCACATGATCGCCCCGGTGAGCGCCGGCACGCTCACCGGCGTGTGGCTCAGGAACAGCATCCATACGATGCCGGCGAGCGCCGCCGGCAGGGCGGTGATGATGATGAACGGGTCGAGCCACGACTGGAAATTAACGACGATGAGGAGGTAGACCAGCACGATGGCGCCGGCGAGACCGATCAGGAGGCCGTTGAACGAATCGGTCATGGTCTTGACCTGGCCGCGCACCGTCACCTGCGTGCCGCGCGGCACGTCGCCGCGCGTCTCGGCCACGATCTTGTTGATCTGTGCCGAGATGAAGCCGAGATCGGCACCCTGGATCGAGCCGTAGATGTCGATGACCGGGGTGGCGTCGTAGTGACTCACCACCGCGGGCGCCTCGGCACGGCGGATGCTGGCGAGATTGGCGAGCAGCTGCGAGCTCGTGCCGCCGGTGACCGGCGTGGTCGCGAGGTCGTTGAGAGTCGCGAGCTTGTACTGCGGCGTCTGCGCGGTCACGTTGTACTGGGTGCCGCTCTTCGGATCGATCCAGAACGAGGGTGAGGTCTGGAAGCTTCCCGACAGCGCCACCAGCATGTTGGAGGCGACGTCACGCTCGGAGAGTCCGAACAGCGAGGCCTTGCTGCGATCGACGTCGACGCGGATCTGCGGGTAGTTGAAGGCCTGCTGGATGCGCAGGTCTGCCGCCCCCGGGATGGTGCGCAGCCGCTCGAGCAGCGCGTTCGCGTAGGCGCGGTTGGCCTCGACGTTGAAGCCCGCGACCTGCACGTCGATCGGGGCCGGCAGGCCGAAATTCAGGATCTGGCTGACGATGTCCGCCGGCGGAAACGAGAAGGTCGTGCCGGGGTAGAGCTGCGGCAGGCGCTGGCGCAGTGCGTGCACGTAGCCGGCGCTCGGGTGGTGGCTGGCATTGAGATTGACGAAGATATCGGCGTCTCCCGGTCCGACCGGCGCCGAAGTCGAGTAGGAGAGGTTGATGCCGCTGTAGGGCACGCCGACGTTGTCGACCACGGTGGCGATCTCACGCGCGGGGATGGTCTCGCGGATGGTCGCCTCGATCCGGTCGCAGAGCGCCGCGGTCTCGTCGATACGGATGCCGGTGGCAGCGCGCAGATGCAGCTTGATCTGGCCGGCGTCGACGCTCGGGAAGAAGTCCTGCCCGAGGCCCGGGAGGTAACGGCCGAAGGGGAAGGCCAGCAGCGCCGTGGCGGCCATCGCGCCGAGGAACGGCAGGGCGAAGCGCCCGCCGGCGCCGGTGGCGCGTTCGAGCAGCCCCTGGTAGCTGGTGCGCACCCGCGCGAACCATTGCTCGAAGCGCCACTGGATCTCGGCCAGCCGGCCACGCGTGCGGCTGGCGGCGTGCGGATCGTGCGGCTGGAGCCAGTACTTCGCCAGCGTCGGCACCAGCGTGCGCGACAGCACGTAGGAGGCGAGCATGGCGAACACCACCGCCTCGGCCAGCGGTATGAACAGGTAGCGCGCGATTCCGGCCAGCATGAACATCGGCACGAACACGATGCAGATCGCCAGCGTCGACACCAGCGCCGGCACGGCGATCTCGTGGGCGCCGGTCAGGATCGCGTCCTCCACCGCCATGCCCTGCTCGAGGTGATAGTTGATGTTCTCGATGGTCACGGTCGCATCGTCCACCAGGATGCCGACCGCGAGCGCCAGCCCGCCGAGCGTCATGATGTTGATGGTCTCGCCGAGCGCGGACAGGAAAATGATCGAGGCGAGGATCGCCAGCGGGATCGAGATGGCGATCATCACGGTGCTGCGCCAGCTGCCGAGGAACAGCAGGATCATGAGCGCGGTGAGCGCCGCGGCGATCACCGCCTCGCGCACCACGCCGCTGATCGCGGCGCGCACGAACACCGACTGATCGCCGATCAGGTCGACGTTGAAGCCCTCCGGCAGGGCGCTGCGGATGCGCGGCAGGCGTTGCTTGATGCTCTTGATGATGTCGAGGGTCGAGGCGCTGCCGGTCTTGAGTACGCTCATGAGCACGCCGCGGTGCCCGTCGCGGCGCACGATGTTGGTCTGTGGCGGATAGCCATCGCGCACCTGGGCGACGTCGCGCACGTAGATGACGTTGCCGCCGCGGGTGGTGACCGGCAGGTCGTTGAGCTCGGCGATGGTGCGCGGGCTGGCGTTGAGGGCGACGAAGTACTCGCGGTCGCCGATCTTCTGCGTGCCGGCCGGCAGGATCAGGTTCTGGGCGGCGATTGCGCTGGTGACGTCGATGCCGGAGAGCCCCTGGGCGCGCAGTGCGTCGGGGTTGAGATCCACCTGCACCTGGCGCTGCAGACCGCCGTAGGGGTAGGGCATGGAGGCGCCCTGCACCGTGGCGAGTCCGGTGCGGATGATGCTGTTGCCGAGGTCGAAGAGCTCGGCCTCCGAGAGGTTCTGGCTCGAGAGCGCCAGCTGCAGGATCGGTACCGAGGAGGCGTTGTACGCCAGGATGAACGGCGGGTTGGTGCCCGGTGGCGCGAAGCGCAGCTGCGTCTGCGAAACGCCGGTGATCTGCGCAAACGACATTTCCTCATTGACGTTCGGCTGGAAGAAATACTTCACCACCGCGATGCCGGTGAGCGACTGCGACTCGGTATGCTCGACGTCGTTGACGGTGGTCTGGGCGCTGCGCTCGGAATTGAGGATGATGCGCGTGGCCATTTCCTCGGGGGCCAGGCCGACGTAGTTCCACACCACCGCCACCACCGGTATCTTGATGTTGGGAAAGATGTCGGTGGGCGTGCGCAGGATCGTGAACACCCCGAGCAGCAGGATCACGATTGCGAGCACGATGAAGGTGTACGGGCGCCGCAGCGCCAGCTTGACGATCCACATTAGCCGCGGACACTAACCTACGGCGCCGCGGGCGCACCATCCCCCCGTTGATAAGAACAGCCCCTGGCCGGCGTTGCGCCGAGCGCGCCGGCGGCGGCTTTTACAATCGGGTTCTTTCGTCTAACTCATTGATCGGGCATATCAAGGCTGCCGAAGCAGCAATCAGGGAGTGGCGCGCGCGATGCGCAACATCGCCCCGAGACTCCGCTCGACGTCGGCCTCGGTCGTCGACCAGTTGCTGACGCTGATGCGCATCGCCGTCCGGCCCTGCCAGACCGTGGTCCCGCACCAGCAGGTGCCGTCCTCCTGCAGCGCCGCGACCACCCGCCGGGTGCGCCCGTCGTCGCCGAAGACCACCACCACCTGGTTCAGGACCACCTCGTTCAGCACCTCGTAGCCCTCGGCCGCGAGTCCCGCGGCGAAGCGCTGCGCCTGCCGGCAGTTTCGTTCGACGAGCTCGGCGAGACCGGCGCGCCCGAGGGCGCGCAAGCCCGCATACAGCGGAATTGCGCGGCCGCGGCGCGACTCCTCCGGCACGAACTCGTGCGGGTCGCGTTGGCGCGTGCTGGTCGCCAGATAAGGCGCAGCCTGCGCCGGGGCCGCGAGGCTCATGGCGCTGCGGTGGGCGGCTTCGTCGGCGCAGAAAACCACACCGCAGTCGTACGGGACGTTCAGCCACTTGTGCCCGTCGGTCGCGATCGAATCGGCCTTCTCGACGCCGCCCACCAGGTGCGCAAGGCGGGGCGCCGCCGCCGCCCACAGCCCGAACGCGCCGTCCACGTGGAGCCAGGCGCCCCGCGCATGCGTGAGGCCAGCAATCTCCTCGAGCGGATCGAAGGCACCGCTGTTCACGTTGCCAGCCTGTGCGCACACGATGCAGGGACCGTTGACCGAGGCGAGCATCTGGGCGAGCGCGTCGGCGCGCATGCGCCCCTGCGGTCGGCCGGCACCCGCCGCAGCCGGCCGCCGCCGAGACCGAGCAGGCGCAGCGCCATGAAGATCGTGTAGTGCGCCTCATCGCCCACCAGCACGTCGATGGCAGGAGCTCCGAACAATCCTTCAGCCTCGACGTCCCAGCCGGCGTCGCGCAGCACCCGGTGGCGCGCGGCCGCGAGCCCGGTGAAGCTCGCCATCTGACAGCCGGTAACGAAGCCGACCGACATCGAGGCCGGGAGCCCGGCGAGCTCGCGCAACCAGCCGGCCGTGATCTCCTCGATGGCCGCAACGAGCGGCGAGGTCGCATAGAGCCCGCCGTTCTGATCCCAGGCCGACGCCAGCCAATCGGCCGCCAGCGCGGCCGGCGTGCTGCCGCCGATCACGAAGCCGAAGTAGCGCGGGCCGGCGCTCGCCACCGTGCCCGCCGCGCCGACGCGCGCCAGCGCTCCGATCACCTCCGCGGTGCTCTCACCCGCCTGGGCCAGCGGCGCAGCGAGCTGACGCCGCAGCTCGTCGGGATCGAGGAGCGAGCGCACCGGGCGCTCATCGAGAGACTCGCGGTAGCTCGCCGCCAGCCGTGCGGTCTCCTCGAGCAGCGTGCGCGTGGATGTCTGGTTCACAGATGCACCTCGGTCCTTTCTTTCGGATCGGGCGAAGTAATAGCGGGCGGTGCCGCGCCCCACCAGCGACGCGCGCGGCGCGGGAACCTGACACTGATCTGGCCGGCGACCAGTACGCCTCGAGCCAATCAGGCGCTACGCCGCGATGCCGGCCTCAGGCGTGGTAGTCCGTCGCAACCGTCGCATCGACAGGCTTGCGCGCGCCGAGCGCGTTGAGCACCAGCGTGAGGACCACGGCAATGACGAGATTGAGGATCAGCGTATAGAAGGCCGTGTAGCCGGGCAGGCTCCAGCCGCCGAGCTTGAGCGGGTAGGCGGGCTTGAGATCCTGGGAGATGGCCATGGCCGTTCCCGCGTAGGTGCCGACCGCCCAGCCGACCAGCAGCGCCCAGTCGTTGAACCAGCGCGTGTAGGCGCCGATCACCAGCGTGGGCAGCGTCTGGATGATCCAGATGCCGCCGAGCAGCTGCAGGTAGATGGCGTATTTCGTCGGCACGAACAGGATGAAGACCAGTGCGCCGGCCTTGACGATCAGGGACACCCACTTGGCGAGCTGCGCTTCCTGCTTCGGCATCGGATTGCGGTTGATGAACTCGCAGTGGATGTTGCGGGTATAGAGGTTGGCCGCGGCTATCGACATGATCGCGGCCGGCACCAGTGCGCCGATGCCGATCGCGGCGAACGCGACGCCCACGAACCAGTCCGGGAAGCTGTGCAGGAACAGCGCCGGAACCGCGAAGTTGTTGCCGAACTGCTTGAAGCCGTCGGCAAACTCCGGAAGCTTGGCGACGCCTGCGCCGAGGGCGAAGAAGCCGACCAGCGCCAGCAGTCCCAGCATGAGCGAATAGCCGGGCAGGAGCGCGGCGTTGCGGCGGATGGCGCGGCCGCTGCTGGCGCTGAGGATGGCGGTCATCGAATGCGGGTACAGGAGCAGCGCGAGCGCCGAGCCGAGTGCCAGCGTCGCGTAGGCTCCATAGGCTCCGGTGCTGTTGGCGCCCGGCACCGCCAGCAGCAGCTTATCGTGCGGCACGGCGGCGAAGATCTTGCCGAAGCCGCCCAGCTGGATCGGGATGGCGATCACGGCGACGAAGGCGGTGATGTAGATGAGGATGTCCTTGACGATCGCGATCGAAGCGGGAGCGCGCAGTCCGCTCGAGTAGGTGAAGGCCGCCAGAATCAGGAACGCGATGATGAGCGGCAGGTCGGCGGCGAGGCCGGTGCCGGAGATGCCGAGCCCGCCGAGCACGACCTGTAGTCCCACCAGCTGCAGCGCAATGTACGGCATGGTCGCGACGATGCCGGTGACGGTGATCGCGAGCGCCAGCCAGCGGTTGCCGTAGCGGCCGCGCACGAAGTCGCCCGCGGTGATGTAGCCGTGTTTGTGGCAGACATGCCAGAGCCGTGGAAACACCAGGAACAGGAGCGGGTAGACCACGATGGTGTAGGGCACGGCGAAGAACGCCACCGCGCCCGCCCCGAAGGCCAGCGCCGGCACCGCGATGAAGGTGTAGGCGGTATAGAGATCGCCGCCCACCAGAAACCACGTGACGAGCGTGCCGAAGCGGCGCCCGGCCAGACCCCACTCGTGCAGCTGGTCGAGATCGCCCTTGCGCCAGTGCGCGGCCACGAAGCCGAGCCAGGTGATGAAGGCGAACAGCACTGCAAAGACGCTGAGCGCCACCCAGTTCACGTCGTGCACGGCGCTACCTTTCGGTGATCACGTAGACGAACGCCGTGACCACCGCGGACACAACGACGCACGCCAGCTGATACCAGTAGAAGAACGGCATCCCGAGGAGGGCGGGCTCGGCCCTGTTGTAGAACGGCGGCCACAGCACCGCCGCGAACTGCACGAGGAACAGGAGGTACCACCAGCTCCACGTGCTGCGCTCGCCGCGCTTGTCAGCATCGTTCATCGCACCTTGCCTCCCCGGGGCCGCTCCCGCTCTATTGCACGTGCCTATCCTTGGTCTCGGGCAGGAACAGGAAGCCGATCACCACCGTCATGAGCGAGACGATGATCGGGTAGCGCAAGCCGTAGTACATGTTCCCGGTGAGCGCCACCAGCGCGAACGAGATCGCCGGCAGGAAGCCGCCGAACCAGCCGTTGCCGATGTGATAGGGGAG
>DATMRG010000062.1:0-12443 GCA_035566495.1 Steroidobacteraceae bacterium | reverse complement strand
ACGTGTTCGAGTCGCTGCCGGTCGGCAATACCTACGTGAATCGCAACATGATCGGCGCCGTGGTCGGCGTGCAGCCCTTCGGCGGCCAGGGCCTCTCGGGCACCGGACCCAAGGCCGGCGGACCTCACTACCTGTTGCGCTTCGCCACCGAGCGCACACTCACCATCAACACAGCAGCCATCGGTGGGAACGTCGAGCTGCTCTCCTGAGGAGGAATCGAGATGGCCGAATACAAAGGCAAATGTTTCTGCGGCGCGGTCGAGTTCACAGTCAGCGGCGAGCCGGCTGCGATGGGCTACTGCCATTGCGAGTCCTGCCGCCACTGGTCCGCGGGCCCGGTGAACGCCTTCACGCTGTGGCAGCCGACGGCGGTCAAGGTGACCAAGGGCGCCGACAACATCGGCACCTATAACAAGACCCCGGTGAGCTACCGCAAGTGGTGCAAGACCTGCGGCGGCCATCTGTTCACCGAGCATCCACCCCTCAAGCTCACCGATGTGTTCGCGGCGATGCTGCCGCAGATGAAGTTCGCGCCGGGCGTGCACGTCAACTACCAGGAGACGGTGCTGCGCAGCCGCGACGGACTGCCGAAGTTCAAGGACTTCCCGAAGGACTTCGGCGGCTCGGGAGAGATGCTGGCGGAGTAGCGTCGCCCGCGACGGCGATCGCCGGCGCCCGCCGCTGCGCGTGTGATGGCCCCCGAAATCGATTTTCGGGGGCCATGTTAGAAAGTCATCTAATTTGGCCCCGGGGACCCCTGTAGAGGGGCTCAGGGGGCCATAGTTAGACGCTTTTCTAACAATTGCGGGCTTGAGTCATTTTCGGGATACCACGTACGCTCGGACGGTGTTCAACGAGCACCTCTGTCCCGTGTTCCGCGCGCTCGGCGACCCAAGGCGCCTGTGGTACGTCGAGGGACTGCTGGATGCCGATGTGCAGTTGCGCGATTTCGCCGAGATCTTCCCGCTCACGCAGCCGACGGTCATCCATCACCTGAAGGTGCTCGAGGAATGCGGTCTGCTGGCCAGCCGGAAAGAGGGTCGAATGCGCCTATATGCGCTTCGCCCCGAAGGCCTCAGGCAGGCATACAACTGGATGGAACGGATCGTCTACAGGGCTTACGGGGCGCCGCCCGGAAGCCCGCTGCACTTCCTCAAGCCGCCGCGCTCCTAAGTCGTGCCGACCCCGGCCCCGACCCCGGCCCCGGCCCCGGCCCCGGCGCCCGTGCCCGTGGGGCGCAACTCCCCAAGCAGCGCTTCGAGTGACTCGACCGGCGCCGAGCAGGTGCTGCCGCGGCAGATGTAGGCCACGGCCTCACCGCGCGGCGCCTTGTCGGCCAGCGCCGCCGGCAGATCGCCCGCGTCGGCCGGAATCGCGAGCACCAGGCGCCGGGGCACGAACATGCGCGCAAGCTCGCGCCGCCAGATCTCGATCGCCGTCGCCTCACCGCGCAGGATGACGATCTCGGGCGGTTGCAGCAGCTCCTCGAGCGCGCTGAGCAGTGTGACGTGTGCCAGCGGCTGCTTCTCGAGCGCCGGCCAGGCGGCGCGCAGCGTGCGCTCGGCGGCGGCGAGATAGCGCGGCTCGCCGAGCAGGTGCCCGAGGCGCTGCAGCGTGAATGCCGCGATGCCGTTGCCGGACGGTATGGCGTCGTCGCTGAAGGTCTTGGAGCGGTGGATGAGCTGCTCGTGGTCGTCGGAAGTGAAATAGAAGCCGCCGTTCTCCGCATCGGCGAAGTGCGTCAGCACCACCTCGGTCAGCTCGCGCGCAAACTCGAGCTCCTCGGCACGGAAACGCACCTGCTGCAGCTCGAGCACCGCGTCGACCAGGTACACGTAGTCGTCGAGGTAGGCGTTGAGATGCGCGCGGCCGTCCTTGTAGGTCGCGAACAGCCGGCCGTCGCGCCAGAGCGTGGCGCGCACGAACGCGAGCGCATGGCTGGCCGCGGAGGCCAGGCGATCGGCGGTGAGGACGCGCGCGGCGATCGCGAGTCCGCGGATCATCAGCGCGTTCCATGAGGTCAGGATCTTGTCATCGCGCGCCGGCCGCACCCGCTCGGCGCGCAGCGCCAGGAGCTTCACGCGCGCAGCGGCGAGCAGCCGGGTGACGTCCGCGGCCGGGCGCTGCAGCACGGCGGCAATCTGCTCCACCGTCGCCTTGACATGCAGATGCCATCTGCCCTCGAAGTTGGCCGGCCCGTCGAGGCCGAAGCGCGGCGCGAACACCGCGAACTCCTCGGCGCTCAGCGCACGGCGCACCTCCTCGCGGTCCCACACGTAGAACTTGCCCTCGTGCCCCTCGGAGTCGGCGTCGAGGCTCGAGTAGAAGCCGCCCTCGGGCGACTGCATCTCGCGCAGTACCCAGCTGGCGGTCGCGAGCGCGACCTCGGTATAGAACGCATCCGCGCTCGACAGCGACGAGTTCGCAAACACGGCCAGGAGCGCGCCGTTGTCGTACAGCATCTTCTCGAAGTGCGGGATCAGCCACTGCTCGTCGACCGAGTAGCGGCAGAAGCCGCCGCCGAGCTGGTCGCAGATGCCGCCATCGCCCATGCGCCGCAGGGTGAAGCTCGCCATGTAGAGCGACCGGAGCCCGGCCTCGTCGCCCGGCGCCGCGCCGCGCCAGTCGCGCAGCAGCCGCTCGATCATCTTCGGCTGCGGAAACTTCGGGGCGCCGCCAAAGCCGCCGTAGCGGCGGTCGAAGCTACCGGCCAGCTGCGCGCGGCACGCCTGGAGCGGCGCGTCGGTGAGCTCGGTGCCCGCCGGCGCCGGTGGGTAGTTGATGTCGTGGAGCGCCGCCACCAGCGCGGCGTTCTGGGTGCGCATCTCTGGCTCGTGCTCGCGGTAGAACTGCACCACGCGCTCGAGGAGGTCGGGAAAGGCGGGCAGTCCGAAGCGCGCCTCGCGCGGAAAGTACGTGCCGCCGAAGAACGGCCGCTGGTCGTCGTGCGTCAGGAACATCGTCAGCGGCCAGCCGCCGCCGCGCTGCGTGATCATCTGCTGCGCGATCTGGTAGATGCGGTCGATGTCGGGCCGCTCCTCGCGGTCGACCTTGATGTTGACGTAGTTGTCGTTCAGCAGCCGCGCCGTGGCCTCGTCCTCGAAGCTCTCGTGCGCCATGACGTGGCACCAGTGGCAGGCGGCGTAGCCGACGCTCAGATGTATCGGCTTGCCCTCGCGGCGCGCGCGCTCGAGCGCCTCGCTCCCCCACGGGTACCACTCCACGGGGTTGTGGGCGTGCTGCAGGAGATAGGGGCTGGTCTCGCCGATGAGATGGTTGGTGTACTTCGGCGTGCCGTCGGGATTCAGGTGCGCGCTCTGCATCGAGTCCTCCCCGCCGCGCTACGGCGCGATGGCCGCGGCGCCGCTCGCCGTGAGCTGCGCGTTGAGGTGCGCCAGCGTGTCGCCCTTGAACTTCGCCCATCTGGCCAGCGCTGTATCGAGCAGCGCGCGGTGCCGCGCGTAGCCGCGCTCCGCGTCGGGAGTCGGGGCGGCATCGGCGCCGTCCACCGCGCGCGCGAGGTCGCGGAATGCGGACTCCAGATACCGCAGCCCGCCGACGCTCGTCGGCGGCGAGCCGATTGAATCAGGCGAGCGCTTTTCGGGGGCCGGGTCGCTGATGGAGCGTAGCTCCGCCTCGGTGCCGGCGAGCGCGGTGATCAGCGCGGCGCCTGCGTCGGGCCCCGCGACCTGATGCGAGGCGTGCATCGCCTTGTCGATCCGTCCGGCCTCGGCCAACGCCGCGGCGATCTCTACCCGCGCCCCCTGGATGTCGCGCGCGAGCGCGAACTGGCGCGCGTAGGCCGCGGCCGGCAGTGTCACGCGCGGGTCGGCCGCGACCGTGAGCGTCTGCCGGTAAACCCGGCCGCCGGCTTTGAGCTCGACGCGGTACTCACCGGGTGGCGCCCACACGCCTTCCTCGGGCTCCTCCGAGTCCTCCGCGGTGAGC
This sequence comes from Steroidobacteraceae bacterium, assembly GCA_035566495.1. GTDB lineage: Bacteria > Pseudomonadota > Gammaproteobacteria > Steroidobacterales > Steroidobacteraceae > 13-2-20CM-66-19. The sequence goes on along the minus strand of DATMRG010000062.1, from coordinate 8,495 downwards.
CCGGCGGCCGGCGCGTAGCGCAGATTCCAAACGAAACGATGCGGTCCGGGTCCTGCGCCGAGCGGCTGCGTCGGGACGATCCATTCGGGCGCGAGTACCACCTTGGCGGGGTCGGGTTGCGGCGGATGGTCATCGCTCCTGAAGACTCGCACCGTCGCGCCGCGTACGTCGTGGATGCTGAGCTCGGCCGCGCCGGTCGCGGTCCCGTCCAACACGTAATCTAGGCAGGCGCCGGAGGGCGGGTTGGCTGCCATCGGCTCGTCTTTCGGCATCGGCGAGGCGATGAAGCCCGTGGGCCGCACGCGTACGGCCGGCGCCGGCGGCAGGAGGCGCGTACCGCCGTCACGCTGGTCCGCGAGCGTACGGAGCGGGGCGATGTCGTCCATGATCCAGAAGCCGCGCCCATGGGTCGCGATCACCAGATCCACGCCGTGCACCTCGAGGTCGCGCACCGAGCTGCGCGGCAGGTTCTGCTGCAATGCCTGCCAGTGGTCACCGTCGTCGAGCGACACATAGACGCCGTGCTCGGTGCCGCAGTAGAGCAGCCCGCGGCGCGCGGGGTCCTCGCGCACGACGTTGACTGAGTTGTGCACGCCGCCGTCGGCGATTCCCTCGACGATCAGCGTCCAGCTCGCACCGCCGTCGCGCGTACGATAGATGTAGGGCCGCGGATCATCGAGCCGGTGGCGGTCGACGGCGAGGTAGGCGCTGCCGGCGTCGAAGTGCGAGGGTTCGACGACCCCGATCTTCGACCAGTCGGTGAGCGCGGCCGGCGTTACGTCTTGCCAATGCAGCCCGCCATCGACCGTTCTCCATACCAATCCGTCGTCGGTGCCCGCCCAGATGATGGCGGCGTTGAGCGGCGAAGGCCCGATCGCGTACACGACGCCGCGGCGCGCGCCGTTGCTGTCGTGGTCGGCGACGGTGGCCGCATCGAGGCTGGCCGGCGTGGCGGGGTTCTCGCGCGTCAGGTCGGGGCTGATCGCCTGCCAGTGTGCGCCGCGGTCGGTGGTGCGGAAGATGCGCTGCATGCCGAAGTAGAGCGCGTGCGGCGCGGCCTTGCTGAACACGAGCGGCAGCGTCCAGGTGCTGCGGTAGAGCCCGGGATGGGCCAGCGCCGGGCTGACGCTCTGCTTCTGGCCGGTACGCAGGTCGAGCTTGTCGACGCGCCCGCCGAAGATGATCTGCGGATTGACGGGGTCGGGCGCGATGTTGTCGCTCTCGCCACCGACCGACGTTTCGCTTAACTGCCTGAGGTTGATGCCGTCGATGTTGTCGGTGCGGCTCGGGACGCCGGCCGCGCCCGAGTCCTGCTGCGCGCCGTATACCCAGTAGGGAAAGCGGTTGTCGGTGACGACGTGGTAGAACTGTCCGAGCGGCTGGTTGAACCAGGAGCTCCAGCTGACGCCGCCGTTGAGGGTCACCACTGCGCCCTGGTCGACGCCGAGGATGCGCCGCGCCGGGTCACGCGGATCGATCCAGAGCTCGTGATAGTCGTCGCCCCCCGGCGCTCCCTTGACGGGGGTGAACTCGCGGCCGCCGTCGCCGGAGCGGTACACGCTGGTGTTGCAGACGTAGACCACGTCGGGATTGGTGGGATCGACCGTCACGCCACCGAAGTACCAGCCGCGCTTCCAGATGCGCGGGTCGTCGCTGACCCGCCGCCAGTTGGCGCCCGCATCGTCGGAGCGGTAGAGGCCGCCCTCCACGGCATCGACCAGCGCGTAGACCCGCTCGGGGTGCGATGGCGCGACGCCGATGCCGATGCGGCCCGGGCGCGCCGGCAGGCCGTGACCGGCGAGCTCCGCCCAGCTCTCGCCGCCGTCGTGCGACTGATAGAGGCCGCCGCCGGGTCCGCTCGCGGGCGGATAGACGTTCCAGGGCGGACGGCGCGTCTGCCAGAGCGCCGCATACACGACGCGCGCGTTGCCGGGCTCGAACGCGAGATCGATCGCGCCGGTGTCGGCGTCCTTATAGAGCGTGCGGCGCCAGCTCGCACCGCCGTCGGTCGAGCGGAACACGCCACGCATCTCGTTGGCGCCGTAGGGGTGGCCGAGCGCCGCCGCCAACACCACGTCGGGATTCGCGGGGTCGACCAGGATGCGGCCGATCTGCTGCGAGTCCTCGAGCCCGAGCGCCTGCCAGCTGCGGCCCGCGTCGCGCGAGCGGTACAGGCCCGTACCCTGCGCGATGTCCGAGCGCATGTCGGCTTCGCCGGTGCCGACATAGATGATGCGGCTGTCGGATGGCGCCACGGCGAGCGCGCCGATCGAGCCGGCCGGAGCGGCATCGAATATCGGCGCCCAGGTGCGCCCCGCATCGCGCGTCTCCCACACGCCGCCATTCACCGCGCCGAAATAGAAGTGACTCGGCTCGCCGGGCACGCCCGCGACCGTGAGCACGCGCCCGCCGCGGAAGGGACCGATCGAGCGCCACGCGAGCGGCTGCCATAACGGCTGGGGCGGCTGAGCCGCGGCCGCCGGCGATCCCGCCGCCGCTGCCGGCTCCGCCGCCGCCGCCGGCTCCGCGGCCGCACAGCTCACGAGGAGCAGCAGCGTCCATACGCTGCGCGATGGCGATGACGACACGTTTCACCTCGGCAGAAGGGGTGGCAATTGTATACTCGCCACCCCCCTGCGCACGGACCCGATGTTGCAACCAGAAATCAACGCGCCACCCGGCCCGGGCACGGCCGCGCGCCCGCTGCTGTTGAAGCGCGGCGAAGATCGACGTCTCGCCGCCGGTCACCCGTGGGTGTTCAGCAACGAGATCGACGCCGGGCGCAGCCCGCTCAGCGCCTTTGCGCCCGGTGAGCTCGCGACGCTGCGCAACCACCGTGACGGCTTCGTCGGCTACGCCTACGTCAATCCGCATGCGCTGATCTGCGCGCGCATTCTGTCGCGCGATGCGGCGCACCCGGTCGACCGCGCGCTCATCGAGCAACGCCTCGCTGCGGCGCTCGCGCTGCGGTCGCGGCTCGGCGCCGCACCTTATTACCGCTGGGTGTTCGGCGAGTCCGACGCGCTGCCGGGCCTGGTGCTCGATCGCTACGGCGACGTGGTCGTCGGCCAGATCGCCACCGCCGGTATGGAGGCGCTGAAGGAGGAGGTGGCCGCGGCGGTGCGTGCGGTGCTCGGCCCGGCCGGACTCTTCTGGAAGAACGACACCGCTGCGCGTGATCTCGAGCAACTGCCGCAGGCAGCGCAGCTGGCCTTCGGCGCGGTGCCGGACGAGCTCACCGTGATGGAGTCGGGGCTCGACTTCAGGGCACCGCTCGCGCACGGACAGAAGACCGGCTGGTTCTACGACCAGACGGCGAACCGCGCGCGGCTCGGGCGCTACCTGACGCCGGGAGCGCGCGTCCTCGATGTGTGCTCTTACGTGGGCGCCTGGGCCGTCACGGCGCTGCGTGCCGGCGCCGCGCACGCCGCCTGCGTCGACTCCTCGGAGCTGGCGCTCGAGTTTGCCGCCGCCAACGCCGCGCGCAATGGGCTCATGGTCGAGACGCTGCGCGCCGACGCCTTCGATGCGCTCCGGACCCTGAGCGCGGAGGGCGCGCGCTACGACGTCGTGATCCTGGACCCGCCGGCCTTCATCAAGAGAAAGAAGGATATTCCGCAGGGTCAGGCCGCCTATCGCAAGCTCAACCAGCTCGCGCTTGGCCTGCTCGCCGACGAGGGCCTGCTGGTGTCCTGCTCGTGCTCCTATCATCTGGCGGCCGAGGAGCTCATGAGCGCCATCCAGAGCGCCGCCCGCCACAGCGGGCGCTTCGTGCAGATCCTCGAGGCCGGCGGGCAGTCGCCCGACCACCCGGTGCACCCGGCAATCCCCGAGACGCGATATCTGAAGGCGTTCTTCTGCCGCGTGACGCGCGAGATCGCCTAAACCGCTAAACTAACGCGCCTCATGCTGAAGTTCCCCGGCTTCGATCCGATCGCGTTCCACCTCGGCCCGATCAGCGTGCACTGGTACGGGATCATGTACCTGCTCGGCTTCGCCAGCGCCTGGTGGCTGGCGCGGCGGCGCGCGGCGGCGCCGCGCTCGACCTGGCAGCCGGCCGACGTCGACGATCTGATCTTCTTCGGCATGCTGGGGGTGATTCTCGGCGGACGCATCGGCTACGTGCTCTTCTACGGGCTGAAGTTCTGGGCCGGGGATCTGCTCTATCCGCTCAAGATCTGGGAGGGCGGCATGTCCTTCCACGGCGGACTGCTCGGGGTGATGGTGGCGATGGCGCTGTTCGCCTGGCGCCGCGGGCGCAGCGTCGGCGACGTCTACGATTTCACCGCCCCGCTGCCGCCGCTCGGGCTGTTCTTCGGCCGCGTCGGCAACTTCATCAATGGCGAGCTGTGGGGCAAGACCACCACCGTGCCGTGGGGCTTCGAGGTGAACGGCCAGGTGCGCCACCCCTCGCAGCTCTATGAGGCGGCGCTCGAGGGCCTGCTGCTGTTCGCCGTGCTGTGGTGGTTCACCTCGCGCCCGCGGCCGCGTTGGGCGCCCTCGGGCGTGTTCCTGGCCATCTACGGCTCGGTGCGTTTCCTCATCGAGTTCGTGCGCATCCCGGACGAGCACATCGGCTATCTAGCCGGCGGTTGGCTCACCGAGGGCCAGGTGCTGTCGGTGCCTATGGTGCTCGCGGGACTGGCGCTGCTCGCCTGGGCCTACCGCACGCGCACGCCCTCGGGCAATTTCGCCGCGGCGGCCGCATGAGGCAGTATCTCGAGGCGCTGCGCCGCATCCGCACCGAGGGCGTGCGCAAGGACGACCGCACCGGCATCGGCACGCTGTCGCTCTTCGGCCTGCAGCTGCGTTTCGATCTCGCGCCGGGCTTCCCGCTGCTCACCACCAAGAAGATCCATCTGCCGGCGGTGATCTACGAGCTGCTGTGGTTCCTGCGCGGCGACACCAACATCGCCTGGCTGCACGAGCACGGCGTGACCATCTGGGACGAGTGGGCCGACGAGCACGGTGAGCTCGGACCCGTGTACGGCCGCCAGTGGCGTGCCTGGAGCGCGGCCGACGGCCGCACCATCGACCAGATCGCGCGCGCGGTCGAGCTCCTCAAGCGCGATCCGAGCTCGCGCCGCAACCTGGTCAGCGCCTGGAACGTGGGCGAGCTCGGCAACATGGCGCTCGCGCCCTGCCACCTGCTGTTTCAGCTGTACGTGGCGGCCGGCCGGCTGTCGCTGCAGGTGTACCAGCGCAGCTGCGACTTCTTTCTCGGCGTGCCATTCAACATCGCGAGCTATGCGCTCCTCACGCACATGTTCGCGCAGCAGTGCGATCTCGAGCCGGGCGAGCTGGTCTGGACCGGCGGCGACTGCCACCTGTACCTGAATCATCTCGAGCAGGCGGATCTGCAGCTGTCGCGCACGCCGTACCCGCTGCCGCGCCTCGCGTTCCGCCGCCGCCCGCCGAGCATGTTCGACTACGCTTTCGAGGACTTCGAGTTCGTGGACTACCGCTATCACGCCGCCATCCGCGCGCCGGTGGCGGTATGAGCCGCGCGCCGCGCGCGGCAGCGCCGCTCGTCGAGGTGCGTGACTCAGCGCTGCACGGGCTCGGCGTGTTCGCGCGCCAGCGCATCGCGCGCGGAACGCGGGTACTCGAGTACCTCGGCGAGCGCGTCTCGCACGCGGAGGCCGACCGGCGCTACGAGCAAAAGAGCGCCGCGGACAACCACACCTTCCTGTTCATCGCCGACGACGCGACCGTGATCGACGCCGGCGTCGACGGCAACGAGGCGCGCTTCGTCAATCACGCCTGCGATCCCAACTGCGAGTCGGTGATCGAGCACGCCCGCGTGTTCATCGAGGCGATTCGCGACATCGCGCAGGGGGAGGAGCTGACTTACGACTACCAGATTCAGCGCGAAGCCGACGATCCTGCCGACATCGACCTGGTCTTCGCCTGCCGCTGCGGCCGGCGCCGCTGCCGCGGCACCATGATGTGGCCGCCGCGGCGCAACAGCGGCAAACGCCCGGGCGCGCGGCGCTGAGCGCATGAACCACACGCGCCCGTTGCGTCTGGCGACCGTGGTCGCCGCTACCGGCATCGTCTATGGCGACATCGGCACGAGTCCGCTCTACACGATGGACGCGGCCCTGGTCGCCGCCGGCACTTTCAACGTCGAAGCGGTGCTCGGCGTGCTGTCGCTGATCTTCTGGGCGCTGACGATCTCGGTGAGCCTGAAGTACCTGACGGTGATCATGCGCGCCGACAACCAGGGGGAGGGCGGCATCCTCGCGCTGTTCGCGCTGGCGCAGCGGCGCCTCATCACCGGCAGCACCTGGGCTCGGGTCGCGGTGGGACTGGCGCTGGCCGGCACCGCGTTCTTCTTCTGCGACGCGCTCATCACGCCCGCGATCTCGGTGCTGAGCGCGGTCGAGGGCCTCGAGGTGCTGAATCCGGGACTCAAGAGCTGGGTGATTCCGGTGACGATCGCGGTCATCACCGTGCTGTTCGCCTACCAGCATCGCGGCACCGCGGCGGTGGCGGCACTGTTCGGCCCGGTCATGGTCGTGTGGTTCTTGGTGATCGCGGTCATCGGCGCGATTCCGATCGCGCGCAACCCCGGGGTGCTGGTGGCGCTCAATCCCGGCTACGGCCTGACGCTGCTGTTTCACCGGCCGCAGGTGGCGCTGGCGATCATCGGCGCGGTGTTCCTCGCCATCACCGGCGGCGAGGCGCTGTACGCGGACATGGGACACTTCGGCAAGCAGCCGGTGCGCATCGCCTGGTTCGCGCTGGTCGGGCCGGCGCTGGTGATCAACTACTTCGGCCAGGGGGCGCTGCTGCTCGAGCTCGGCAAGCCGATCGATCATCCGCTCTACCACCTGGTGCCGGCGGCGGTGCTGCCGTGGCTGGTGATGCTGGCGACCGCCGCGACCGTGATCGCCTCGCAGGCGACGATTTCCGGAGCCTTCTCCATGGCGAGCCAGGCGGTGCACCTCGATCTGCTGCCGCGCCTGCGGGTGCTGCAGACCTCGGCGCTCGAGCAGGGCCAGATCTACGTGCCGATCGTCAACTGGCTGGTGTTCCCGGCGGTCATCCTGTTCGTGGTCGGCTTCGGCTCCTCCGACGCGCTCGGCGGCGCCTACGGCGCCGCGGTGGTCGGCACCATGGCGGTCACCACCGTGCTCGGCGCCTTCGTTGCCGCGACGCAGTGGAACTGGCCCAAGTGGCAGGTGGCGGGAGTCTTCGGCCTGATACTCGTCACCGACCTGGCCTTCGTCGCCGGCAACCTCACCAAGGTGCCCGCCGGCGGCTGGATCCCGCTGACCCTCGGGGCGATCCTCTACTTCGTCTTCATGACCTGGCGCAGCGGCCGCCTCGAGCTGCGCGCCGCGCTCGCCAAGCTCGCGGTTCCGCGCACCGAGCTGGCGAAGCTCGTGGCCGGCGCGCAGCGCGTCCCCGGCACCGGCGTGTTCCTCGCCAGCAACGCGACGCTGGTGCCCTCGGCGCTGATCCGCAACATCGAGCACAACGGCGTGCTGCACCAGCGCGTGATCATTCTCAACGTCGAGATCATCGACACGCCGCGCCAGGATCCGGCCGGCCGGCTCAACATCGAGGAGTCGGTGCCGGGCGTGTACTACATCACCGCGCGCTTCGGCTTCATGGAGACGCCGGACGTCGCCGAGGCGCTCAAGGCCTGCCGCACGCGCGGGCTGCGGGTGTTCACCGAGGACAGCTCGTTCTTCGTCGGCCGCCACGTGGTGCGCGCGCGTCCGCTGCCGGGCATCCGCGGCATCCAGCGCCGGCTGTTTGCGCGCATGCAGCAATACAGCACGCAGGCGGCGGAATTCTTCCGCATGCCGTTCCGCGACGTCGTGATCCTGAATACCGCGGTGGAGATCTGAAAGACGGTGTAATAATGGCGTCACATGAGTGAGCCGCGGCAGCCGCTGATCTCCCTGATCGTCGCCATGGCGCAGAACGGCGTCATCGGCCGCGACAACGCCCTGCCGTGGCGTCTGCCCGAGGACCTGAAGCGCTTCAAGGAATTCACGCTCGGGAAGCCCATCCTCATGGGGCGCAAGACCTTCGAGGCCATCGGCCGCCCGCTGCCCGGCCGCGCCAACCTGGTGCTGACACGCGACCGCGACTGGCGCGCCGCGGGCGTGATCCCCGTGAACTCGGTCGAGGAGGCGTTGCTGCAGACCCGCACCTGCGACGAACTGGTGGCGATCGGCGGCGCGGAGATCTACCGGCTGCTGCTGCCGCTGGCGCGGCGCATCTATCTCACCCACGTGCACGCCGACGTTCCCGGCGACACGTATTTTCCGGCCTTCGACCCGGCACAGTGGGACGACGTCGAGTTCCGCAGTCTCCCGGCCGACGACCGCCACGCCTATCCGCTCACCTTCGTGACGCTCGAGCGCCGCAACTCGCCGGCCTCGCCGCGGCCGCATTAGTCTGCCCGCCCCGACGGCGGGCCGCTGCGTGTCGCACGCGGCGGACAGGTTCTCTTATCGTGCGGCGATCCGTACCCT
>DATMRG010000061.1:0-11667 GCA_035566495.1 Steroidobacteraceae bacterium | reverse complement strand
TCGGCGGTCTGGCGCTCGCCGTCGGCATCCTGGTCGATGAGGCCACGGTGACGATCGAGAGCATCAACTACCACCTCGAGCAGGGCAAGGACGTCGAGACCGCGATCATCGATGGCGCCTCGCAGATCGTCGTTCCCGCGTTCGTGTCGCTGCTCTGCATCTGCATCGTATTCATCCCGATGTTCTTCCTGAGCGGGGTAGCGCGCTTCCTGTTCGTGCCGATGGCCGAGAGCGTCATGTTCGCGATGGTGTTCTCGTTCCTGCTCTCCCGCACCCTCGTGCCCACCCTCGCCAAGTACCTGCTGCGCAAACATCCCGCTGCCCGGGGCGGGCAGGAAGCCGGCGGCGAGGCACGGCCGTCGCGCAATCCGCTGGTCCGCCTGCAGCAGGGATTCGAAGCCCAGTTCCTGCGCTTGCGCGCCGGCTACCACGAGGCGCTCGGGCTCGCGATCGCCCACCGGCGAATATTCGTGGGCGGATTTCTCGGCGTCGTGGCCGCTTCGTTCCTGCTCACCCCGTTTCTCGGCCGCAATTTCTTTCCGCAGGTGGATGGCGGCCAGATACTGCTGCACGTGCGCGCGCCGGTCGGCCTGCGCATCGAGGAGACCGCGGCGCGCTTCTCCCAGGTGGAGACCGCGATCCGCGCGATCATCCCGCCGGCCGAGACCGCCAGCGTCGTCGACAACATCGGCACTTACGTCTCCGCGATCAATACGATCTATAACAACACCGGCACGATCGGCGAATCGGACGGCGACATCCAGATCTCGCTCACGGCGCATCACGCCCCGACCGCCGCCTACGTCAGCCGCCTGCGCCAGGAGCTGCCGCGGCGCTTTCCGGGCATGACGTTCTCCTTCCTGCCGGCCGACATCGTCAGCCAGATCCTCAACTTCGGCGCCCCGTCGCCGATCGACCTGCAGGTGCGCGGCAACGATCTGGCGGCGGACTACGCCTATGCCAACAAGCTCCTGACGCAGATCCGGCAGGTCCGGGGAGTCGCGGACGCCCGCATCCAGCAATCCGCCCGCCAGCCGACGCTCGACGTCAACCTCGACCGGACGCGCGCGCAGTTCACCGGCGTAACCGCGGCGAATGTGACCGACAGCCTGGTCGTCAACCTCGCGAGCTCGACCCAGGTCGCGCCGACTTACTGGCTGAACGAGGCGAACGGCATCACCTACCCGATCGCGCTACAGACCCCGCAGTACCAGATCGATACGGTTGCGGAGCTCGAGAACCTGCCGATCAACGCTCCGGGCGCACCGACCACGGTGCTCGGCGGCGTCGCCGACATCCGCCCCTCGACCGCCAACGCCGTCGTATCGCAGTACGACATCTCACACATGGTCGAGATCTACGCCACCACCCAGGGCCGCGACCTCGGCGGGGTGTCGGCCGACATCCGCGACATCGTGGCGCGCAACGCCGCGAGCAAGCCGAAGGGCGCGATCGTCGCCCTGGTCGGCCAGACGGCGACCATGAATGGCGCGTACTCGGAGCTGTTGTTCGGGCTGCTCGGCGCCATCGTCCTGATCTACCTCCTGATCGTGATCAACTTCCAGTCCTGGAGCGACCCGTTCGTGATCATCACCGCCCTGCCCGCGGCGCTCGCCGGCATCGTCTGGATGCTGTTTGCAACCGACACGACGCTGTCGGTGCCGGCGCTGACCGGTGCGATCATGTGCATGGGCGTGGCGACGGCCAACAGCGTGCTGGTCATCAGTTTCGCCCGCGAGCGGCTCGCCGAGCTCGGCGATGCCGCGCAAGCCGCCCTCGAGGCCGGGTTCGTGCGCCTGCGCCCCGTGCTGATGACCGCGCTCGCCATGGTGATCGGCATGTTGCCGATGGCGCTCGGACTCGGCGAAGGCGGCGAACAGAATGCGCCCCTCGGCCGGGCGGTCATCGGCGGACTGCTGTTCGCCACCGTCTCGACCCTGTTCTTCGTGCCCGTGGTCTTCAGCATCGTCCACCGCAACTACGCCGCGCGCCCGGTAGCGCGGCCCGAATATGGAGTCACTCCTCATGTCGCCTGATCACCCTCCCCGAGTTCCCCGCTACCTGCGTCGCGCCGGCCTGGCAGCCCTGCTGCTGGCCGGCGCGGTGGTGGCCCATGGGCTGACAATGCGAGCCGCGCAGAACAAGCGCCTGCAGTCCCTCGCCGTGACCGAAGCCGTGCCGAACGTCGCGGTCGTGGCGCCGAGCCCGGACGACAATCACTCGGGGCTCGACCTGCCGGGGCGCCTCGAGGGCTTCACCAGCGCGCCGATCTACGCGCGGGTACCCGGGTATCTCAAGAGCTGGAATCACGACATCGGCAGCCGCGTGAAGGCCGGGGACGTGCTCGCGGAAATCGACACCCCGGATCTCGATCAGCAGCTGCGGCAGGCGCGCGCCGACCTGAACGTCGCCGAGGCGAACTCGAGGCTCGCCGAGATCACGGCGAAGCGTTGGCAATCGCTCTCCGGAACGGACGCGGTCGCCACCCAGGACGTCGACCAACGCACCTTCACCTGGAATGCCAGTGTCGCGCAGGTAAAGGCGGCGCAGGCGAACGTCGACCGCCTGATCGCCGAGGAGAGCTTCAAGCACCTGGTCGCGCCCTTCGATGGAATCGTAACGGCGCGCGACACCGACATCGGCGCGCTGATCAACGTGGGAGCCGCCGGCGGTACGCAGCTGTTCGTCGTCTCCGACACCAGTAAGCTGCGGGTCTACGTCGACGTGCCGCAGAATTTCGTACCGAGCGTGCCCCCGGGGACGACCGCCACGATCACCGTGCCCGAGCATCCCGGCAAGACCTACAGCGGCACGGTCGAGGCCTCGGCCCAGGCGGTCAACCCCGCGAGTGGCACCACGCTCATGCAGATCATCGTCGACAACAGCGCCGGGGAGATGATGCCGGGCGACTACGCCGGCATCCATCTCGCGGCCGCCTCGGCCGCCTCCGTGCTGAGCGTGCCGGCGAGCGCGGTGATCTTCGACGCCAAGGGCCTGTCGGTCGCGACGGTCGGCCCCGATCAGCGCGTGGTGCTCAAGCCCGTCTCGATCGGGCGCGATCTCGGCAGCGTGGTCGAAGTCGCCTCGGGTCTTGCGCCCACCGACCGTGTGATCGAGAACCCACCGGACGGTATCGAGAATGGCGCGGCGGTGCGCCTGAGCGGGGCGCCCACGGTCGACGTGGCCCGTGCCGGCAAGCCAGTGAGGAAGAGCAGTCGTGGCTAAACTGAAGCTCGCGTGCGCCGCGCTGCTTGGGCTCCTGCTCGGCGCCTGCTCGCTCGCCCCGCCCCTCAAGGTGCCCGTAGTCCCGAGTGGCGATGCCTACAAGGAGTTGGGGCCGTGGACGTCCGCGCGGCCCGCCGATCGCCTGCCGCGTGACAGCTGGTGGACTCTCTATGACAACGCCGAGCTCGACGGGCTCGAGCAGCGGCTCATCGCCGGGAACCCCAACCTCGCCGCAGCTCTGGCCAATTACGCCCAGGCGAAGGCGTTGAGTGATCAGGCGCGCGCCGGGCTCTTCCCGACGCTCGCCCTGAACGCGAGTGCCGGGCGCGCCGGCAATTCACTGAACGCGCCCGTCAATCCCACACTCCACACCTACAACGACTACATCGCCGGCGGCACGGTCAGCTACGAGCTCGATCTCTGGGGCCAGATTCGCAACGAAGTCCGTGCCGGGGAGGCGAACGCGGCCGCCTACGCGGCGGACCTCGAGAACGCACGTCTCTCGCTCACCGCCCAGCTGGTCGACGACTATGTGCAGCTGCGCAGCCTCGATCGTCAGAGCGCCATTCTCGACGACACCGTCACAGCCTATGCGCGCGCGCTGACCCTCGCCGAGCAGCGTCACAATGCCGGCATCGCGCCGGGGCTCGATGTGGCGCAGGCCCAGACCCAGCTCGATGTGGCACGCTCGCAGGCCTCACAGGTCCTGGTCCAGCGCGCCCTGATGGAGCACGCCATCGCGGCGCTCATCGGCGTGTCGGCTTCCACCTTTTCGATCAAGCCGGCCATCGTGCACGTCGACCTGCCGCAGGTACCGAGCGGGGTGCCGAGCACCCTGCTCGAGCGACGGCCGGATGTCGCCGCGGCGGAGCGGCGCATGATCGCCGCCAACGCCGGGATCGGTGTCGCGCGCGCCGCTTATTTTCCCTCCCTCACTCTGAGTGCCGCGGGAGGCTTCCAGAGCACCTCGATCTCCAATCTGCTCGGCGCCCCGAGCAGCTTCTGGGCACTCGGGCCGAGCGTGCTGCTCAGCGTATTCGACGGTGGCCTGCGCCGCGCGCAGGTGGCACAGGCGCGCGCCGCCTTCGATGCCTCCGCGGCGAACTATCGTGGTACCGCGGTGGCGGCATTCCAGCAGGTCGAGGACAGCCTCGCGGCCCTGAACCACTATCACGACGCCGCTCTCGAGGAGACCGCGGCGGTCGACGCGGCGCAGCGTACGCTGAATCTCTCCATGGCCCTCTACGTGCAGGGCGCGGCCGATTACCTCACGGTCGTCACCTCGCAGACCGCCCTCCTCCAGGCCCAGCTGCAGGCGCTCAACCTCGAGACATTGCAACTGACTGCCAGCGTCGACCTGGTGCGCGCGCTCGGAGGCGGATGGGAGGACTCAACGCCTCAGGCTTCGACGGCCGCTGAAGTCGCACGCCGGTGAGTCGCGGCGTGACCGGCAACTTCGTGACGATCGGCGCGGCGCCGCGCGCTCGACTTCAGTTGCCGATCGCCTTCTGACTCTCTCCCGTCCCGGTTGCGTCCTGGGGCTTCTGCGCGCGAACCGACTCCGTGCCGGCGGTACTGCGCTCGAGCAGCGCCTGGGCGAACATCGCTTCCACGGGGTAGCCGGTGCGCGCCTGGATCCAACGGAAGGCCGAGGCGAGCGACGAGGCGCTCCAGAGTGTCTGGCCGTCCGCGCTGGTCACATCCCAGGGCGCAAACGTCATGTTGTCGCTGCGGTATCGAATGATGCGCGTGACGCTGCCAATGTTCACACGCCAAACGTTCGGCTGAATCTCTTCGACGCTGTAGTCCATTGCGCACTTCCCCACGAACTTCCCTGCAAACGCCTGATCGCGACTTGACAATTATTGTTCGTGCCGGCGCTAGGATAAGCCTGTTAGTGTGCAGCGCAGCACCCGATTGAACATATGACGCGCGAGTGAACATAAGCGTCGGCGGGGCGCAAGCGCCGGGCGCTGCTGGACAGGGCGGACGCGCAGGTTGCGCGCGGCGGCTGCGCTGAACGCGGTGCCGCCGCGCGCTCCGGCACTCTTATTATTCAGGCTCGATCGCGAGCAGTCCTCGCAGCTCGTTGCGCAACTCGGGCGTGTCGGCGTGACCGTGCGCAGCGATAGCGTGCGCGCTAGCCGCGTCCAGTACTTCCTCCTCCGTGCCGGTAATCTTCAGAGTGCAGCCGATCTCACTCGGATACAGCCGGCAGTCGATCGACTTGCGAACGGTGCGGCCCTGGGTTTGAGCTGGCATGAGTCCCCCTGCGCCTTCAGGCGCGTGCTTCGAAGATGAGGTTGAACGGCGTCTGCGCGGCGCGGCGGAACCTGGAGAAGCCGCCGTCGCGCACCACCGAGCGCAGCCGCGCCTCGCCCGCCTGGGCTCCGAGGCAGGCACCGACTTCCTGCGAGCGCGAGGCCGGCGTGCAGATGAAAGTCGAGGCCGAGTAGAACACCCGGCCGATTGCGTTCAGGTTGTCCTCGAGCTGATCGTTGGCGAACGGCTCGACGATCATCCACGTCCCGTCCCTCTTCAATGACTCGCGCACGTGCGCCGAGGCACCGATCGGATCGCCCATGTCGTGCAGGCAGTCGAATACGGTGACGAGGTCGTAGTCGGAGCCCGGGTAAGTCTTGGCGCTCGCCACCTCGAAGCGCACGCGCTCGCCGACCCCGGCTTTCTTCGCGGCCTCGCGTGCATACACGATCGAGGGCTCGTGGTAGTCAAAGCCGATGAACTCCGACTTGGGAAAGGCCTGCGCCATGATGATGGTGGAGGCCCCATGTCCACAGCCCACGTCCGCCACGCGCGCGCCACTCTTGAGCTTCGCTTCCACGCCCTCGAGCGCGGGCAGCCAGGAGCTCACGAGATTCGCGGCATAGCCGGGACGGAAGAATCGCTCGGTGCCATGAAACAGCGCGACGTCGTGCTCGTGCCAGCCGAGCCCCGCCCCGGTGCGCAGCGACTGCGCGATCTTCGGGATCGCCTTGAACTGCGCGACCGCAATCTGAAACGCCCCGGGAATGAAGGCCGGGCTGCCCTCGATCGCCAGCGCGAAGGCCTGCTCCTCGGTCAGACTGAAGATCTGCTTCTGTGCGTTGTACTCGACGTAGCCGCTCGCCGCCTGGGCGGACAGCCACTCCCTGAGATACCGGGGATCGGTTCCCGTGCGCTTGGCGAGCTGCTCGGCGGTCGCCGGCCCTTCCGCGAGGCCCTTATAGAGTCCGAGCTGATCGCCCACCACCACCGTCGCGGCGTGCATCACGGCGCCGAGATCGCCGACGAACTTCCCCATGAATGCATCGAGCTTTGCCTGGTCGATAGCCATTGAATTGCTCCTTGATGTTGCGATTGCACAGCCAGACTGGCTGCCAGTGCCGGCATCTTCGCTGCCGGCGCCCGACGGATGAGCGACAGATTCGCGCCGCCTCAGGAGCGCGCGAGGATGCCGCGGTAGAGCGCCTGGGTCTCCGAGGAAGGCTCGACCCCGAGGGTTGCCGCGAGAACCTGGCGGCACTGCCCATAGGTCTGAAGTGCCTCGGCAAAATGGCCTTGCTTGAGCTGCACTGCGATGAGGAGCCTGTAAAGCGACTCGGATGCCGCATCGAGCTCGACGCCACGGCGGTAGGTCAGCTCGGCGCGCGCAGGTTGGCCGCGCGTCTCCCACGACCCGCCGAGCGCCATGAGACCCCGGAACATCTGGCTCGCGAGGCGCTCCCGCCGGCCGAGGAGCCACGGCTTCTCGTCCTCGCCCGCCAGGAAATGCCCGGCGTAGAGAGTCATGAGCCGCTCGGTGACGGCCGCGAGCTCCGCATCGGTCGCCGGCGGGATGGCGGTCCCCATGCCCTCCGCCCGTGCCAATGCCCGCTCGAAGGCCCAGATGTCGAGCCAGCAGCAGCCGGAATTCAGCGAGAGTCGGCCATCTTCGAGGAGCAGCGCCTCGTCCCGGCCGAGAAGCTTGCGCAGCCGTCGCAGCGTCACCTCGAAGGCATCCGCCGCCGCATCTCCGTCCGCGTCCGGCCACAAGGACTCGGTGAGGCGGGCCGCGCTCGCGCCCTGCCCGCCCTGCGCGATCACTGCTTTCAGAAGCTCGAGCGGTTTCTTCGGCGCCTTACGCTGCGAGCGCAGCGGCGCACCATCGACCGCCAGGGAGAATCCGCCGAGGGTGCGGATTCTGATTGGCCAGGGCCATTGATCGATATCCGGCGATTCCGCGGTGACCGCAAATTCAGCGATCAGCGCACGGGCGAAGTCGGGCTCGACGCCTTCGGCCAGCGCGACGGCCAACATCCGTCGAAAGCCGGTCACGAGCCAGCGGAATGAGGCGGCCGATTCGTCGGCTCTGCTACGGGTCAGCGCCGCGGAGAGGAGCTCGAGGGCGCGCGGCTTCTCGTGCGCCGCGAAGCGCGCATAAGCCTCCGCCATCAGCATCAGGGGCTCGTGGTGCGCGTGCACCGTGCCGGCCGCCACGGACCGCGCCCCGCTCAGGAGCTCGAGCGCCCGCTGATGCTGACCGGCATCGACGCAAGCGCCGGCGACCACCGTGGTGAAGACGATAGCGAAGAACGGCGATCCGGTACGGCGCGTCGCCTCGAGACACAATTCCCCGTGATAAACCGCCAGAGACGGCTCCCCGAGCGCCTGATAGAGGAGCACCCGGGCGAGCTGGTACTGGGCCACTTCCCCCTGGCGCGTCGCGTCGAGCCTGGCGTCGAGCTGTTGGACGAGAGCGGTGGCGTCGACCGGAGCGGGCCCCATGAGCTCGAGCAGCGCCCGAAAGAACAGATCGAAGAAGCGGAACCAGGTCATACCGAAGTCCTGGACGATGCTCCGCAGCTCATCGAGCGCCTTGTGCCCCTGCTCGTACTCTCCGACGAGCGCGGCGTAGTAACTGAAGAACACGAGCCAGCCGGCGCGGCGAAACGGCGGCAGCTCGCCGGCAAAGAGCGGAGCGACGTCTCTGACCAGCGCCCGGGCGCCGCGCAGGTCTCCGGTGAAGCAGAAGTACTCGAGGAGCTGCGTGGCCGCGTCGGCTCTCAGCGATGGAGGCATCTCGAGACTGACCGCCGTGCGCACCACCTCGAGTGCGGCGGGCAGCCGCGGATGCCCCGGCTGCCGCAGCATGGCGGCGACCGCGAAGGCGGTATGCACCCGCAGCCGCTCCGCCTCAGAGCGGAATCCCACCCGCGCCGCGAGCGCACGCTCCAGCACGGGGATCCAGCGGTCGAGATCTCCCAACGCCGTCTGATCGATGTTGAGAGTCTCGATGATGCCCGTGGCACAGAACAGCCGTCCGCGCTCGTCGCCCGCGCCATCGAGCGCCTCGAACGCGCGGATGAGCGTTGCCCGGGCCCGCGGCGGATCGACCAGAATGAGCGCACTGCCATACCACGCCGTCAGCCACGGCGTGCTGGCAACCCGCTCCTTCGGCAAGAGTGCGATCCAGGCCTTGAGCGTGAGCCAGCGGCCATCCATCACGAGGCCGCGCGCGTGAGTCAGGATGAGCGCGGTCGCGGCCGCCCAATCCTCGTTGCCGACCCAGAGCTCGAGAGCCGCCGAGGGCTCGCGCGCCTTCTCGAGGAGCCGCGCCGAAGCCGCGCGCAGGGCGCACAGCTCCTCGGCGGAGAGGCTCGCAACGGCGCGGCTTTGCAGGAATTGCGCGAACAGCGCGTGGAACTGGTAGCTGACCTCCTCGCCCTCGTACCGGTCGGTGAAGAGCCGCTGACGGAACAGGCCCTCGAGCAGCGACTCGGCATCCGGGTCGCCCGTCAGCACCTCGGCGGCCGTGACGGTCACGCGGGGCAGGAAGGCACTGCGCAGCAGCAGCGTTCGCGTGGGCGCATCGACCAGGTCGAAAACCTGTCCGGCGAAATAGTCGAACGCTTCCTCGAAGGTCCCCCCCGGCCGTGCGGCCGCCACCGTCCCCGAAGCCTTGAGGTGCTCGAGCATCAGCACCAGGCCCGCTGCCCAGCCGCCCGAGCGGTCCGCGAGGAGCTGCAAGGTCGACTCGTCCACCGCGCGCTCGGCCAGGACGATCTCGCGCATCTCATCCGCGGTCAGCCGCAGGTCGTCCGGGCCGATGCGCGCAAACAGACGGTTCGCCTGGGCGCGCGCCAGCGCCGCCGGTGGATCGCCGCGGCTCGCCATGAGGAGTGTGACCCCCTCGCGTACCTCCGACAGCGCATCGCGCAGTATCTCGTGGAAAGGTGCGGCCGCCGGCGCCTCGTGGCAGTTGTCGAAGACGACCACCGCCGTCGGCGGCAGCCGTGCAAAGAACGCGCGAAAGTAGCGGCGGGTGAAGCTCGGGAGATCGGCGAGATATTCCGGTGTCAGCGTCGGCAGTGGCGCCGGACGCTTGCCGCGTGGTTTGGGTGCCGCCAGTGACAGGTACTGGAAGAGCGAGGCCGGATCCGCGTCGCCGCTGTCGACGTCGTACCAGATCCCGGCGAGCCGCCGGGCTTTGAGATAGCTGGCCGCAAGCGTCGTCTTGCCCGCGCCCGGCGGGCCCGTGATCCAGACCGACGCGCGCTCGCGCG
Source organism: Steroidobacteraceae bacterium (assembly GCA_035566495.1). Classification (GTDB taxonomy): domain Bacteria; phylum Pseudomonadota; class Gammaproteobacteria; order Steroidobacterales; family Steroidobacteraceae; genus 13-2-20CM-66-19. Next base: position 1,900 of record DATMRG010000061.1, on the reverse strand, counting down.
CGCCATCGAGCTGCCGGAACAGTCGCTCGCGGTCGATGACACGCGACAGCCGGGGCCGCGTGAGCTTCGCGAGGCCGATTGACACGGTGGCGATGCGCGCTCCCTTCGATTACGGGGACGAGGCCAGTGGCTTCACCGTCAACGGCACCACCGGCGCTTCGCGGATCGGCAGGTTGATGAACGCGGCGAAGAGTGCGAGCGACATGTCCGCGTACCACATCCAGCCGTAGTCGCCGAAGCGCACCAGCGCCAGGCCGCCGAGCCACGCGCCAAAGAACCCGCCGATCTGGTGCGAGAACAGCGTGAGACCGAACAGCGTCGCCAGATAGCGCACGCCGAAGAGCTTGCCCACGAGCCCGGCGGTCGGCGGAACCGTCGACAGCCAGGTGAGCCCGAGCACCGCCGCGAACACGTAGAAGGTGAGCGGCGTCCGCGGCATCAGCAGGTAGACGCCGATGGCGGCGGCGCGCGTGAAATAGACCAGGAACAGGAGCCACTTCATGCGAAACACGCCGCCCAGCCAGCCGATACCGAGGCTCCCGGCGACGTTCGAGAGGCCGATGATCGCGAGCGACCCGGCGGCGACGCTCGCCGGCAGCGCGCAGAGGTTCACCTCCCCCGGCAGATGCGTGACGAGGAAGGCGATGTGGAAGCCGCAGGTGAAGAAGCCGAGATGCAGGCACCAGTAGCTGCGGTCACGCGCCGCCGCGCGCAGCTGCGCGCGTAGCGGCTTCGCGCCCGCGGGAGTCGTGCCCGCTGCGCCGGCCGCAGCCTCCGCAGGCGGGGACCTCAGCAGCGGACCCGACAGTGGAATGGTCGCGAGCGCCGCTGCCGCGAGCGCGTACATCGCCACCACCCAGCCGAAGCCCGAGATGAAGAACTGGCTGATCGGCGCCAGCAAAAACTGTCCGAGGCTCCCGCCGGCGTTGATCACGCCGGAGGCGAAGGCCCGCTTCTCCGGAGCGAGCCGGCGCGCGGTGGCTCCGATCAGAACGGAGAAGCTGCCGGCGGCTGCGCCCGTGGCGAACAGGACCCCGATGGTCAATATGAGCCCAAGCTCGCTCGAGACCGAAGTGGTGAGCACCGCTCCCGCGGCCAGTGTCAGCGCGCCACCGATGAGCACTACGCGCGATCCGAAGCGATCCGCGACGACGCCGAATATCGGCTGCGCCAGTCCCCACACGAATTGCCCGATCGCCATCGCGAGGCTGATCGCGACGATGCCGAGTCCGGTGGCCTTGTTGATCGGCGCCACGAACAGGCCGAGCGCCTGGCGCGCGCCCATGGTGACCACGAGAATCGCGGCGGCGGAGGCTACCAGGTACCGAGTGTCGCCTCGCGCCGCCGTAGCGTCCGCCTGCATTGCGCGCGAGGGTCCGCTAGGCGTTCGCGAGCCGCACTGGCAGCGAACGAATCCGCGTGCCGGTGTCGGGAGTCGCGGGCATGCGCGGCTGCCCCGGGGAGACTACTTCGCCGCGCTCAGATGCTCGACGGCCGCGAGGGCCTGCTCGACGTTCTTGTCCGGGGCCACGCCGGTGATGGTGTCGGCGATCTTGCCGTCCTTGCTCACCACGAAGGTCGTGCGCTCCACGAAGTCATGGCCGATCGCCTGGCCGCGAACGTCCTTGTAGTCGGGCTGTCCCTGCTTCACCTTGAGATCGTAGGACTTGGCGATGCTGCCGTCGGCATCGGAGGCGGTCGCGAACTTGCCCGCGCAGTAGTTCGGGTCCGCGGAGAAGTCGTTGAGGCGCTGGATGCTGTCGAGCGACACGCCGATGATCGTCGCGCCGGCGGCGGTGAACTTGTCCTTATTGACGGCGAAGGTATGCGCCTGCAGATCGCAGCCGGTTGTGTACGCGGCCGGATAGAAGTAAACGACCACCGGACCCTTGGCGCGTGC
>DATMRG010000060.1:0-3224 GCA_035566495.1 Steroidobacteraceae bacterium | reverse complement strand
GTGCGGCTCGAGGGCAACACCGACGAGCGCGGCTCGCGCGAATACAACATCGGCCTCGGCGACCGGCGCGCACAGTCGGTGCGCCGCTCGCTGCTGCTGCAGGGAACGTCGGAAGGGCAGATCACAACCGTGAGCTACGGCGAGGAACGGCCGGCGGATCCGGGCCACGACGAGGCGGCCTGGGCCAAGAACCGCCGCGTCGAGATCGTGTATCTGACGCCCGGGGGTCAGCCGGCGGCGGCCAGGCCCTGAAGCAGGTAGGGTCATCCATGCATCGAGTGAATCGGCTCCTGATTCTCGCCGCGGCCGGTGCCGCCGTCATCAGCGGCTGCGCCACGACGCCGGAGGAGGACCCGGTGCTGCAGGGGAAGCTGAGCGACCTCGACGCGCGCCTCACGCGCCTCGAGCGCGCCAATCAGACCCAGGTTGAGATGGCGCAGCACCAGGAGGCCGCGCAGGCCGAGCTGCGCGAGCTGCGCGGTCTCATCGAGCAGATGCAGCACGACAACGCGGCGCTGCGCAAGCAACAGCACGACCTGTACACCGATCTCGACGCGCGCGTGAAGGCGCTGTCCCCGGGCGGTGCCGGCGGTGGCGCGGGTGGCGCGGCGGGCGGTGCTGCCGGTGCCGGCGGTGGTGCGTCGGGCGGCGCAGCCGCGGCGGACGCGCCGGTGGGCAACGCGCCGTCCTCGACCGAGCAGGCGGTCTACAGCCAGTCCTTCGATGCGCTCAAGGCCGGCAGCTACTCCATCGCCATCACCGGCTTCAAGGATTTCCTCAAGAACTACCCGCAGAGCCCGCTCGCGGAGAACGCGCAGTACTGGCTCGGCGAGGCCTATTACGTCAATCACGACTACGAGTCGGCCGGAGAGGCATTCCGCGTCGTATTGAAGAAGTGGCCGGACGCGCGCAAGGCACCCGACGCGCTCCTCAAGCTGGGCTACACGCAGGTCGAGCAGCGGCAGTATGCGGCGGCGCGCAGCACCCTGACGGCGGTGACGCAGAAGTATCCGGGAACCGACTCGGCCAAGCTGGCGGCCGACAAGCTGCGGCACATCCCCGCGCAGTAACGGCGGCGGGCGCGGCCGGCGGCGGCAAACGCGACATGAGCGCCTCGCGCCTCAAGATCACCGAGATCTTCCACTCGCTCCAGGGCGAGGCGGATACCGTGGGTGTGCCGACGGTGTTCGTGCGCCTGACGGGCTGCCCGTTGCGGTGTCAGTACTGCGATACCGCCTACGCGTTTCACGGCGGCGAGTGGTGGGAGCTGGCGCAGATTGTGGCACGGGTACGCGAATTCTCCACCCCGTACGTGTGCGTGACGGGCGGCGAGCCGTTGGCGCAGAAGGCCTGTCTCGAGCTCCTGACGCTCCTCTGCGATGCGGGGCTGCGAGTCTCGCTCGAGACGAGCGGCGCCATGCCGCTCGCCGGAGTCGATCCGCGGGTGGTGCGCGTGGTCGACGTCAAGACGCCGGGCTCAGGCGAGGAGCATCGCAACCGCTACCAGGAGCTCGCGGGCCTGCGGCCCACCGACCTCGTCAAGTTCGTGATCTGTGGCCGCTCCGATTACGAGTGGAGCCGCTCGAAGCTGCGTGAGCTCGCGCTGCCGCCCGGCTGCACGGTGCTGTTCTCCCCGAGCCACGAGCAGTTGCCGGCGCGCGAGCTGGCGGACTGGATCCTCGAGGACCGCCTGCCGGTGCGCTTCCAGATCCAGCTTCACAAGTACCTCTGGGGCAACGTGGCGGGGAAGTAAGTTGCGCTCGCCCGCGGTCGTGCTGCTCTCCGGTGGCCTCGATTCCGCCACGGCTCTCGCCATCGCCCGCGAGCGGGGCTTCGCCTGCCACGCCCTCTCGGTCGATTATGGGCAGCGGCACGCTGCCGAGCTCGAGGCGGCGCGGCGCGTCGCGCAGAGCGGCGGCGTCCGCGAGCATCGCGTGATGCGCGTCGATCTGGCGGGCATCGGCGGCTCGGCGCTCACCGATCCCGCCATCGCGGTGCCCGAGCAGCCGACCAGCGGCATTCCGGTCACCTATGTGCCGGCGCGCAACACCCTCATGCTGGCGCTGGCGCTCGGCTGGGCCGAAGTGCTCGGCGCGCGCGAGATCTTCATCGGGGTCAACGTCCTCGACTCGAGCGGCTACCCCGACTGCCGCCCCGAATTCATCGCGGCCTTCGGCGAGCTCGCCCGGCTCGCGACCAAGGCGGGCGTGGAAGGCCGGCCGTGCCGCATCGAGGCGCCGCTCATCGGCCTCACCAAGGCCGAGATCATCCGCGAGGGCACGCGCCTCGGCGTCGACTACGGCGAGACGGTGTCCTGCTACCAGGCGGATGCCTCCGGCCGGGCCTGTGGCCGTTGTGATGCCTGCAGATTGCGGCGCGCGGGCTTCGAGGCCGCCGGCGTCGCCGACCCTACCCGCTACGTCCGCCCTTAGACCCCGGCCAAGCCGCGGTCGCTACTTCTGTTGTAACGGCGCAACAATGTGGCGGCCGGAGCGTTCCCCTAAGTATTATGTTGCCGGGTTCTTACATTTGAACTCGGCAGAGCAAAGTTCCGTTACACGGGGAGGCAGAAAATGAAGGCAGTACTGCTGCTGGGACTCACGTCCGTCCTGGCACTGAGCGCGAGCGCCGTTGTGGCGCAGACCAAACCGGCCGAACAGGCCGAAACTCCAACGACCGGAGAGATGCAGGAAGTCATCATCACGGGAACGCGGCGCACCGACCGCACCGTCGCCGAGTCATCGGCGCCGATCGACGTAATTGCGGGCAATGAGCTGTCGTCGCAGACGACTTCCAACATGCTCGACACGCTGTCGAACCGCGTGCCGTCCTTCATCGTCGGCCAGAACTCGATTTCGGACGCCTCGAGCTTCGTGCGCGCGCCTTCGCTCCGTGGACTGCCTTCGGACGAGATGCTCGTGATGCTCAACGGCAAGCGCATGAACCGCTCGGCGCTCGTGCAGGTCTACCAGGGCGGCGAGACCGAGCTGGCCTTCGGCTCCCAGGGACCCGATCTCGCCTCGATTCCCTCGATCGCAGTCAAGTCGCTGGAAATTCTCCGCGACGGCGCCTCCGCGCAGTACGGCTCGGATGCGATCGCGGGCGTGCTCAACTACCAGTTCCGCGACAACCCTTCCGGTGTCGAGCTCGACGGGCATCTCGGCCGGTACTTTCCGGGACATGGCTACAAGAACGACGGCACCGACCGCCAGGTCGCCGCGAAC
>DATMRG010000059.1:0-8619 GCA_035566495.1 Steroidobacteraceae bacterium | reverse complement strand
GCGCTCGATGTGCCCTCGGGTCTCGACAGCGATGCCGGCGTGCCGCTCGGTGAGACGGTGCGCGCCGACTCCACCGTGACCTTCGTCGGGCTCAAGACCGGACTTCTGGTCGGGGAGGGCCCGGAATACACCGGTACCGTCTTCTTCGACGACCTCGAGCTCACCCCGCCGCCCGGCGAGTTCGTGCCGCGTCTGACGCGCATCGTCGAGAGCGAGATCCTCGCGGCGCTGCCGCGGCGGCGCCGCGCCGCCCACAAGGGCGATTTTGGCCGGGTGCTGATCGTCGGCGGCGGCCCCGGCATGCCGGGAGCGACGCGGCTCGCGGGCGAAGCCTGTCTGCGGGTCGGCGCCGGGCTCACGACCGTGGCGGTGGCGCCCGAGAACGTCGCGGCGATCGCGGCCGGCAGGCCCGAGCTCATCTGTCTTGCCCTGGGCGAGCCGCGCGTGCTTGCCGAAGCGCTCGAGCGCGCGGACGTGGTCGCCATCGGGCCAGGTCTCGGGCGCACCCCCTGGGCGCACGCCGCTCTCGATACGGTGCTCGCCGTCGACAAGCCGTTGGTGGTCGATGCGGACGCGCTCAACCTCCTGGCCGAGGCCGAGGTGCGCCCGCGCGAGGGCTGGATCCTGACGCCGCACCCGGGCGAGGCGGCGCGGCTCCTCGCCGCCACGACTCAGGAAATTCAGCGCGACCGGCTCGGGGCGCTCGACCGGCTGCTGGCCCGCTTTGGTGGCACCGTGGTCCTCAAGGGTGCGGGAACCCTGGTCGGTGGCGGCGGCCGGATTCCCGGGGTGTGCGAGCGGGGCAATCCCGGCATGGCGACTGCCGGCTCGGGCGACGTCCTCACCGGCGCGATCGCCGGAATCCTGGCCCAGTGCCGTGATGCCTGGGCGGCCGCGCGGGTCGGCGTGCTGGTGCACGCCATGGCCGGTGATGCCGCCGCGCGCGGCGGCGAGCGCGGCGTGCTGGCGAGCGATCTGGCTAGGGAGCTGCATCACGGCGTCAATCTATAGAGTCGCGCCGGTGCGCACCCGAACCGAGAAGGCTGAGGGGACGGAGGAGCTCGGCGCACGGCTGGCGCGCGCGCGGCCTCGCACCGATGTGCTCGCGGTCCTGTATCTGCAGGGAGAGCTCGGCTCGGGGAAGACCACCTTCGCGCGCGGTTTCGCCCGGGCAGCGGGCGTCGGCACGCTGGTGCGCAGCCCGACCTACACGCTGCTCGAGTTGTATCCCGCCGGCAGCCTGACCCTGGTGCACCTCGATCTCTACCGCGTGCAATCGTCCGCCGACCTCGATTCTCTCGGGCTGCGCGAGTGGGCCGGACCGGGACACCTATGGCTCATCGAATGGCCCGAGCACGGCGCGGGGCGACTTCCCGCGGCGGATCTCGTGGTGAGCCTCGCAGCCTCCACGACTGCCCACGACGTCGAAGTCACGGCGGGCTCCGCACTCGGCGCGGCCTGGCTGGTCCAACTTGAAAGTGATCGGCGAACGCCGTAGATTAGGTCCGAGATTACGCCGCGAACTCGATGATTAGAAAGATATTTCTAGGAAGGATCGTCGGCGGTCTGCTGAGCCTCGCTGCGTCCACGGCGGCGAGCGCCGCGGAGCTGCGCTCCATCCAGCTGTCCGCGGGTGCGGACACGGCGGTCGTGACGCTCTCACTCACCAACGGTCCCGCCGCCCGGGTCTTTACGCTGGACGGCCCCGACCGGGCCGTCATCGATCTTCCCGAGACCCGAGCGGCGCGCGGCGTGATGGTGCCGGCGGCCTCGGGTCTCGTCAGCGCCGTGCGTGTCGGCCGGCAGCCTGGCAACACGCTGCGCATCGTTCTCGAGCTCAAGTCCGCCACCGCGGTGCGCACCTCCCAGACCACGGCCGGCGCCGGGCGGCAGCTCACCGTGGCGCTCGGCGAGCCCGTGGCGGCGGCCGATACCGGACCCAAGGTGGTACGGCCGGCGCACGCCCCGGGCGATGGCGACCGCGACGTGGTCATCGCGGTCGACGCGGGCCACGGCGGCGTCGATCCCGGGGCCATCGGCCACGGCGGCACGCGCGAGAAGGACGTGACGCTCGCGATCGCACGCTCGCTCGCCGCGCGCATCGACGCCGAGCCCGGCATGCGCGCGGTGCTGACGCGCGACCGCGACGAGTTTCTCGAGCTGCGCGACCGCATCCAGCGCGCGCACGCGGCGCGTGCCGACATGTTCATCTCCGTGCACGCGGACTCGATCGCCGATCGCAACATCTCCGGCGCCTCGGTGTACATCCTCTCGGTGCACGGCGCCTCGAGCGAGGCGGCGCGCGAGCTGGCGGAGGGGCAGAACGCGGCCGATCTCATCGGCGGCGTGCGCCTGGCCGATGGCGGCGCGGCCGCGCCGGTGGTCCTGGACCTCGTGCAGCAGGAGTTCATCGGCCTGAGCGCCACCGCCGCCGAGCGCGTCGTCACCGCGCTCGAGAGGGTGGGCGAGGTGCGCAAGGCGCAGGTGCAGCGCGCCGGCTTCGTCGTGCTCAAGTCTCCCGATATTCCTTCGATGCTGGTCGAGACCGCCTACATCTCCAACCCCGCCGAAGAGCGCCGCCTGCGCAATCCGGAGCAGCAGGCGCGTCTCGCGGATGCCATCTGCGGCGGCGTGCGCAACTACTTCGTCGCCAACCCGCCCGACGGTACCCGCTTCAAGCAGGAGCGGCGGGTCGCGAGCGCCGCCGACGTGCCGGCGGCCGCTGCCGGCACGGCCAACCCCCTCAACCGGTAGCCGGCGCACTGCGCGGCCGGCGCGCCGGGCGCGATCGCCTGTACACTTTGCGGCGCGCTTCCCGTGCGCGTCGAACGTTCCGCAGACGGCCATGCCGATTCGCGTCCTGCCCAGCGAGCTCGTCGATCAGATCGCCGCCGGCGAGGTGATCGAGCGGCCGGCTTCGGTCGTCAAAGAGCTCGTCGAGAACAGCCTCGATGCGGGCGCGACGCGCATCGAGGTCGACGTCGAGCGCGGCGGTACGGGGCTGATCCGCGTGCGCGACGACGGCGGCGGCATCGCCGCGGCGGAGCTGCCCGTCGCAGTCGCGCGGCACGCCACCAGCAAGATTGCCTCACTCGCGGATCTCGAGGCGGTCGCGACCCTCGGCTTCCGTGGCGAGGCGCTGCCCTCGATCGGTTCGGTCTCGCGCCTGCGGATAGTCTCGCGCGCAGCCGGCGCGGACCAGGCTGCCGAAATCGCGGTCGATGGCGCCGCGCCTGGCGCGCCGCGCCCGGCGGCGCACCCGCCCGGAACCAGCGTCGAGGTGCGCGATCTCTTCTTCAACGTGCCGGCACGCCGCAAGTTCGTGCGCTCGGAGGCGACCGAGCTCACCCACATCGTGCGCCTCGTCGAGCGGCTGGCGCTGGCGCGTTTTGACGTGAGCTTTCGGCTGCGCCACGGCGAGCGGCTGTTGCTCGAGACGCGGGCGGTGCGCGGCACGGGCGGGGAGGCCGCGCGGCTCGAGGCGGTTCTCGGCGCGGAGTTCGTCGCGGGGTCGGTGCCGCTGAGGGACGCGGCCGGGCCGGCCATGCTCTCGGGCTGGGTGGGACTGCCGACCCGTTCGCGCGCGCAGCCCGATCAGCAGTTCTGGTTCGTCAACGGCCGCAGTGTCCGCGACCGGCTGCTGATGAGCGCGGTGCGGCTCGCGTACCGCGACGTGCTCTACCACGGGCGGCACGCCGCTTACGTCCTCTACCTGACGCTCGACCCGCGGCTGGTCGACGTCAACGCGCATCCCGCCAAGCTCGAAGTGCGCTTCCGTGACAGCCGCCAGGTTCACGATTTCGTGTTTCGGGCGGTGGAGCGGCTGTTGGCGGACACGCGGCCGAATCTCGCGTCCGCACCGCTCGCCGTGAGTCCCGCAGGCAACGGCGCAGCGCGGAGCGCGCCGCTCGACTTTGCCGACTCCGCGCCGGATCCGTGGGTGCTCGCATCGCTGGTGCGTGATTCGGTGGCGGAGCCGCTGGCGGCCGACGAGCAGCCGCTCGGCACCGCGCTCGCACAGCTCCACGGTATCTATATCCTCGCGCAGAGCCGCGAGGGCCTGGTGCTGGTCGACATGCACGCCGCTCACGAGCGCGTGCTCTACGAGAAGCTCAAGGCCGAGCGGGCGCTGGGTCCGCCCGCGACGCAGCGGCTGCTCACGCCGCTCAGCATCGAGCTCAAGGCGCACGAGCTCGGCGCGCTGCTCGAGCGCCGCGCGGATTTCTCGGGCTGCGGCTTCGAGCTCGACGCGCTCGGCCCGACGCGCCTCGCGGTGCGGGCGGTCCCGGCGCTGCTGGACGCCGGCGACGTGGGCGAGCTCGTGAGCTCCCTGGTGCGCGATCTGGTGCTCGACGCCGACACCCATCATCTCGAGTCCGCGGCGGACCGCTTCCTCGGCACGCTCGCCTGCCGCAGCGCGATCCACGCGCATCGCCGCCTGACGATTCCGGAGATGAACGCCCTGCTCAGGCAGATGGAGACGACCGAGCGCGCCAATCAGTGCAATCACGGCCGGCCGACCTGGACGCGGCTGTCGCTGCAGCAGCTCGATCAGCTGTTCCTGCGGGGGCGCTGAGTGTCCGTAAGCGCATCCGGCACCGGGCGTGCGCCGGTGCTTCTTCTCAGCGGTCCGACCGGCGCGGGCAAGACGGACTGGGCGATCCGCCTCGCCGAGAGCGCTCCGGTCGAGATCGTGAGCGTGGACTCGGCCTTGGTGTACCGCGGGCTCGACATCGGCACGGCAAAGCCCGCGCGCGAGGTACGGGCGCGCATTCCCCATCACCTGATCGACATCTGCGATGCGGCGGAGAGCTACTCCGCCGGCAGGTTCGTCGGCGACGCTCTCGAGTGCATCCGCGACATCCACGCCCGGCGCCGCGTGCCGCTCCTGGTCGGCGGCACCATGTTATATGTGCGCTCGCTCCTCGATGGCCTGGCGGCGCTGCCTGCGGCGAGCCCCCGGCTGCGCCGCGAGCTCGACGCGCGCGCCGCCCGCGCCGGCTGGCCGGCCCTGCACGCGGAGCTCGCGCGCCTGGACCCCGCCGCCGCGGCGCGCATCGCGCCCAACGACGCGCAGCGGATTCAACGGGCGCTCGAGGTCCGCCACGCCACCGGCAGGCCGATCTCGGAGCTGCAGCGCGCGCGGACCAGTCCGCTCGCGCCCTACAGCGTGCGCTACTGGATGCTGAGCCCGCCCGACCGCGCCGTGCTGCACCAGCGGCTGGCAGGGCGCTTCGAGGCCATGATGGCGATGGGCTTTCTCGATGAGGTGAGGGGCCTGCGCGACCGGGGCGATCTGACGAGCGCCCATTCCTCGATGCGCGCCGTAGGCTACCGGCAGCTGTGGGCGCATCTCGAGGGCCGATACGGCCTGGCGGAGGCCGGGCGGCGCGCGCTTGCCGCAACGCGCCAACTGGCGAAGCGGCAGTTGACCTGGATGCGCGCCGAGAGCCGCGGCGAGTGGCTGGATCCAGCCGCCGAGCTGTCGTGGAACCGTGACATATGTAACCAGTTGACGGCGCTTGGGTTCTGAAGGAGGTCCGGCGTGTTAATATGGTGTTGTCGGTCCCGCGCCCTTTGGGAGCGGTACATTTGCTTGAAACCTTGAGGATCGCGGAACAGGGAAGCTCGAGTGCGGTCCATCGCCGTGCCAAGAACTCGAATTCGCACAAAACAAGGAGAACCCGATGGCCAAAGGACAGTCTCTGCAGGACCCCTTTTTGAACGCCCTGCGCAAGGAGCGGGTGCCGGTCTCCATCTACCTGGTGAACGGCATTAAATTGCAGGGTCAGATCGATTCCTTCGACCAGTTCGTCGTGCTCTTGAAGAACAGCGTCAGCCAGATGGTCTACAAGCACGCGATCTCCACGGTCGTGCCCGCGCGTAACGTGCGCCTGTCGGCGGACGAGGGCGGCGGACCCGGCGCGGAGACGCCCGCCGAATGATGTCCCCGTTCCTGGGAAGCCTGAGTGTTCGAGCGCCCGCGGTCCGGTGAGCGCGCCCTGTTGGTGCGCCTCGGTGTAGGCGCTCCCGTCGATCCGGAAGACCTGCAGGAATTCACCCAGCTGGCACTCTCGGCCGGCGCACAGCCCGTGGCCACCGTGACCGGGCGGCGCGACCGGCCCGACCCGCGCTACTTCGTCGGCAGCGGCAAGGCCGATGAGCTGAAGGAAGTCGCCGCGGCCAATGACGCCGAGGTCATACTCATCGATCACGCCCTGAGTCCGAGCCAGGAGCGCAACCTCGAGAAGCTCACCGGGCGGCGGGTGCTGGACCGCAACGGTCTCATCCTCGACATCTTCGCGCAGCGCGCTCGCAGTCACGAAGGCAAACTCGAGGTCGAGCTGGCGCAGCTCAAGCACATCGCCAGCCGCCTGGTGCGCGGCTGGACGCACCTCGAGCGGCAGAAGGGCGGCATCGGACTGCGCGGTCCCGGCGAGACTCAGCTCGAGACCGACCGCCGCATCATCGGCCAGCGCGTACGCGTGCTCGGCAAGCGGCTCGCCAAGCTCCAGCAGCAGCGCGAGACCGGGCGGCAAATGCGCGCGGAGATCCCCGTGCCATCGCTGGCGCTCGTCGGCTATACCAACGCCGGCAAGTCCACGTTGTTCCGCGCGCTCACCGGCGCCGACGCCTACGTGGCGGACCAGCTGTTCGCGACGCTCGACCCGACCGTGCGCCGGATCACGCTGCCGGGAGGCACCGCTGTGGTGGTCGCCGACACCGTCGGCTTCATCCGCGAGCTGCCGCACGAGCTGGTGGCGGCGTTCCAGTCGACGCTCACCGAGGCGCGCGCGGCGACGCTGCTGCTGCATGTCGTCGACGCCAGCAACCCGCGCCGCGCCGAGCAGCTGGCCCAGGTGGACGCCGTGCTGGAGGAGATCGGCGCGCAGGCGATTCCGCAGCTCATCGTCTACAACAAGATCGATCGGCTACAGGCGGCGCCGCGTATCGACCGCGACGGCGAAGGACGGGCGACCGGGGTGTGGATCTCGGCCGAGCGGCGCACCGGCCTCGACCTGCTGATCCGCGCGGTGGCCGAGCGGCTGGCGCGCTTTGCGCGGCGGGCGCGCCTCAAGATGCCGGCCAGCGCCGGCGCGCTGCGCTCGCGCCTCTATTCCGCGCAGGCGGTGCGCGGCGAGGCGAGCTCACCCGACGGCTCGATCGAGCTCGCGGTGGAGCTGCCCGACCTCGAGCTCCTGCAGTTGGCGCGCACCGCGGGCGTACAGATCCTCGAGGTGCAGGGACCCGACACCGCTTGTGCCCCCTCGGGTGCCTACCTACAATCAAGCGGCGCCGTGAGCGCAACCAAGCTGCGCTAACCAAAGGGCGCAGAACAACTTTTCCTATGCCGTGGAATCAGCCAAACGGTCCGAACAATCCGTGGGGGCGCCGCCCGGGCCAGGGTGCCCCGGACCTCGATGAGCGCCTGAAGAGCTGGCAACGCCGGCTCGAGTCGCTGTGGCGCTCGGGCGGGCGCGGCGGCGAAGGCGGCTCGCTCCTCGTCGTGGCGGTGCTGGTGGCGCTGGCGCTCTGGCTCTTCAGCGGCTTCTACCAGGTCACAGCCGCCGAGCGCGGTGTCATCCAGCGCTTCGGACGACTGGTGCAGCCGGTACGCCTGCCCGGCATCGGCTGGCGCCTGCCGTGGCCGATCGAGACGGTCACGCGGGTCAACGTCCTCAGCGTCAACTCCAGCGACTTCAAGTCGCGCGTCCTCACCTCGGACGTGTTCCTGGTTGACCTGGTGTTCTCGGTCCAGTACCAGTTCACCGACCCGGTCAAGAAGCTGTTCCGCGTGAGCGATCCGGAGGCCACGCTCAACGAGGTGAGCGAGAGCGCCATCCGCGAGACCATCGGCCGCAGCACCCTGGACGAGGTGCTGGTCGGCAATACGCGCCCGGACATCACCCGGCGCACCAAGGAGCTGATCCAGCGCGTGCTCGATAACTACGACGCGGGGATCACGGTGACCACCGTGAACCTGAAGGACGTGCAGGTGCCGGACGCGGTGATTCCGTCGCAGCGCGACGCCAACAAGGCGCAGGCCGACAAGGAGCGCTTCATTCTCGAATCCGAGGCCTACGCGAACAGCATCATCCCGGTTGCGCAGGGCTCGGCCGGTCGCGTGCAGCAGGACGCGGAAGCCTACAAGTCGCAGGTGACCGCACTCGCCGAGGGGCAGGCGGCGCGCTTCACGCAGCTCGAGGGCGCCTATGCGGCCGCCCCCGAGGTGACGCGCAAGCGCCTGTACATCGATGCGGTCGAGAGCGTGCTCGGACGGGCGCACAAGGTGCTGATCGATGGCAAGGCCGGCGGCAACCTGATCTACCTGCCGATCGACAAGCTGCTCGAGAAGCAGACCGGCGGGGCTGGCGAGACCACGGAGCAGCCGGCCAGCGGCGCCGCCAAGGAGCAGCAGCCCGAGCAGGTGACCATCGAAGCCCGTGGCCGGGGGCAGCGCTGATGAGCGGACGCGTGTTCCCGGTGCTCCTGGCGCTGGCGGTGGCACTGGTGCTGACCGGCCTCTCGCTCTTCACGGTGAGCGAGACTGAGCTCGCCATCGTCACCGAGTTCGGCGCCGTCACCGGCAGCCACTATGTACCGGGGCTGCACTACAAG
>DATMRG010000058.1:0-6397 GCA_035566495.1 Steroidobacteraceae bacterium | reverse complement strand
CGACAAGATCGGCGAGACCCCGACCGGGGCCATGGGACAGTTCAAGCAGGACGCGCCGCTCAAGCCCATCATCATCCAGAGCATGACCATCATCGCGCCGGCCGCCGCGGCGGCGCCGGCGGCTCAGCCCGTGACGCCGGCGGAGCCGCAGAAGATCCTCTCGCCGAAATAGTCTGCCGCGATCCGACGACGATGGCGCACCTGTTCGTCTCGGACGTGCACTTGGGCGAGGACTTCGAGGCCTCGATCGAGCAGTTCCTCGAGTTCCTGAGCTCCCACGCGGCGCGCGCCGAGTCGCTCTACATCCTCGGCGACCTGTTCGAGAGCTGGGTCGGGGATGATGACAGGAGCGATGCCGCGCAACGGGTGTGCGCGGCGCTCCGGACGCTGACCGCGGGCGGCGTGCCCGCGTTCGTCCTGCACGGCAACCGGGACTTCCTTCTCGGCGCGGGTTTCGGCGAACGCACGGGCTGCGTCCTCCTCAGCGATCCCGTGGTCGCCGAGCTCGATGGCGAGCGGGTGCTGATCACGCACGGCGATGCGCTCTGCACCGATGATCACTCCTACCAGGAACTGCGCAGCATCGTGCGCGAGCCTCTCTGGCAGCGCCGCTTCCTCGCGCTGCCGCTCGTGAACCGCGAGGTGCTGGCGGACGAAGCGCGCGCCGGAAGCCGGCGCCACATCGCGCGTACCGTGCCGACCATCATGGATGTGAATCCGGGAGCCGTAGACCGCGCATTCCGGGCCGCCGGGGTGCGTCGCATGATCCACGGCCACACCCACCGCCCGGGCGTGCACGACCTGACGATCGATGGGAAGAGCGCCCAGCGCATCGTGCTGGGAGCGTGGTACGAGCAGGGAAGCTACCTGAGCTATGAGCGCGGCAGGTATGACCTGCGCTCGCTGCCGCGCTAGCTCGGGCGCGGGCCAGGGATCCGCACGTTGGTATTCAGTTGTTGGTGGTGGGCGCAGGCGGCGTGCCGCCCGCTCCCGGGCGGTGGCCGAACCCGTGGTGATGCATCTGCTGCAACGCCTGGAACTTCTGCAACTGCACCGGCGAGAGCACGCCCGAGAGCTTGGTGAGCGTGTCCTGGCTGATCTGCTGACGCGCCGCGCGCAGCGCCTGGAAGTCGGGCTTGCCACCGGCGGCCTTGGTCTGCTCGAACAGCGCCTTCATCTGCTGATGCTCGCCCTGCAGGATGGTCTGCACTTGCGGCTTCTGCCCATCCGTCAGATCCAGCAGCAGGGCGAGATTCTGCATATGGCTCGCCTGCTCGCCGCCGCCTGCATTCGCGGCCATCGCGGCGCCCGCACACAGCACGGCCAATGCCACCACTGACGCCGTCATCAACCCTTTCATGAACGATTCTCCTCGTGCGGCTCGGTACGAGCGAAAGTGCACCGCGGGATTAGCCTAGCGGGGGTACTCCCGGGGGCGCCGTGAGCAAGTGTGAGGGAGTGTCAGCCCCCCGGTTTTATGTACCTCAACGCCGCCGCGGGAGCCGCAGCGCCGCTTCCAGCCCACCCCCGGGGAGGTTGGTGAGCACGAGCGTTCCGCCATGCGCCTGGGCGATGTCGCGGGCGATAGTGAGGCCGAGGCCGGTGCCGCCGCTGTCGCGGTTGCGTGACTGCTCGAGCCGGTGGAAGGGCTCGAACACCCGCTCGAGCTCCCCTTCCGGGATCCCGGGGCCCTGATCGCGCACCCGGATGACGAGATCGCCGTTGTCCTCGACCAGCACCGTGGCGCGGGAGCCGAAGTTGATCGCGTTGCTGATGAGGTTCGTGAGCAGGCGCTTGAGCGCCTGCGCCTTGCCCGTGAAGGGCGCGAGCGCCCGCCCGCTCACGGTCACCGCGCCCATGTCGGCGAACTGCTGCACGATGCCCGCCAGGAGCTCATTCACCTCGACCGGCACGGCCGGCTCGCCATCGTCGAGGCCCCGGAACAGCGACAGTGCCTCGCGCACCATGAGCTCCATCTCGGTGAGCTCCTTGCCGATGCGCGCCTGGAGTGCGGGGTCGTCGAGCGTCTCGACCTGCAGGCGCAGGCGGGTGAGCGGCGTCTTCAGATCGTGCGACATCGCCGCCAGCACGCGGCTCCTGCTGTCGAGATAGCGGCGCAGGCGGTCCTGCATGGTGTTGAAAGCCCGCGCCGCATCGCGCAGCTCGCGCGCTCCAACCTCGGGGAGCCTCTCCGGGCGCGCGTCGCGGCCGACGCTGTCGGCGGCCCGCGCCAGGGCCGACAGCGGCCGGGTGATGCTGCGCGCGGTGACGTAGAGCGCGATCACCAGAATCAGCACCAGGAGTGTCAGGTTGACGCGCAGGTTGCGCGGCAGCGGCGCGCCGCCCGGCATGCGCGTGATGCGGAAGACTTCGCTCCCCCCGTCCGGGAAGCGCACCGCCACGTCGTAGCGCTGCGCCGTCTCCTGGTGCGCGGCGAGCTCGCGCGCCTCGTAGAACGGCACCGGCAGCGCGATCGCCGGGCGACTCGGATCGAGCGTACGCTCGATGGCGACGCCATAGCTGCTGCCGAGGGCCGCCTGGACGTGCTCCCGCAGCGTCTGCTCGAAATCGGTGAGCAGCGGCACGCGCACGAAGGCGCGGTGCGGATCGAGCAGGTTGTGGGCCGACCGCGGCGGATCATCGGCGGGCGGCGGCGGGAGCGAGGGGACCGCGCGCGGCGCCGCGAGCTGCGCGACCGCCGCGGCGCGCTCGGCCGGGCCGAGCGCCGCGAGCATCTGCACCGTCTCGGCGATGCGGCGCGTCCACTCGCGCACGCTGCTCTGCAGGACGAAGGTCTCGCGCTCCCGGGCGATCAGCACCAGGCCCACGGCCTGCGCGAGCACCACCGCGAGCACCGAGACGGCGATCAGCCGCCCGAACAGTGACTGCGGCCAGAGGGTCAGGCGCGCGGAATTCGCGGGTTCACTGGCTTTCGACGCTGACGCCGACGACATAACCCTCGCCATAGACGGTCTTGATGATCTGCGGCGCGCGCGCATCGTCGCCGAGGATTTGCCGCAGGCGGCTGATGCGCACGTCGATGCTGCGGTCGAAGGGGTCGGCGTCGCGCCCGCGCAGGAGCTCGGTCAGCTGGGCGCGGGTCAGCACCCGGTTGCCGGCGGCGAGCAGCACCGCGAGCAGGCGGTACTCGGCGCCGCTCAGGGCTACTTCCTTCCCCTCGGCATCCGTCAGCGTGCGGGTGATGGTGTCGAGCCGCCAGCCGCCGAAGCTGAAGGAGCGCACCGACCCGGGCGAGGGGTCGCGCGGGGCGTGCGCCGAGCGGCGCAGCACTGCCTTGATGCGTCCGAGGAGCTCGCGCGGATTAAAGGGCTTGGCGACGTAGTCGTCGGCGCCGAGCTCGAGGCCGACGATCCGGTCGACGTCCTCGCCGCGCGCTGTGAGCATGATGATCGGCAGCTGCGAGCGGCCGCGCAGCTCGCGGCAGAGCGACAGACCATCTTCGCCCGGCAGCATGAGATCGAGCACCAGAAGATCGACGTGCGAGCGCTCGAGCACGCGCCGCATCTCCTTGCCGTCGGGGACGGCGGTGGTGCGGAACTCGTGCTTCTCCAGGTACTGGGCCAGCAGGCCGCGGATCTCGCGGTCGTCGTCGACGATCAGCAGGTGCGGACGCTCGTTCATTGCGCTCGATGCCTCTCTCGGGAAGCGAGGATACCGGGCAAAGAGACACCGGGCGGGGCATTTCGTGCCCGCGAGGCTTGTAACGAAATGTTAGTGCACGGGAGGGCCGGAGTGGAAACGAAGCTCGGTGTCGGGCGTCGTCGCGAGCTCGGCCTCGCGCGCGCCGAGCCCGGCGAGGCGCGCCTGCCAGTCGAGCGGTGCGCGCTCGCGCGCGAAGTCGAGGTAGAGCTCGAAATGCCGCGCCTCGGAATCGGCGAGCTGCGTGTAGAGCGCGCCGAGGGGCGGCGGCAGCCGACCTGCGAGGAGCGCGAAGCGCTCGGCCGAGCGCGCCTCGATCAGGGCCGCGGCGAGCAGCAGATCGAGCTTTCGCTCTGGGTGCGTGGTACGGAGCGCCCGGCGCAGCTCGTGCGCGTAACGGCCCGGGCGCTGCCGCACGATCGGTATCGCGAGCTCGCGCATCGCGCGCTGCACCTGCTCGAAATGCCGGAGCTCCTCGCGCGCGAGGCGCGAGAGCGCGAGCACGAGCGGGGTGTCCTCGGGGTAGGCGAAGATCAGCGCCATGGCGCTCGACGCCGCCTTCTTCTCGCAGTTGGCGTGATCGACGAGGAGCTCGGGCAGGCGCGCCGCCGCCGCCACGACCCAGGCGCGCGGTGTCGGCGCGCGCAGAATCGCCATGGGACCCGCGCTCACGGGCGCGCCTCGCGCGAGAGCCAGTCGCCGACTGCGCGGGTCAGCGCCTGGGCCGCATCGCCCGCGTTCGGGAAGCGGTCGGCGGGAGCCTTGGCGAGCAGCCGCTCGAGGAGCGGCTGGAGCGGCGCGAGGGGGGTCGGCAACTGCGGTACCGGTTCCTTCCGGTGCTTGTAGACGATGGCCATGGGATTGTCGGCGCGGAAGGGCTTCTCGCCGGTCAGCAGCTCGTAGAGCATGACCCCGAGGCTGTAGAGGTCGCTGCGCGCATCGACCGGCTCGGCGTGACCTTGCTCGGGGCTCATGTAGTGCGGTGTGCCGAAGATCATGCCGCTGTCGGTCGCATCCTCGATGAGCGCGGTGTCCTTCGAGAGACCGAAGTCGATGAGCGCAATGCTGCCGTCGGTGCGCAGCATGACGTTGCCCGGCTTCAAGTCCCGGTGCAGCACTCCCGCGGCGTGGACGCTCTCGAGCGCACGCGCCACCTCGATCGCGAGCAGCAGCGCCTCGCGCGGCTCCAGGCGCGCGGCGCGCATGCGGCGGCGCAGGTCCCCGAGCGGGAAGTACTCCATGACGAGCCAGGCGTGCTCGTCGCTCACGCCGAGGTCAAAGAGCCGCACGACGCCTGGCGCGTGGATGCGCTGCGCGATCTCGTACTCCTGGAGAAAGCGGCCGAAGATGTCGTGCGGCTCGCGCTCCGCGTGGCGGTCGCGTGCCACCTTGAGCGCCACCAGCGTGCCTGCGCTCTCGCTCTCACCGACGTAGAGGTCGGTGAGACGGCCGGTGGTCAGACGGCGGACGCGCCGGTAGCCGCGGATGAAGGCATCGCCGAAACGCTGCGCCTCGCGTCCCGCGCTGCTCGAGCGCCACAGGGCGCGCGCGTGCGCCTGGCGCTGCTCGGCGGCGCTCAGCACGCGGCGGAACTCCTCGCCCTCGAGCTCCTCGCCCGTCACCGACCAGGCGCCGAGCGCCGCCGCATCGCTCGCGACCGTCGTGTCGGCGCGCTGGCGCAGGAGCACGATGGGCGCGAAGCCCGAGCGAGCGGCGAGCTCGCGCGCCCAGGTGAGGCCGCGCCCGCCCGTCCATTGGTCGGCGAGCAGCACGGCGTCATAGCCCTGCGCGAGGAACTCGGGCGCGAGCTCGCCCTGGGCGACCGGATTGTGGACGGTGAGGCTCGACTGCGGGCGCCAGGAGGTGAGCCGTTCGCGGATCTGCGCGCAGCGCCGCGCGTCTTCTTCGATCAGGAGCACCCGCATGGGGCGGCGATTACAGCACGCGGGCCCGCGGGCCGCCATGCCGGGCCGGCGCGCCGCCGGGCGCCGCCGCGGCCATCTTGAGCCCGATCACCAGGTCCCCGACGTTGGTGCCCGTGGGGCCTAAGTGCAGGAGATCCCCGCTCGCGGCCAGCGCCCGCGCGGAATCCGCGCGCGCGAGACAGGCATCGACGTCGAGCCCGTCGAGCGCGATGCGCCCGCAGCTCTCCGCATCGACCAGCGCGCCCGCGTCCTCGGTGACGCCATCGGTGCCGTCGGTGCCGGCGGCGAGGAGCAGGAGGTCCGCCTGGCCGGCGATCAGCTTGGCCGCGGCGAGCGCGAGATGCTGGTTGCGTCCGCCCTTGCCGGGGTTCGCCGGAAGCTGCACCGTCGACTCTCCGCCCCAGACGCACACCTGGCTCGATGACAACCGCAGCTCGTGCGCGAAGCGTGCCGCGAGCCGCAGCGCATCGTCATCGAAGCGCCGCGCGGGTGCGTGCACGGCGAGCCCGCGCGTACGGGCGGCATCGGCGGCGCCGGCGACCGCGCGCTCGACGGAAGCGACGATGGTGCGCTCGACGTGATCCTCGCCCTCGCTCGCGCGCCCGAGGATCCCTGAGCCGATGACCCGCGTGTCATCGCCCGGCACGTCGGAGACGTAGAGCGCCCGTGCCGGCCGGCCGGCGAGCCGCGCCGTGAGGCGCCCGCCCTTGATGCGCGAGAGCGCGGTGCGCTTGGCATTGAGCTCGCCGATCGCGGTCCCGGCGGCGAGCTCGCGCTGGGTGAAGCGCTCGAGGTCGGCGAGGGTCGTGCCG
>DATMRG010000057.1:0-43923 GCA_035566495.1 Steroidobacteraceae bacterium | reverse complement strand
ATGATGCCGCTCGTGTGGCGGATCATGAAGGCGACGGCCTCGGGCGTGGCGTGCTCGGCGGCCATGATGAGATCGCCCTCGTTCTCGCGGTCCTCGTCGTCCATGACCACGACCATGCGGCCCGCGCGCAGCTCGGCGAGGAGCTCCTCGATCGAGTTGAGGTTGCTCGCGGGCGGCGGCGCCGCCGGCTTGCCGGACAGTGGGACGACTTTGGACATGGGGCCGTGAAGTATACCCGACCCCCCGGACGGGCCCGGACGCTAGCGCGCCGCGCCTGCGGCGGGCGCCAGCAGCGGCGCCACCGCCTGTTCCAACGCCTGCTCGGTGACGGCGTTGCCGGACACGAGGCGCGCACGCACCACACCCTGCCGGTCGATGATCCAGGTCATCGGCACCGCGAGCGGCGGGCCGAAGCCGTTGGTCCTGGCCGTGGCCGCGAGCACGGCCGGATAGGAGAACTGGCGCATGATCTCCCCGACCGCGTTGCGATCGTGCCGGTCGTCGACGCTCACGCCGACGAGCGCGAGGCCCTCGCCGCGATGCGCGAGATAGAAGCGGTTGAGGAGGGGCATCTCGGCGCGGCACGGGCCGCACCAGCTTGCCCAGAAGTTGACGATCACGACCTTGCCGCGCTCGGCGGCGAGGTCGAAGGTGCGGCCGTCGAGTTGCGGCGCAATGAGCGCGGGGGCGGGCTGTCCCACCTCGGCAGCGTGCGCCCGCAGCGCGCAGCTAAGCGCCCCCGCGGCGAGCAGCGCGAGCGCCGCCGGCGGTGCTAACGCACGCTTGCGGGTGTACTGGCTGTGAGACATGGGGGTCCTCCTTCAGAATCGGACGCTCACCGACACCTTGAAGAGCGTCCGCGCGATGAGTTGATTCCCGGATGAGTTGGTGTAGACGGCCTGCGACACGTCGGCATACCAGCGAGTGCGCCCGGCGTCGAGCTCGAGCCCCGGCGCCACGAATAGCCGGGTGTAGCCGCTATCCTGTGGGTGGCCGAGCGGCCCGCCGTCATGCTCTCGATAGGTGCCCTCGACCTGCAACAGCGGCGTGAGTCGCACCGCCGCGAAGCTCCAGCCGGCATAGTAGACGCCGCTTACCATATCGAGCTCGGCCCCGGGCCGATAGCTCGCCTTGTGCGCGATCGGCTGCTGCCACTGGGCGCTCGCGAACCATGAGAAGCGGTTGTCGCGGGTGAGTGCGCCGAGATGATATGCGCCGAGGAGCAGGTCGGTGCTGCCCGAGCTGATCTCCGTGTCGGGGTCGAAGTTCGCGTAGGTCGAGTCGCCGGTCGGCAGCTTCACTCCGAAGCTGAGCCCCGTCGAGAGATCCGCTGCCAGCCCGGTGTAGAACGCCTTGAGCCGCACATCGCCCAGAGCGCCGTGGGTGAAATCCGCCACCGCTCCGCTGTCGTCAGTAGTGCGAAACAACCGCTCCCAGTAGGGCACTTCGACCTGCACCCCCCAGCTGCGGTCGAACAGGTACTGCCCGCCGAGCGTCCAGAAGTTGGTGCGTATCCGCAGATCGCTGTTGGCGCTCGCGGGCGCCGACGAGGTGCCGCTCCAGTTCTGATTCTGATCCATGAAATCCTGCTCGAGGTACACCATGCCCCCCGAGGAGACCGGAAACATCTCACTGGTCGCCACGTCGAACACGCCACATCCGCACGCACAGGCATGTGCTACCGCCGGCGCCGCGCAGGCGAGCAGCCACGCCGCTCTGTCTCGCCAATGAATGCCGCGAACCATAGCCAATCCCTTCTTCAGAGCGACCCACGCGCACGCCGTGGTCGCGGCCGCGCGCGGCACCCGAAGCGCATCGGGTGCATTCCGCAGGTGGTCAGCGGTCAGGTGAGCTCGGGCGGGCCGCGCGGGGACTGGGCACGGACGATCGAGGGAAGGTGAACCTGGGCGCCAGGATCGAGCCGCTCGAGGACGCGCTCGGGGGCGTCCGTGAGAGGCAGCGCAGCGCCCGCGGGGACGGGACCGAGGAGCGCACTCGCGGCAAACACGCAGGGGGCGTGATGGGCCGGGGATGAGGGATCGCCCGAGCGGCCTCCACCGTGCCCGTGATGGTGATGCGCGTGTGCGGAGGCGAGCGCTGCCCCCGGCGGCAGGGCTGCGGCGCCCGGACAGAATTCGAGCGCGAAGCCGTGCTCCGCGGCCACCGGCATGAACCCCGGCGGAACCAGGGCGCGCAGCACCAGCGCCGGCGCTGCGAGCAGGAGCCAGTAACTCCGCACCCGTCTCATCCGCCGGGGGCCAGCAGCCGCTCGACGTAGCGGGCGAGCTGGTCGACCTCGAGATTGACCTGGTCGCCCGCGGCCAGCGCGCCGAGCGTGGTCACCGCCTGAGTGTGCGGAATGATGTTGACGCCGAAGCTCCCGCCCGCGACCTCGTTGACCGTGAGGCTGACGCCATCGACGGTCACCGAGCCTTTGCGCGCGATGTAGCGCGTGAGCTCGGGCGGCACGCCTATGGTGAGGCGCTGCGAACGCGCGTCCGTCTCGACGCTGGTCACGCGCGCGGTGCCGTCGATGTGACCCGACACCAGGTGCCCGCCGAGCACGTCCCCGGCACGGAGCGCGGGCTCGAGATTGACCCGCGCCCCGACCGCGAGCGCACCGAGCGTCGTAAGCGCGAGCGTCTCGCGCGAGAGGTCGGCGGAGAAGGTGCGATCCCTGCGCCCGGTCACGGTGAGGCAGCAGCCCTGCACTGAAATGCTGTCGCCGAGGCCCACCCGCGCCTCATCGAGCTCCTTGAAGCCGATCACGAGGCGCAGGTCGCCGCCGCGCGGCTCGCGCTCGACGAGCGTGCCCAGGTCCTGAACGATTCCGGTGAACAAAGCTCTCGCCTCGATCCTCACTGCGCGCGCGGCCGCAGCCGCAGTCGCAGATCTTCGCCCACGCGCAGAGTCTCCACGATCTCGAACGCGGGCGCCGCCTCGAGCTCGCCGAGCTCCGGGAACGCCACCAGCGGCCGCGCCCCGGGTCCCAGGAGCCTGGGCGCCACGTACAGCAGGAGCTCATCGAGGAGCCCCAGCTGGACGAGACTCCCCGCGAGCGTCGGGCCCGCCTCGACCTGCAGCTCATTGATCTCGAGCTCGCCGAGCCGCTCGAGCACCGCCCCGAGCGGCACCCGCCCGCTTTCCGCGGGCAGGGTCTCGATGTGCGCGCCGCGTTCGGCGAGCGCGGCACAGCGCGGCTCCCACTGCGGGTCGGAGGCCGGCAGCGCCGTCACGATCAGTACCTCGCCCGAAGCCTCGAACAGGCGTGCCTCGGGCGGCGTGCGCAGCGAGCTGTCGAGCACCACGCGCAGCGGCTGGCGTCGCTCGATGCCATCCTCTGCGGACAGCCGCACGTCGAGCCGCGGATCATCCGCGAGCACCGTGCCGACCCCTGTCAGGATCGCCGAGCTGCGCGCGCGCCACTGCTGCACGTCCGCGCGGGAGGCCTCGCCGCTGATCCACCGGCTCGCGCCGCTCGCGAGCGCGGTATGTCCATCCAGGCTCGCTGCGATCTTGACGCGCACCCAGGGGAGGCCCGTCTGCATCCGCTTCATGAATCCCGCGTTGAGCTCCGCCGCTTCCGCCGCCAGCAGCCCCGCTTCGACCGCGACACCCGCGGCGCCGAGGCGCTCGGCCCCCTGGCCGTTGACCAGCGGGTTTGGATCGCCCACTGCATACACGACGCGCGCCACGCGCGCCGCGATCAATGCGTCCACACACGGGGGCGTACGCCCCTCGTGGCTGCAGGGCTCGAGCGTCACGTAGACGCTCGCTCCCGCCGCCTGTGCTCCGGCCGCGGCGAGCGCTGCGACTTCGGCGTGGCTATCGCCGGCGCGCACGTGCCAGCCCTCCCCGACCACGCGGCCGGAGCGCGCGATGACACAGCCGACGCGCGGGTTCGGATGGGTGGTGCTGAGCCCGCGCGCCGCCAGCTCGAGCGCACGCTGCATCGCGGTGCGGTCGAAATCAGAGAACATCGGCGATCGCCATCATGCAGAGGTTGCGACTGTTGCGGTCTCCCCCGTGCGGGGGAGCCTTACTGCTTGCCGCCGGTGCCCGGCTCTTCGTCGGCCGGCTCCCCGGGCAGGAGCGGCAGCTGATCGCGGCTCGCGGCGCGCCCGGCGCGGCGCTTATGCGCCGGGGGCTGCCGGTGGGCGGGCGGCGTCGCAGGGCGACCGGCCCGCAGCCGCTCGATCTCATCGTGAAACGCCTGTACGTCCTCAAACTGGCGATACACGGAAGCGAAGCGCACGTAGGCGACCTCGTCGAGGTGCCTGAGCTCCTCCATCACGAGCTCGCCGATGGCGCGCGCGGACACCTCGCGGTCGCCGAGGCTCCGGACCTGATGGACGATGCGGCTCACGGCCTCATCGAGCTGCTCGCGCGGCACCGGGCGCTTCTCGAGCGCCTTCTCCATGCCGGCGCGCAGCTTCGCCTCGTCGAAGGGCTCGCGGGCGCGGTCGCCCTTCACCACCACCGGCATCACGAGCTCGGCGGTCTCGAAGGTCGTGAAGCGCTCGCCGCACTTCAGGCACTCGCGGCGGCGCCGGATCTGCCGTCCCTCGCCGGCGAGCCGCGAGTCGTTCACCTTGGTCTCTTCGTGGCCGCAGAAGGGGCAGTGCACTTACGGACCGTAGACCGGGAAGCGCCGGCAGAGCTCGAGCACGGAGCCGCGCACGCGCTCGATCGCCGCCGCGGCGCCTTCCGCGTCCAGCACTTCGGTGATGAAGTCGGCCACCTGCTCTACCTCGCGCTCCTTGAAGCCGCGCGTGGTCGAGGCGGGCGAGCCGATCCTGAGCCCGCTCGTCACCATCGGCGGCCGCGGGTCGTTCGGTACGGCGTTCTTGTTGACGGTGATGTTGGCGCGGCCGAGCGCCGCATCCGCATCCTTGCCGGTGATGTTGCGGTCGGCAAGGCTCATGAGAAAGAGGTGATTGTCGGTGCCGCCCGAGACGATCTGGTAGCCGTTGTTCGCGAGCCGCGCCGCCATCGCGCGCGCGTTGGCGAGTACCTGGCGCTGGTAGTCCTTGAATTCGGGCTCGAGCGCTTCCTTGAGCGCGACCGCCTTGGCGGCGATCACGTGCATCAGGGGTCCGCCCTGAGTCCCCGGGAACACCATCGAGTTGAGCTTCTTGGTGATCTCGTCGTTGGCGCGCGCCAGGATCAGCCCGCCGCGCGGGCCGCGCAGGGTCTTGTGGGTCGTGGTGGTCACGACGTCGGCGTGCGGCAGCGGGTTGGGATAGAGGCCGGCCGCGACCAGGCCTGCGACGTGCGCCATGTCGACCACGAAGTACGCGCCGACCTCGCGCGCGATGGCCGCGAAGCGTGCCCAGTCGACGACGCGCGAGTAGGCGGAGAAGCCGGCGATGATCATCTTCGGCCGGTGCTCCTCGGCCAGGCGCTGCACCTGGGCGTAGTCGATCTCGCCGTTCTCGGGACGGATGCCGTACTGGAAGGCGCGGAAGAACTTGCCGGAGAAGTTGACCTTGGCGCCGTGCGTCAGGTGGCCGCCGTGGTCGAGGCTCATGCCGAGGATGGTCTCGCCGGGCGGCACCAGCGCGAAGTAGGCCGCGGCGTTCGCCTGCGAGCCCGAGTGCGGCTGCACGTTGGCGTAGTCGGCGCCGAACAGCTGCCTGGCGCGATCGATCGCCAGCTGCTCGGCGATGTCGACGAACTCGCAGCCGCCGTAGTAGCGCTTGCCGGGATAGCCTTCCGCGTACTTGTTGGTGAGCACCGAGCCCTGCGCCGCGAGCACGCGCGGGCTGGTGTAGTTCTCGGAGGCGATCAGCTCGACATGATCCTCCTGGCGACGGCGCTCGCCCTCGATGGCGCGGGCCAGCTCGGGATCGAAGTCTGCGATGGTCTCGTTGCTGCGGAACATGCGGGTACGCCCTGGGTGAGAGCCGCGCGGAAACGGGCCGCGAATTGTACCGGAACGACACCGCTGCCGCCCTTGTCGGATGCGCGCGCGCCGGCAGAAGCTTCGCGACGCCGCCTGCTCCTACAGCAGGTTTTCCAGTACCGCGTTCCAGGCCTGGGCGAGGTTGCCGCGGTTATAGCCCCCGCCGCCGAGCGCCAGCACGCGGCCGTGGCCGAGGCGGTCGGCGAGCTCCCGCAGCGAGCGCGCGGCGTGCCCGTGAGAGCGGGCCGAGAGACGCAGATGGGTGATCGGATCGCCCTCGAGGCTGTCGGCGCCGCACTGCAGGATGATGAACTCGGGACTGAAGCGCTCGAGGTGCTCGAGCACGCGCGGCCACACCTGCTCGAACACCTCGTCATCCGCGCCCGGCGGCAAGGGCACGTTGAGCTTCATGCCGGCCGCCGCCCCGCGGCCGGTCTCGCCGCTCGCGCCGGTGCCGGGATAGAGGTAGCGGCCGTCCTCGTGCAGGTCCGCGAACACCACCGCGGCGTCGTCCTCGAAGGCGTAGAACACGCCATCGCCGTGATGCGCGTCGATGTCGACGTAGGCGACGCGCTTGAGGCCAGCGCGCTTCAGGAGCTCGATCGCCACGCCGCAGTCGTTGAAGACACAAAAGCCCGCGGCGCGCTCACGCGCCGCGTGATGCAGGCCCGCGATCGGCACGAAGGCGCGGCGGCAATCGCCGCGCATGATCGCTTCCATCGCCGCGAGCGTCGCGCCCACCACTCCCGCCGCCGCCTCGTACACGCCGCGGAACGCCGGCGTGTCGCCGCCATCGAGGAGCCCCGTGCCGCTCGCCGAGCGTTCGCGCACGAACTCGAGGTAGCCGGGGCTGTGGAACGCGCGCAGCTCCTCCTCGGAGGCGGTACGCGGCTCGAGCACCTGCACGCGCCGATCGAGGCCGCGTGCCTCGTACTCGCGCATGAAGGCGGCCAGCCGGTCGGGACCGAAGGGATGACCATCACCAAAGCTGTAGCGGGCGAGGCGTTCGCTCACCACTACCCCGACGCCCGCGTTCATGTGCGCCCGCCGCTCCCCGTGCCAGTCAAGGCCTGCGAGACTAGCACACGGCCGGCGGGACCCATCGACGCTCGCGCGCGGCTCACCCCGTATAATCACGGCATCCCCTGCCGCCGGACGTTGCATGGCTCAGTACATCTATACGATGAATCGTGTGTCGAAGGTGGTCCCGCCCAAACGGGTCATCCTGCGCGACATCAGTCTCTCGTTCTTTCCGGGCGCGAAGATCGGCGTGCTGGGCCTGAATGGCGCCGGCAAGTCATCGCTTCTGAAGATCATGGCGGGGATCGATCAGGGGTTCGACGGCGAGGCGCGCCCGCAGAGCGGCATCCGCATCGGCTTCCTGCCGCAGGAGCCCGAGCTCGATCCGGAGCGCGACGTGCGCACGACGGTCATGGAGGGCCTCGGCGGGACCTTCCGCGAGCTCGAGGAGTTCATGGCACTCAGCGAGCGCTTCGGCGAGGAGCTCTCCGAGGAGGAGATGAACAAGCTCCTCGAGCGCCAGGCGCAACTGCAGGATGCGATCGACGCCGCCGGTGGCTGGGAGCTCGAGCGCAAGCTCGAGATCGCCGCCGACGCGCTGCGCCTGCCGCCCTGGGAGGCGAGCATCGGCACCCTCTCGGGCGGCGAGAAGCGCCGCGTGGCGCTCTGTCGTCTGCTGCTCTCGGCTCCCGACATGCTGCTGCTCGATGAGCCGACCAACCACCTCGACGCCGAGTCGATCGGCTGGCTCGAGCGTTACCTCGAGGAATACCCGAGCACCGTCATCGCGGTCACTCACGACCGCTACTTCCTCGACAACGTGGCCGAGTGGATCCTCGAGCTCGACCGCGGCTACGGGATCCCCTGGCACGGCAACTACTCCTCGTGGCTCGAGCAGAAAGAGCAGCGCCTGGCGCTCGAGGAGCGCGAGCAGGAGGGGCTGCGCAAGGCGCTGGCGCACGAGCTCGAGTGGGTGCGGCAGAACCCCAAGGCGCGTCAGGCCAAGAGCAAGGCGCGCCTGCAGCGCTACGAGGAGCTCGCCTCGCGCGAGTTCCAGGAACGCAACGAGACCAACGAGATCTATATCCCGCCGGGCGAGCGGCTCGGCGACCTGGTGATCGCGGCCGAGGGCCTGCGCAAGGGCTATGGCGAGCGCCTGCTCATCGACAATCTGTCCTTCAGTCTCCCGCGCGGCGGCATCGTCGGCATCATCGGCCCGAACGGCGCCGGCAAGACCACGCTGTTCCGCATGCTGACGGGCGCCGAGAAGGCCGACGCCGGCGAGATCCGCCTGGGCCCGTCCGTCCGTCTCGCCTACGTCGACCAGTCGCGCCAGACGCTCGATGACCGGAAGACCGTCTGGCACGAGATCTCCGGCGGCCTCGACTTGATCAGGGTGGGAGCCTTCGAGACGCCCTCGCGTGGCTACGTCGGCCGCTTCAACTTCAAGGGCGCGCAACAGCAGCAGCTGATCGGCGATCTCTCCGGCGGCGAGCGCAACCGCGTGCACCTCGCCAAGGTGCTGCGTGCCGGCGGCAACGTGCTGTTGCTCGATGAGCCCACCAACGACCTCGACGTCGAGACCCTGCGCGCGCTGGAAGAGGCGCTGCTGGCGTTCCCCGGCTGCGCGGTGGTGATCTCCCACGACCGCTGGTTCCTCGACCGCATCGCGACTCACATGCTCGCCTTCGAGGGCGACTCGCAGGTCGTGTGGTTCGAGGGGAACTACCAGGAGTACGTCGCCGACTTCCAGCGCCGCCGCGGCGCCGACGCCCTGCAGCCCCACCGCATCAAGTACAAGCCGCTCACGCGCTGACGGAGGCGCAGCGCAGTCTTGTCAGCGCCGAGGATAACGGACGGGGAATTGGCGGGGGACCGCCGCCGCCGGCGCTGGGTCGGACCGGTTGCGGCGCTGCTGGTGTTCTCCCTGGTAGGGCTGCTGCTCCACCGCCAGCTCGCGCATCTGCACATGAGCCGCGTGCTCGAGCACCTGCACTCGATCCCGCGCCGCCAGGTGCTGGCCGCACTCGGCTTCACCGCGGCGAGCTACTGGCTGCTCTCCAACTACGACGTGCTGGCGCTCGCCTACCTGCGGCGCGTCATCCCTTACCCGCGCATCCTCTTCACCTCCTTCATCGCCTACTCCTTCGGCCATGCGCTCGGCTTCTCCGCGTTCACGGGCGCCGCCATTCGCTTCCGCCTGTACGCGACCGCGGGGGTGAGCGCGATCGATGTGGCGACCATCTCGGCCTTCTGCAGCCTATCGCTCGGCACCGGGCTTGCGACCATCGCCGGACTGTCGCTGTTCCTCGCGCCGACGCACGCGACGCAGATCCTGCACCTGCATCGCAACTGGTCGCTGCTCGCAGGCACCGTGCTGCTCGGCGCCGTGGCGCTCTACGCGCTCTGGGCGATCCTCGCCCGCGGCACGCTCGAGCTGCGCGGCTGGGCACTGCGCGCCCCGGGGCCGGCCATCGGCGTGGCGCAGCTCGCCCTCTCGGTCGCCGACCTGTCGCTGTCCTGCGCGGTGCTCTGGTCGCTCCTGCCGGCGGGGGCGCACATCGGGTTCGTGCCGTTTCTCGGCACCTACGCGTTGGCGGTCATCGCCGGGATCCTGAGCCACGTGCCCGGCGGAGTCGGGGTGTTCGAGGCGGTGATGCTGCTGACGCTCCCCGGGGTACCGCCGGATGCGCTGCTCGGCTCGCTGCTCGCCTACCGCGCCGTGTACTACCTCGTGCCGCTGGTCTTCGGGACCGTGCTCTTCGGCTCGAAGGAAATCACGGCGCAGCGCACCCGCATCGCCTGGGCCCAGGAGCTCGCGTCGGTGTACATCGCGCCGGTCGTGCCGCAGATGGCGGGCGCCCTCACCTTCCTCGCGGGTGCGCTGCTGCTGTTCTCCGGGGCGACGCCGGCGATCGAGGAGCGGCTCGCCTTTCTCGACCGCTTCCTGCCGCTCGCGGTACTCGAGGTGTCGCATCTCGCCGGCAGCATCATCGGCCTGGGGCTGCTGGTGCTCTCGCGCGCGCTGTTCCGCCGCGTCGAGGCCGCCTACCTCATCACCGTCTGGCTCCTGCTCGGCGGCATCTTCGCCTCGCTCCTGAAGGGCCTCGACTTCGAGGAGGCGACCCTGCTCGCACTCGTGCTCGGCGTGCTGATGCTCGGCCGTCGCGCCTTCTACCGGCCGACCGCGATCCTCTCCGAGCGCTTCAACCCGGTGTGGATCGCGAGCATCGTCGGCGTGGTCGCGCTCGCCGTCTGGCTCGGAGTCATTTCCTACCGGCACCTCCCGTATTCGCACGATCTCTGGTGGACCTTCGCGACCGATGGCAATGCGCCGCGCATGCTGCGCGCCTCACTCTCGATCGTGGTGCTCGGCACCGCCTACGTGCTCTTGAACGTGCTGCGGCCCTCGCGCCCCGAGCCCGCGGTGGCGGGTGCCGACGAGCTGGCGCGGGCGCGCGCGCTCATCGCGCAGAGCGACAACACCGTGGCCAACGCCGCGCTGACCGGCGACAAGCGCCTGCTCTTCAACGACGCCGGCACCGCCTTCGTGATGTACCAGATCGCCGGCCGCAGCTGGATCGCGCTCGGCGACCCGGTGGGAGCGCGCGAGGGGGCCGAGGAGCTCGTGTGGCGGCTGCGCGAGATGTCCGACCACCACGGCTGCGACACGGTTTTCTACCAGGTGTGCGCGGAGCGCCTCGGGCTGTACGTCGATCTCGGGCTCGCCGCGCTCAAGATCGGCGAGGAGGCGCGCGTACCGCTCGAGAAGTTCTCGCTCGAGGGCGGCGCGCGCGCGGACCTGCGCCAGGCGCATCGGCGCGCGCAGCGCGACGGCGCGAGCTTCGAGGTCGTGCCCCCCGACGGCGTCGCCGCGCTCCTGCCTGCGCTCAGGCGCATCTCCGACTCCTGGCTCTCGAGCAAATCGACCGGCGAGAAGCGCTTCTCCGTCGGCGCATTCTCGCCGGAGTATCTCGCGCAGTTTCCGCTCGCGCTGGTCCGCACCGAGGGCGCGCCGGTGGCGTTCGCCAACCTCTGGACCACCGGCACCAAGGCCGAGCTGTCGGTCGATCTCATGCGCTTCGGCCCCGAGGCGCCGCGCGGGGCGATGGACTACCTCTTCATCGAGCTCATGCAGTGGGGCCAGCGCGCGGGCTTTCGCCACTTCAACCTCGGCATGGCGCCGCTCTCGGGCCTCGAGGCCCACCCGCTCGCGCCCGCCTGGCACCGGGTCGGCAACTTCATCTTCCGCCACGGCGAGCACTTCTATAACTTCGAAGGGCTGCGCCGCTACAAGGCGAAGTTCGATCCGGTGTGGGAGCCGCGCTACCTCGTGGCGCGCGGCGGCATCGCCCTGCCGCGCGTGCTGATCGATGTCTCGACGCTGATTGCCGGAGGCATGAAGGAGCTGTTCGCACGATGACCCGCGCCCCGTACGCCCTGATCCTCACCTTGCTCGCCGCCGCCGCACTCGCCGCGGCGCCGGCGCCGGGCCCCTCTCCCGCCGCCGCCGCCAAGGCCGTCAAGACCCATGAGCCCGCGGCCGCGGCCGGCGATGGGGCGGATGCGCATATCGCCGCCGGCCGCTTCGGCACGGTGAGCGTCTACATTCCCGAGGGCGCACCTAAGAGCGTGGCGATCTTCCTCTCGGGCGATGGCGGCTGGGAGCTCGGCGTCATCAACATGGCGAAAGCCCTGCGCGATGGCGGCGCGGTCGTCGTCGGCGCCGACATCCGCCGCTACCTGGCGAGCCTCGGTCAGGCGGCGGCGAAGCCCGCGGCCCCCTGTCAGATGATGGCGGCGGACTTCGAAGCCTTGAGCCATCAGGTGCAGAAAGAGATCGGCATGCGCGAGTACCACGTGCCGGTCCTGATCGGCTACTCCTCGGGCGCCACGGTCGTGTACGCCGCTCTGGTGCAATCTCCGCCCGGCACCTTCGCCGGCGCGCTGAGCCTCGGCTTCTGTGCCGACCAGGACTTCTCGGGGGCCGAGCTCTGCCCGGGCGCGGGGCTTCACTACACTCCGAACAAGCAGCATGAGCTGGTGTTGGCGCCGGCGCCGGGCCTCAAGCAGCCGTGGATCGCGTTCCAGGGACAGAAGGATGAGGTGTGCAGCCCGAAGGCCGTCGATGAGTTCGCGGCCGAGATCAAGAACGGCGCAGTGGTGCAGCTACCGCTCGTCGGCCACGGCTTCTCGGTCGAGCGCAACTGGATGCCACAGTTTCGCGCCGCCTACGCGCGGCTCACCGCGCCCGTCGAAGCGCCGCCGGCGCGGCCGCCCGAGATCGGCGATCTGCCGGTCAACGAGGTGCCGGCCAGCGGGAGCTCCACCGAGCTCGCGCTGCTCCTCACCGGCGATGGCGGCTGGGCGGGCCTCGACCAGGAGCTGGCCGCGCGGCTGGCCGCGAGCGGCGTGCCGACCGTAGGACTCAACTCGCTCAAGTATTTCTGGAGCGAGCGCACGCCCGATGAGACGACGCGCGACGTGGCGCGCCTCATGCGCCACTACCTCGCGGCGTGGAACAAGCAGCGCGTGCTGCTGGTCGGCTATTCCTTCGGCGCGGACGTTCTGCCTTTTGTAGTCAACCGTCTGCCGCCCGAGCTGCGCGCGCGCATCGCGAGCGTGAGCCTTCTCGGCATCGACTCGAACGCCTCGTTCGAGGTGAGCGTCGCCGACTGGGTCGGCAGCGCCGACGGCGGCTCGCCCACCCGCCCGGAGGTGGCCACCCTCGCCCACGTGCCGGTGCTCTGCATTTATGGCGAGGGCGAGTCGGACTCGATCTGTCCGGGGCTCCCGGCTGCCTCCGGCGTCAGCCGCGCGCAGATCGGCAAGGGCCATCACTTCAGCGGTGAATACGCGACACTCGCGGATCGCATCCTCGCCTTCGCGCGCGCTCCCCGTCCTGTGACATAACGCGCCCCCAAGCGCCGCCGCCGCCCGGCAGGGTGCCGCGCGGTGCGATCGGTTAACATGGAGCTGCGGGGCGACGGACGCGAAAACAACAGTCCGCGCACCGCGTGATGAAGGGTATGTCCTCGTACATTGATTCGGCGAGCCGCCTGCATCACGACCAGGACCTGGTCGTGACCTGCCCGCATTGCCAGACGGTCGCCCACATCACCCCGAGCGCCGTGCCGCGTTTCGAGGACCTGCAGCTCTACCGGCCGAAGCAGGTCGGGGTCGTGTACCTCTGCGATGCCTGCCACGCGCCGATCTTCCTGCGCTTCACGGTGCGCGTGTACGGCGCCGCGCGCATCGAGCTCTCGCCGCAGTTCTCGGAGGTCGAGCGGGCGCGCGAGAAGTTCAGCTTCACCTACATCCCCGAGGAGGTCGAGGCGCTGTTCCGTGAGGCGCTGACCTGCTTCAGCCATGACGCCTTCAACGCCTTCGGCTCGATGTGCCGGCGCACGGCGCAGGCGATGTTCCACGACCTGGGCGAGGCGGGAAAGCTGCGGATGTTCGATGAGTTGAACGGCCTGCGCGACCTCACCGACATCGCTCCGGACCTTTTCACCCTCATGCGCAGCGTGCTGTTCGGCGCCGAGCTCGACGCGCGCGCCAACATGCCGCTGCTCGATGGTTACCAGGCCGGGATCATGCTGGAAGTGATGAAGGACCTCCTGTACGAGGCCTACGTGCGCAAGGGGCGGCTGCAGCAGGCCCTCATGGTGCGGCGCTTCTTCCTCGACGAGACCGGCAGCCACAAGGTCACGCCGCTCGTGTCCGCGAGCTGAGCTGACTCTTTTTAATCGACGAAGCGCCGCGCGTTTCGGAACAGGCGCATCCAGCCGCTGTAGGCTCCAGCCTGGTGCGGCCGCCAGGAGTTCTGCAGATAGCGAAACGAGCGCTCCGGGTGCGGCATGGTGATGGTCACGCGCCCATCGGCGTTGCAGAGTGCGGCGATGCCGAAGGGGCTGCCGCTCGGATTGGCGGGATAGCTGTCGGCAACGCTGCGGTCGTGATGGACGTAGCGGAATCCGACCAGGCCGCTCGTGGCGCAGGCCGCGGCCGCCGCGGCCGAGGGAAACTCGCCCCGCCCCTCGCCATGTGACACCGCGATCGGCAGCAACGATCCCGCCATCCCGGCGAGCAGCACCGAGGGCGAGGGCAGCACTTCGACGAGCGGCAAGCGCGCCTCGTACTGCTCGCTCCGGTTCTGCACGAAGCGCGGCCAGTGCGTCGTGCCCGGAATGAGGCTCTTCAACGCGGCGAACATCTGGCAGCCGTTGCAAATACCGAGCGCGAAGCTGTCGGCGCGGGCGAAGAAGCGCTCGAACTCGGCGCGCACCGCCGCGTGGTACAGGATCGACTTGGCCCAGCCCTCGCCGGCCCCGAGCACGTCGCCGTAGCTGAAGCCACCGCAGGCGACGAGTCCCTGGAATTCGGCGAGCTGGCGCCTTCCGGCGAGCAGGTCCGTCATGTGCACGTCGTGCGGCTCGAACCCGGCCTGGGCGAACACCGCCGCGGTCTCCGTCTGGCTGTTGACGCCCTGCTCGCGCAGGATCGCGATCCTGGGCCGCACGCCGCGCGCCACGTAGGGCGCGGCGATGTCCTCCTCGGGATCGAATTTGAGCTCGACCGAGAGGCCCGGGTCGGCCTCGGCGGTCTGAGCGGCGAACTCCTCGTCGGCGCACTGCGGGTCATCGCGCAGGCGGCGCATGCGCCAGGAGGTCTCGGACCAGGCGCGGCGCAGATCCGCCCACGCTTCGTCGAGCAGCGCCGCACCGATCCGCACCTGCACGCGCAGCTCCGCGACCGGTGCGCCGAGGTAGAGCGCCCCCTCCGCGAGTCCGTGGCGCGCGAGGATCTCGTTGAAGCGCGGCTCATCCGCGGCGAGGATCTGCACGACGACCCCCGGCTCCTCGCTGAAGAGCTGGGCGGCGGCCGGCCCGCGCGCCGCCGGCAGCGCGACGTCGAGTCCGCAGTGCCCGGCGAATGCCATCTCGAGCAGCGTCACGATGAGTCCGCCGTCCGAGCGGTCGTGATAGGCGCGCAGCAGCCCCGCGGCCTTGAGGTCCCTGAGCGCCGCCGCGAGCGCGAGCAGGCGCCGCGGCTCATCGAGATCGGCCGGCTCCTCGCCGAGCTCGCCGTACACCTGCGCGAGCGCCGAAGCGCCGAGGCGGTTGCTGCCGGCGGCGAGATCGATGAGCCAGAGCGAGTTCGGGCGCTCATCGAGCTCGAGTGCCGGAGTGAGGGTGCGGCGCACATCTCTCACCGGCGCGAACGCCGAGATGATGAGCGAGACCGGCGCCACGACGCTGCGATCGACGCCGCCGTCCTGCCAGCGGGTCTTCATCGAGAGCGAGTCCTTGCCGACCGGGATCGCGATGCCGAGCGTCGGGCACAGCTGCTTTGCGACCGCCGCGACGGTCGCATAGAGCGCGGCATCCTCGCCGGGCTCGCCGCTCGCCGCCATCCAGTTGGCCGACAGGCGGATATCCGACAGCGCCTCGATGTCCGCCGCCAGGATGTTGGTGATGGCTTCGCTGACCGCGAGCCTCCCCGAGGCCGGCGCATCGAGCAGCGCCACCGGTGTGCGCTCACCCATCGCGAGCGCCTCGCCCGCGACGCCTTCGTAGTCGGCGGCGGTGACGCCGACGTCGCTGACCGGCACCTGCCAGGGCCCGACCAGCTGATCGCGGCTGATGAGGCCGCCGACCGTGCGGTCGCCGATGGTGATGAGGAACGTCTTGTCGGCCACCGCCGGCAGCCGCAGCACGCGGTACAGCGCCTCGTGCAGCTCGATGCGGCCCGCATCGAAACGCCGCCTGGCCGGCGTCACGGTCTCGACATCGCGCGTGAGACGCGGCGGCTTGCCGAGCAACAGATCGAGCGGCATGTCGACCGGCGCGTCGTGGAACAGGGGATCGGTCACCTCGAGCCGCCCGCTCGCGTCGATCTCGCCGATCACCGCGAACGGACAGCGCTCGCGCGCGGCGGCGGCGGCGAAGCGCTCGAGCGCACCGCGGGCGATGATCAGCACGTAGCGCTCCTGCGCCTCGTTGCACCAGAGCTCGAGCGGCGACATGCCGGGCTCGGCGCTCGGGATGGCCCGCAAGTCGACCCGCGCGCCGTGACCGCCGTGCGCAACCGACTCCGGCACGGCGTTCGCGAGCCCGCCCGCGCCCACGTCGTGGATGAGAAGGATCGGATTGCGCTCGCCGAGCGACCAGCAGTGATCGATCACCTCCTGGGCGCGGCGCTGCATCTCCGGATTGCCGCGCTGCACCGAGGCGAAGTCGAGATCGGCGCTCGAGCTGCCGCTGCCGAGCGACGAGGCCGCACCGCCCCCCAGACCGATCAGCATCGCCGGTCCCCCGAGGACGACGAGCGGCGAGCCGACCGGCACCGCGGCCTTCTCGATGTGCTCGCGGCGGATGTTGCCGAGGCCGCCCGCGATCATGATGGGCTTGTGGTAGCCGCGGACGCGGCCGCGATGGTCGCCGGGAAGCTCGATCTCGAGCGTGCGGAAGTAGCCGCATACCGCCGGGCGGCCGAACTCGTTGTTGAAGGAGGCCGCTCCGATCGGGCCCTCGGTCATGATCTCGAGCGCGGAAGCGATACGCGCCGGGGAGCCGAGGTCGCGCTCCCAGGGGCGCTCGTAGCCCGGGATGCGCAGATTCGAGACCGAGAACCCGGTGAGTCCGGCCTTGGGCTTGGCGCCGCGCCCGGTCGCGCCCTCGTCGCGGATCTCCCCGCCCGAACCGGTCGCCGCCCCCGGGAAGGGCGAGATGGCGGTCGGATGATTGTGGGTCTCGACCTTGATGAGGATGTCGATCGGCTCGACGCTCGCGCGGTAGACGCCGGTTTCCGGGTCGGGAAAGTAGCGCGCGCCGACATTCCCGGCGATCACGGCGGCGTTGTCCCGATAGGCGGACAGCACCCCCGCGGGGCTCACCGCGTGCGTATGGCGGATCATCGCGAACAGCGACTCCGCGCGCGGCGTGCCATCGATCCGCCAGGCGGCGTTGAAGATCTTGTGGCGGCAGTGCTCGGAGTTGGCCTGCGCGAACATCATCAGCTCGACGTCGGTCGGATCGCGCTTCAACTGAATGAAGCTCGCGAACAGGTACTCGATCTCGTCATCGGAGAGCGCGAGCCCGAGCCGCTCGTTCGCGTCCTCGAGCGCCGCACGCCCGCGCGCCAGCGAGACGATCGCGAGCGGCCGGGGCCGTGTGTGCTCGAACAGGCGCACCGCTTCCCCGGCATCGAGCAGAGCCATCTCGGTCATGCGGTCGAACAGCGCCGGAGCGAGACGCGTGAGCTCGGCCGGCCCGAGGACCCGTGTGGCGCTCAGCCGGTACTCGATGCCGCGCTCCACCCGCCGCACGCTCGTCAGGCCGCAGACCTGCACGATGTCCGTGGCCTTGCTCGACCAGGGCGAGATCGTGCCGGCGCGCGGCACGATGAGCACGCGCTCGCCGGCCGCGGCGCTGACATCGGCCGGAAAAGTCGGACCGTAGCTGAGCAGCTGCGCGAGCAATCCGCGCTCGCCGGTCGCGAGCGGGCGCTCGAGATCGGCGAAGTGCATGAAACGCGCCGCCAGAGCGCGGATCGTCGGCTCGATGGCCGTCAGGCGCTCGAGGAGCTTGGCGATGCGGAACGCGGACAGTGCCGGTGCGCCCGGGATCTCCAGCATGCGCTACCTGCGCCTCACTTCTTCTCTCCCGGCGGCGCCGTGTACAGCGGCATCGGAAACTGCGCCACGTTGGTGCCCGGCTCGAGCACGGTGATCTTGCTGACGCCCTGCTTCTTCAC
The DNA here is from genome assembly GCA_035566495.1 of Steroidobacteraceae bacterium. GTDB lineage: Bacteria > Pseudomonadota > Gammaproteobacteria > Steroidobacterales > Steroidobacteraceae > 13-2-20CM-66-19. The sequence continues at coordinate 26,240 of DATMRG010000057.1, read as the reverse complement.
TTCGTCGATGCGCAGGATCGAGTGCATCGGCAGGAAGGTGCGCTTGACACCCGCGAACTCGCCCTTGATGCGCTCCTCGGACGGGTCGAGCACCACCGAGGAGCGCTCGCCGAACACGAGCTCCTCGACCTCGATGAACCCGAACAAATCCCCGTGGCTCACCTTGCGGGCGTACACCTCGTAAACCTTGCCCTGATTCACGAACATAATGCGGAAAATGTGACTGGCGGCCATGGCCTCGGCTGTGGGGTCGGGTAGCTTTGACGCTGGCATTATATGTCCGGGCGCGCCGGGGAAGCTGCCGCGCCTCTGTGGCCCGGCTCGTTTCGCATACGACGGACGGACTCTCTTGAGTCGGGGAACCATGACGCTTCGCCTGCGTGTCGTCAGTGACCAGCGCCGGTCGCTCGCCGACCGCTGCACCGCCGTTTTCTCGGTGGAGGGCGGCACCATCGGCCGCTCGGCGGACAACGACTGGGTGCTTCCCGACCCCTTGCGCTACGTCTCCGCGCATCACGCTCGCGTGCAGTTCCGCGAGGGCCACTTCTACCTCCAGGACGTCAGCACCAACGGCGTCTACGTCAACGACGATATGGAGCCGCTCGCCAAGCGCGGCTCGAGCGGCTATCGCCTGGTGAATGGCGACGTGCTGCGCATCGGCGAGTACCACATCGTCGCGGCGCTCGAGTCGCAGCGCGCCGCCGCCGCCGCGGAGGATCCGGCCGCCGCCGCGGTGCCGACCAGCATTCACGCGCTGCGCACCTTCGGTCATGCGGACCGCGACATCGGCGCGGTGCTCAACCTCGACGAGCTGCTGGTGCCCGAGCCCCGGCGCGACCCGGTGCTGCCGGTCAATGCCTACGGCCAGGCGATCGAGTCGGCCCCGGTACGCGCGCTCGCCAGCGAAGTTCCGCTCATCGAGGCCGAGGCGCCACCGCCCGCGCAAGCCCCGGACCCGGAAGCCGAGGCGCACAACGAGCGCATGGCGCGGCTCGCCGAGGCGGTCGCGCGCGAACCGAAGAACGGCAATGGCGCGATGGCGCTCGCCGACGTCTCCTCCGGTCTCGACGCCTTCTGCCGCGGCGCCGGTCTCGACGCCGAGCGGCTGCCCGCCGACGCCCAGACGCGCCTGCTGCACCTGGCCGGACGGCTGTTCCGCGAGGCGCTGGTGGGACTGAAGGATCTCGAGCGCTCGCGCGACGTCACCCGCAACCGTTACCGCATCGAGCTGCCGGTGCGCGAGAAGGACGATCCGCGTCCCTCGCTCGCCGACTCGATGGTGGAGGATCTGCTGATCGGGCTGCTGGTACAGCACGAGAGCCGCCGCCTCGATTCGGTGCAATGGCTGCGCGAAGTGGTCGACGAAGCCAAGCAGCACGAGAATGCCACCGCCCAGGCAACCCGCGCGGCGTTCGTCGAGTTCCTCGACCGGCTCGATCCCGCCGAGCTCGAAGCGCGCTTCGAGCGCGCGGCGCGCCGCGGCAAGGCGCGCGCGGCCGACAAGGCCCAATACTGGGAGCTGTTCGTCAGCTTCTACCGCAATCTCATCGAGATGCCGGCCGATCACCTGCCGCACACCTTCGTCGAGGCTTTCAGCTCCGCATACCGCGAGGCGATGAAAAAGACGGAATCCTGACAGGCGCGGGGCTTTGGCGGAGAGGGTGGGATTCGAACCCACGTGCCGGTTTTACCCGACCATCCGATTTCGAGTCGGCGCCGTTATGACCGCTTCGGTACCTCTCCGGCTCCGCGACCAGGACTCATTTGCGGGGCTGGTATTCTAGCGGAAAGCCGTTCGCCAGGAGGGCCTCGTTCGTGCGGGCATTCCATCTCGCCGCCGCTGCGCTGCTGCTCTCTGCGGGCTGCACGCGCCCCGAGCCATCCGCTCTCGATCAGGTGCGCGCGCGCGGCGAGCTGCGCGTCGTCACGTTGAACCTGCCCACCTGCTACTACCTCGGCGCGCAGGCCACCGAGGGGCTCGAGTACCTGTTGGCGAGCCGCTACGCGAGTCAGCTCGGCGTCAGGCTGGCGATGTACCCGGTCACGAGCGAGCGCGCCATGCAGGACGAGCTCGCCGCGGGTCACGCCGACATCGCCGCCTGCTCGCTCACCGACTCGGCGGACTGGCAGCGCGTCGGCGATGCCGCCGTGCCCTACACCAATATTCCGCAGCTGGTCGTCTACCAGCGCAGCGGCGTGCGGCCGCGCGACACGCTGCAGCTCGAGTCGGCGCGCCTCGCGGTGCGCGCCGGCAGCCCGCAGGAGCGCATCCTCGACAAGCTGCGCCGGACCGTGGCGCCGCAGCTGCAGTGGGTGCAGACCGCGCCCTCCTCGGCCGACCCGATCGAGGACGTCGACTCGGGAGGCGCCGACTACGCCATCACGGATGCGCGCGAGTTCTCCTTCGCGCATCACCTCTACCCGAACGTACTGGTGGGCTTCGCGCTGCCCGACACGCGTCCGGCGCAGTGGATCGTGCGCAAGGGCGCCAGCGGCCTGCTCGAGAGCGTCGACCAGTACTTCGGCGCGCTCGCCCAGACGGGCGAGCTCACCCAGCTGGTGCAGGATGCCTCGGGCGAAACCCGCCGCTTCGAATACGAGGAGTCACGCGAGTTCCAGACGCACGTGGCCGACCGGCTGCCGCGCTACCGCGGCTGGTTCGAGGAGGCCGCCACGCAGGTCGGCATCGACTGGCGCCTGCTGGCCGCGATCGGCTATCAGGAATCCAAGTGGGAGCCTCGCGCCGTCTCCTACCAGGGCGCGCAGGGCCTCATGATGCTGACCGCCGACACCGCGCAGGCGATGGGCATCAAGGACCGCAACGACCCGCAGCAGAGCATCTTCGCAGGCGCGCATTACCTCGCGCAGGTGCGGCAGATGATTCCGGACCGCATCGCCGAGCCCGACCGCACCTGGCTCACGATCGCCGCCTACAACGTCGGCTTCGGTCATCTCGAGGATGCGCGCGTCATCACCCAGGCGCTCGGCAAGGATCCCGACTCGTGGGCCGAGGTGCGCGAGCAGCTGCCGCTGCTGGCCCAGGGGCGCTGGTACACACGCGCCAAGCGCGGCTACGCGCGTGGTTGGGAGCCGGTGCAGTTCGTCGACCGCATCCAGCGCTTTCTCACGTTGCTCGAGTGGCAACCCGGCGAAGCGGCGCCGGCGCAAGCCCCGGCCGCACCCGCCGCCACGGCGCACGGCCCGGCCGCGCCCGGCACGACCGCCCGATTGATACCGTGAGCTGAAAGAGCCGCAGGCTTTCTCAGCCAATCGATCAGCGCCGGGCTGCGAAAAACTGCTGTAGCAGCGCGCCGCACTCCTCCATCAGCACGCCGCCGAACACGTCGACGCGGTGATTGAGCTCGCGCAGCGCGAACACGTCGGTGATGCTGCCGGCGGCGCCGGCGCGCGGGTCCCACGCACCGAACACCAGGCGGCGAACGCGCGCGTGCACGATCGCGGCGGCGCACATGACGCAGGGCTCGAGCGTCACATATAAAGTGGTGTCGGTGAGGCGATAGCTGCCGAGGGCCAGGCCGCCCGCGCGCAGCGCCTCGATCTCGGCGTGCGCCGTGGGATCGCTGCGGGCGACAGGGGCATTGCCGCCACGGGCGATGATGTCCTCGCCGCGCACCAGCACCGCGCCGACCGGCACCTCGCCGCGCGCGCCGGCCGCGGCGGCCTGCTCGAGGGCCGCCCGCATGTAGGCGGCGTCGCGGCCGGCCGGGGCGGATTCAACCACGGAGCTCAGCCACCGCCATGCGGCTCGGCGGGTGGCGCGGATGGCTCGGGGGGCGGTGCGGCGGGCGTGGGCAGGAACAATGCCGGGTCGACGAAGTCGGCGTTCAAGGCCACGCCGAAGTGCAGGTGCGGCCCCGTCACGCGCCCGGTCGCACCGACCTTGCCGATCACTTCCCCGGCCTGCACCCGCGCACCGCGCGCGACGTCGATGGCGCTCAGGTGGCAGTACATGGTCACGAGCCCGCCGCCATGATCGAGAATCACGGTGTTGCCGTTGAAGAAGAAATTGCCGGTGTCGACCACGCGGCCATCAGCCGCCGCGCGGATCGGCGTGCCGAGTTCCGCGGCGATGTCCATCCCGGAGTGCGGATTGCGCGCCTCGTTGTTGAAGACGCGCCGCGAGCCGTAGGAGCTCGAGCGCACACCCGGCACGGGTGCCAGGAGCCTCAGTGTCGAGGGCGTCACGTCCGAGTAGGTGGCGACGTCCCCGTGGATGCGCGGCTGCTCGCGGTCGACGCGCGCCAGATCGCGCGCAGACAGATCAACCTGGCGCGGCGGGACGGTCAGGCGCTGGACGGTGTACTCCTTGGCGGCAACCTCGAAGCCGAGCGTGGCGCCCGTGCCGCCGCCGTCCTCGACCCGCGCCGCCGCGGGCCCGGGCTCCTGCGCGAGCGGAATGCCGACCACTGCCACCCATTTGCCGGCGGCCCGCACGACCAGCGCGCGCCGGCCGCCGAAGGTCACGACCGGCGCACGCGCCGTACCATCGGTGACCGTGAGGAGCGCGACACCGCCCGGCACCCGCTCCTCCTGCGGCAGTTGCGCGGCATCGAGAGTCGCCGGCGGCGCCGGAGCGGCAACCGCGGGCGCCTGCGGCTCGAGGGCGCGTACGACCGAGCCCGGCGCCGCGATGGCGAGGGCGAGCGCGAGGGCCGCGCGCGGGACGCTCACTCCTCGCTCCGCCTGCCGCTGACGCGCGCCGTCAGGGTCCCGCGTGCCAGGCGCGCCTCGATCTCATCGCCGGGCGCGACCTCCGATGCATCGGTGACCAGGACGCCATCCGCACGCGTCACGATGGCGAAGCCGCGTGCGAGAGTCGCGAGCGGACTCACCGTGTTCAGTGCCCGCTGTGCCAGCGCGAGGCGCTGCGCGGCGGAGGCCATACGGCTGGTCGCGGCGTGCCGCAGGCGCAGCAGCAAATCCTGATGGCGCGCGCGCTGCTGCTGCACCAGCCGCTCGGGCGAGCGATGCATCAGGCGGCGATGGAGCTCGCCGAGACGCAGGCGCTCGCGTTGCAGGTCGGCGTGCGCCGCGCGCTCGAGGCGCAATGTCAGGTCGTCGAGGCGTTGCGTCTGTTGCTCGAGGCGCACGCCCGGGTGCACGAGCACCAGCCGGCGTTGCGCCCCATCGAGCCGCACCCCGATGGCGCGCAGCTCCCGGCGCATTGAGAGGGCGAGCCGGCCTGCCATGCGGGCCACGGCCTCGAGACACGCGGCGCGGTCGGGTACCACGAGCTCGGCCGCCGCCGAGGGTGTCGGAGCGCGCACATCCGCGACGAAGTCGGCGATGGTGAAGTCGATCTCATGGCCTACCGCCGCGACCACCGGCAGCGGGCAGGCGTGGATGGCGCGTGCCAGGCGCTCGTCGTTGAAGGCCCAGAGGTCCTCGAGCGAGCCGCCGCCGCGCGCCAGGATCAGGACATCGCACTCGGCGCGCGCGCCCGCCGTCGCGAGCGCGGCGACGAGCGCCGGGACGGCCGCCGCGCCCTGCACCGGCGCGGGATAGATGAGCACCGCCGCGGGCGGAAAGCGCCGCGCCAGGATCTTGAGGATGTCGTGCAGCGCCGCGCCCGAGGGCGAGGTGATGACCCCGACGCGCTGCGGGAAGCGCGGCAGCGGACGCTTGCGCTCGGATGCGAACAGCCCTTCGGCGGCGAGCCGGGCCTTCAGGCGCTCGAACTCGCGCTTGAGCGCGCCGACACCCGCCTCCTCGAGATGCTCGACGATCAGCTGGTACTCGCCGCGCGCCTCGTAGACGCTGATGCGCCCGCGCAGCAGCAGGTGCGCGCCGTCGCGGGGCGTGAACCCGACGAGCGAGTTCTGCAGGCGGAACATGGCGCAGCGCAGCTGCGCGCCGCGGTCCTTGAGCGAGAAGTACCAGTGCCCCGAGGCCGGCTGGGAGAAATTCGAGAGCTCCCCCTCCACCCAGATCACGCCGAGGCCGCGCTCGAGCACCGAGCGCACCTCGCGATTGAGGCGCGAGACGGTATACACGTCCCGCCGCGGGGCAGCCGTCGGCTCCTCAATCCTCAGGGCCATGCGGCACCTTAGCACGAGGTTTACCGGGGCGGTCCCGCCGCATATAATCGCGCATGCGCATTCTCGAAGAAGCTCTCACCTTCGACGACGTCCTCCTGGTTCCGGCTTACTCGGAAATTCTGCCACGCGAGGTCGATCTCTCCACCCGCGTTACCCGCCGTATTCGCCTGAATGTGCCGCTGATGTCCGCGGCCATGGACACGGTCACCGAGGCGCGCCTCGCCATCACCATCGCCCAGGAGGGCGGCATCGGCGTCATCCACAAGAGCATGACGATCGAGGCCCAGGCGCGTGAGGTCGGGCGGGTGAAGAAATTCGAGAGCGGCGTGATCAAGGACCCGATTACCGTCTCTCCCAACATGACCATCCGCGAGGTGCTGGACCTGACACGCTCGCGCGGCATCTCGGGCGTTCCCGTAGTGGTCGGCCGCAAGGCGGTCGGCATCGTCACGCACCGCGACCTGCGCTTCGAGGACAAGCTCGATGCGCCGGTGTCCGCGGTGATGACGCCCAAGGAGCGGCTGGTCACGGTGCGCGAGGACGCCTCCAAGGAGCAGGTGCTGGCGCTCCTTCACAAACACCGCATCGAGAAGCTGCTGGTGGTGAACGGCGAGCATGAGCTCGTCGGCATGATCACCGTGAAGGATTTCCAGAAGGCGACCGAGTTCCCGCGCGCCTGCAAGGACGAGCGCGGACGGCTGCGCGTCGGAGCGGCGGTCGGCACCACGCCCGACACGCTCGAGCGGGTCGAGGCCCTGCGCGAAGCGGGCGTCGACCTGGTCGTGGTCGACACCGCGCACGGGCATTCGCGCGGCGTCGTCGAGACCGTCGGGCGCATCAAGGCGAAGTGGGCCGACGCCCAGGTGATCGCCGGTAACATCGCCACCGCCGAAGCCGCGCGCGCCTTGCGGGACGCCGGCGCCGATGCGGTCAAGGTCGGCATCGGCCCGGGCTCGATCTGCACGACGCGCATCGTGGCCGGCGTCGGTGTGCCACAGATCTCCGCGGTTGCGAACGTGGCCGACGCGCTGCGCGATAGCGACACACCGGTGATCTCCGACGGTGGCATCCGCTTCTCGGGCGACATCGCCAAGGCGATCGCCGCCGGCGCCGATGCCGTCATGATCGGCGGTCTGTTCGCCGGCACCGAGGAATCGCCGGGCGAGGTCGAGCTCTACCAGGGCGCCTCTTATAAGTCTTATCGGGGCATGGGCTCGCTCGGCGCCATGGCCGAGCGCCACGGCTCGGCCGACCGTTATTTCCAGGACGCCGCCACCGAGCTCGAGAAGCTGGTGCCCGAGGGCGTCGAAGGCCGCGTTCCCTACAAGGGCAGCGTGGTCACCATCCTGCAGCAGCTCGCGGGCGGGCTGCGCGCGGCGATGGGCTACACCGGCAGCCGCAGCATTACCGACATGCGCACGCGCCCGGTGTTCGTACGCATCACCAACGCCGGCATCCGCGAGAGCCACGTGCACGACGTCAGCATCACCAAGGAATCACCCAACTACCGGGGGTCCTGACGGCAGCGATCATGGCGAGCGTTCCCAAAGCCCCAGGTCCCACTCACTCGCGAGTGCCCGGGCCGGCCGGCGCGGCGCACCCCGACATCCACGCGCACCGGATCCTGATCCTCGACTTCGGCGCCCAATACACCCAGCTGATCGCGCGCCGCGTGCGCGAGCTCGGCGTCTACTGCGAGATCCATCCCTGGGATATGACTGACGCCGAGGTGCGCGCCTTCGCGCCGCGCGGCGTGATTCTCTCGGGTGGGCCCGAGTCGGTCACCGACCGCGACCCGCCGCGCGCGCCCGCCGCGGTGTTCGAGCTCGGCGTCCCGGTGCTCGGCATCTGCTACGGCATGCAGACCATGGCGCAGCAACTCGGTGGCCGCGTCGCGCCTTCCACCGAGCGCGAGTTCGGCTACGCTGAGGTCACCGTCACCGGCCCCTCGCGCCTCCTCGATCGGCTCGAGGATCGGCGCGACCCGGGCGGCCGCGCGCAACTCGACGTCTGGATGAGTCACGGTGACCGCGTCGACGCCCTGCCGCCGGGTTTCACCGCCTGCGCCTCGACCAGCACGATCCCCTACGCCGCGATGAGCGACGAGCGGCGCCGCTTCTACGGGGTGCAGTTCCACCCCGAGGTCACCCACACCAGACAGGGCACGCGGGTGCTCGAACGCTTCGTGCGCGAGATCGCCGGGAGCGATGCGCTCTGGAGCGTCGGCAACATCATCGAGGACGCGGTCGTGCACGTGCGCGCCACCGTCGGCACCGGCAAGGTGCTGCTCGGCCTCTCGGGCGGGGTCGACTCGTCGGTGGTCGCCGCGCTCCTGCATCGCGCCATCGGCGAGCAACTCGTCTGCGTGTTCGTCGATCACGGGCTACTGCGCCTCGGCGAGGCCGAGCAGGTGATGCGCACCTTCGGCGAGCACCTCGGCGTGCGTGTGATCCGCGTCGATGCCGGCAAGCGCTTCCTCGCCGCCCTCGCCGGCGTCGCCGACCCGGAGGAAAAGCGCAAGATCATCGGCCGCACCTTCATCGAGGTGTTCGACGAGGAAGCGCACAAGATCCCGGGCGTCGAGTTCCTAGCCCAGGGAACCATTTATCCCGACGTGATCGAATCCGCCGGCGCGCGCACCGGCAAGGCGCACGTCATCAAGTCGCATCACAACGTCGGCGGCCTGCCGGAGCGGATGAAGCTCAAGCTCCTCGAGCCGCTGCGCGAGCTCTTCAAGGACGAAGTGCGGCGCATGGGCGTCGAGCTCGGGCTCCCGCGTGAGATGGTCTACCGCCACCCCTTCCCCGGCCCCGGCCTCGGAGTCCGTATCCTCGGGGAGGTGCGTGAGGAGTATGCCGACCTGCTGAGGCTCGCCGACGCCATCTATATCGAGGAGCTGCGCCGGCACGATCTGTATGACAGCGTCTCGCAGGCGTTCGCGGTATTCCTGCCGGTGCGCTCGGTCGGCGTGATGGGAGACGGGCGCCGCTACGATCACGTGATCGCGCTGCGCGCGGTCGAGACCGTCGACTTCATGACGGCCCACTGGGCGCACCTGCCGTACCAGTTCCTCGATCAGGTCTCGCGGCGCATCGTCAACGAGGTGCCGGGTATCTCGCGGGTCGTTTACGACATCTCGGGCAAGCCGCCCGCAACGATCGAGTGGGAGTGAGATGACCTCCAGGCGGGACTTTCTGCAAACCGCCGCGGCCACGGTCGGTGTCACCGGCGCAGCCGCGGCCTCCGGTGCACCGGGGAGGAGCTCGATGATCAAGCAGTACAACGGCCCTCACGAGCTGCCGACCGGCGTGACGCTCCTGTCCATGCGCAACGCGGGCGGCTCGGAGACCCTCGGCGCCAAGCTCGCCGGCGACACGGTGCTCGACGTGCGCAAGGCATCGCAGATCCTCGGCATGCCGTCGCCACTGACCCTCGAGGAGCTCCTCCGGGAGGGCAATGCGCGGGGGCTGAGCCAACTCATCGCCGAGGCACAAAGCTCGCGCCGCGCCGACGCCGCGATGGTGCAGGAATCATCCATCACGTTTGGAAGACTGTTCACCCATCCCGGCAAGATCGTCTGCATCGGGCTCAACTACCGGGCGCACGCCGCGGAAGCCAACCTGAAGCTCCCTGGCGTCCCGATCCTCTTCAACAAATACAACAACGCGCTCGCTGCTCACAACTGCACGATCGCCCTGCCGCCGCGCGAGGTTTCCTACAAATTCGACTACGAGACCGAGCTTCTGATCGTCATCGGCAGGAGCGCCCGTAACGTCTCCGAGGCCGAGGCACTCGACTACGTGGCCGGCTACTGTACCGCCCACGATTTCTCCGCGCGCGATCTGCAGCTCGAGACCCCGAGCGTGCAGTGGATGATCGGCAAGACGCTCGATAATTTCGGCCCCATCGGGCCTTACTTCGTGTCCGCGGACCGGGTCGGCGACCCCAACAACCTCAAGCTCGAGACGCACGTGAACGGCGAGCTGCGCCAGTCCTCCAACACGAGCTTCATGATCTTCAACCCGCAAAAGCTCATCGCCTACATCAGCAGGATGTGGACACTCGAGCCCGGCGACATCATCTGGTCGGGGACGCCCGAGGGCGTCATCCTCGGCTACCCCAAAGAGAAGCAGGTGTGGCTCAAGGCGGGCGATCAGATCGCGAGCACGATCGAGAAGCTCGGCACCCTCAGGTTCCGCCTCGCCTGAGCGGCTGCTCCAGGTCTCCGATCCCGGCACACGTCGTGGGCGTGCGACAGCTGCAGCCTGGGCAGCGCATTACATTCGCTTCACCCCGGTCACCTGCGCTCAAACTGTGACGTTGTGTGTTCCATGGGGTCTAAGCCAGTGCGTAGGCTGCCTCACCACTACATCAGGGCTGTGTTATGTTAAATGCTTCGCAGCGTCTGCAGGTCAAGCTTCTTCCCCTCGCCCGTGTGGCGCTCGTTTGCGGCGCCGTCTCGCTGACGGGCTGCGTGGTTCGGGTCGTCGAGCCCGCGCCGCCGCAGCCGGCCTACGTGGCTCCGGAGCCCGCACCGACATACGCCGATGCCGACGCCCCGCCTCCGGCGGACGATGGCATGCAGGCCTACGAAGCACCCCCGCCGCTGCCGGTCTACGAGCAGCCGCCGGTTCCGGGCCCGGGCTACATCTGGACTCCGGGCTACTGGGCATGGGCGCCCGGTGGCTACTACTGGGTGCCGGGCACCTGGGTACTGCCGCCGCAGGTGGGATTGCTCTGGACTCCGGGCTACTGGGGCTTCGTCGGCGGGGCGTACATGTTCCACGCCGGCTACTGGGGCCCGCACGTCGGCTTCTACGGTGGCGTGAACTACGGCTTCGGCTATGGCGGTGTTGGTTTCGCCGGCGGCCGCTGGGTGGGCAATTCCTTCGCCTACAACCAGTCCGTCACCAACGTCAACGTCACCAACATTCACAACACCTACAACGAGACCGTCGTGAACAACGTCACGGTCAACCGGGTGAGCTACAACGGCGGAGCCGGCGGTGTCGCCGCGGCGCCGAACCCGGAAGAGCGCCGTTACATCCAGGAGCACCACGTAACGGCGACGCCGATACAGCGCCAGCATCTGCAGCAGGCCGCATCCAACCCGGACCTGCTCGCCAGGAACAACGGGGGCCGCCCCGTGATCGCGGCCACGCCGCATCCGGGCGCGTTCAATGCACCTGGCGTCGTGCGCGCCCGCGGTGCCGACACGCCGATGCCGCATCAGGCGCCCGGCTTTGCCAATGGCGACAAAGGCAACAATGGCAACCGTCCCTATGGCGGGCCGCCCGGTCAGACGAATGGCATGAACGCGCAGCCGCCGCGTCAAGGGCCCGGCTTTGCCAACGGCAACAACGGCGACAACGGCAACCGTCCCTATGGCGGGCCGCCCGGCCCGGCGAACGGCATGAACGCGCAGCCGCCGCGTCAGGGGCCCGGCTTTGCCAACGGCAACAATGGCAGCAACGGCAACCGGCCCTACGGCGGGCCGCCCGGCCCGGCGAATGGCATGAACGCGCAGGCGCCGCATCCGTCGCCGGCTCTCGCCACCGGCAACAACAACGGCAACCGGCCCTACGGCGGGCCGGCCGCTCAGCCGGGCGGCAATGCCCCGCACCCGCAGGGCGCTAACGCCAACGGCGGCAATCCTCACGTCCCGAACGCGAACGGCAAGGGGCCGGAGCAGAAGGAAGCCGACAAGCCGCGCAAGTCGCCCCCCGACAACGGTCGGCGTGAGCCGGAGCGCTGAGATCAGGCTCAGCAGCGGCGCGGGCACCGCCGGTCAGCGGATGCCGACCTGCCCGCGCGCTGCTTCGATCAGGCGGGCAGGGTCGTAGCCCTGCCCGTCCTTGAACACCACGGCAACGTTCTCGATATCCTCGATGCGCGCCGCGGGATCCCCGTGCACCAGGATGAGATCGGCGTGCTTGCCCGCCGCGACGGTGCCGATGTCCCGCTCGCGGCCGAGGAAGCGCGCGCCGTTCGCGGTTCCAACCTGTATCGCCTGCACCGGACTGAAGCCGGCTTCGACCAGGAGCTCGATCTCCCGCTGATCACCGAATCCGGGCAGCACGCCGCCGGCGCCGGTTGGGTCGGGCCCGGCGAGCAGCAGCCCTCCCGCCGCGGCAAACGCCCGCTCGAAGTCCATCTCGGTGCGGAACAGCTTCGCCGGCGTCGGGTTGGCCGGATCGAGAGACGCGCGGAAGGTGAGATAACTGTCGCGCGCCGCGTTCGACATGGCATCGAGCGCGCGCCGCTGCGCCGGCGGCCGCCCGGGCACGCCGAGCTCGAACACCGGCAGCGTCGAGGTCACCGCCACATGATGTGCCACCAGCGTGCTGATCAGGCCCTGTACGTCCGCATCCGCCACCTTGCGCGCCGACCAGGACGCCGCCATCGCCGGCGAGTCCGGGCAGCGATCGGGCTGGCGGGCCGCGACGAACTCGCTGTCGGTGTAGACGGGTCCGTGCTCGAGGTCGTCGACACCGGCCGCGATCGCCTCGGGCCAGCTCACCGAGCACAGGTGCGCCGTGATCTTGAGTCCGCGCCGATGGGCCGCCGCGGCCGCGGCGGCGAGCTCGGCGCGCGTGATGTTCATGTAGCCCTTGAAGGACGTCATACCGGTCGCGGCCCAGTAGTCGACGAACGCGCGCGCCTCCTCGGGTCCGGCGAGCTCGTGCATCTGCGCGAAGTAAGTGCCCGCGCCTTCGAGATAGGGGGCGGTGAGATCGAGGTGGGGGCCGGGGAGCGCGCCCGACTCGATGCGTGAGCGCACCTTGAGGTCCGCGTAGGGCTCGATGCTGCCCGTCGTGCGCAGCGTCGTCACGCCGGCCGCCAGGTACAGCCGCGGCGCCGTGTAGGGAATCTCGTTCACCACGAAGCCCGGCTCGATACCACCCGGTGAATTGCGCTGCGTGTCGCGCGAGGCGGTGTAGAAGAGATGATCGTGCATGCCGATGAGACCCGGCAGCACAGCGTAGCCGGCGTAGTCGCGCACCTCGGCCCCGGGCGGGATCGCCGTGCCGGCGTCGGGCCCAACCGCGGCGATCTTGCCGGCGGCGATTACCACGGCCTGATCGGCGCGGGGAGCTACGCCTGTCCCGTCGATGATCTCGACGTGCCGCAGCACGATGCTCGGGGCGCGAATCGCCAGGTAGGAAGCAGCGTCGTTCGGCTCGGCTCCGAAACCCGCGGTTCCGCAGACCGCGACGGCGGTCGAGATGCAAGAGCGCAAGGCGTTACGCACGGCTAGCACTCCGGGATTCTAGCGCCGCTTGCGCTTTCGGTCGCGCCGCTTGCCCTGCGGCGCGCGCGCCGCACGGCGCTCCCTGTCATAGGGGTTGGCGTCGGTGCGGTATTCAATCGCCACCGGGGTCGCGAACAGGTCGTAGGTCTTGCGGTACAGATTCGCGAGGTAGCGGGTGTAGGCCTCGGGGACCGAAGCGGTCTGATTGCCATGAATCACGATGCGCGGCGGATTGCGTCCGCCCTGGTGAGCGTAGCGCAGCTTGATCCGCCGCCCGCGCACCAACGGCGGCTGATGCGCCGTGAGTGCCCGCTCGAGCGTGCGCGTCAGCTCCCTGGTCGGAAGCGTACGCGTGGCCGCCTCGTAGGCCCGCACCGTCGACTTCATGAGCTCGCCGACCCCGCTGCCGTGGCGCGCCGAGATGTAAAAGAGCGGCGCGAACGGCACGAAGTCGAGCTTGAGTGACAGCTGCCGCTGGATCTCGGCGCGTTGCTCGGGCGCGATGCCGTCCCACTTGTTGACCGCGACGATGAGCGCGCGGCCGCGCTCGAGCGCGAGCCCGAGCACGCTCGCGTCCTGCTCGGCGACGCTGTCGTGCGCGTCGAGCACCATGATCACGACGTGCGCCTCGTCGATCGCCTGCAGCGTCTTGGCGACGCTGGCGCGCTCGACCACGCCCTCGACGCGGGCGCGGCGCCGGACGCCCGCGGTGTCGATCAGCAGGAACTCGCGGCCGTCCCGCTCGAAGGGCACGAGGATGCTGTCGCGCGTGGTGCCCGGCTGCTCGCTCGCGATCACACGCTCCTCGCCGAGGAGCCGATTGACGAGCGTCGACTTGCCGACGTTCGGCCGGCCGATGATGGCGATGCGGATCGCGCCGCTCGCGCCGTCCGCGGCCGGACCGGGCTCGAAGCCCGCCAGTACCTGCTCCATCAGGCTCTCGCAGCCCTGGCTGTGGCTCGCGGAGATGGCGTACGGCTCGCCGAGCCCGAGCGCGTGAAAGTCCGCGCCGGCCACGTCGGCATCGAGCCCCTCCGCCTTGTTGAGCGCCAGCGTCACGGGCTTGCCCGAGCGGCGCAGCTCAAGGGCGACGAACTGATCCTCGGGCGAGAGCCCGGCGCGCGCATCGATGACGAACACCAGGCGATCGGCCTCGGCCACCGCGCGCTCGGTCTGCGCGCGTATCTGCGCCTCGAGCCCGGTCGGGTTCTCGATCAGGCCGCCGGTATCGATCACCACGTAGGGGACGGGCCCGAGGCGCCCGAAGCCGTACTGCCGGTCACGCGTCAGCCCCGGTACGTCGGCGACGATCGCGTCGCGGGTGCCGGTCAGTACGTTGAAGAGCGTCGACTTGCCGACGTTCGGGCGGCCGACGAGCGCGATGACCGGGAGCATGGCTGCGCGGTGCGCCGAGGCTGCGGCCGGCGCACGCGGCTACTTGCGGGCCGTCGCGAGCGGCGCGACGCGGAAAGCGCTGATCTGGCCGCGGTCGTTCACCACCAGCACCATGTTGCCGACGACCAGCGGCGTCGCGCTCACCCGCGCCTTGCCGGAAGAGACGCGCGCGGCGAGCGCGCCGGTGGCCTTGTCGAGGAAGTGCACGTAACCCTGAAAGTCGGCCATCACGAGTGCGTCGGCCTCGTCCACGGCGGCGGGCGCCGTCAGTCCCCGGTGCAGCAGCGCCTTCTGCCGCCAGAGCTCCGCGCCGGTGCGGCTCTTGAGCGCGGCGATCTCGCCATCGGCGGTCGCCATGTAGAGGCCGTCGTCATCGAGCGTGAGGCTGCGGTAGCTCGAGGCCTCGTGCGACCACCAGACCTGGCCGGTGTCGATCGCCAGCATGGCGACCTTGCCCTGGAAGCCGACGGTGTAGACATCCTGACCGGAGACCCGCACCGCGGTGTCGATGTCGACCAGCCGCTCGAGCTCGGTGCGCCCGTGCGGGGGCGTGATGGTCGCCTCCCACTGCACC
Organism: Steroidobacteraceae bacterium; assembly: GCA_035566495.1. Classification (GTDB taxonomy): domain Bacteria; phylum Pseudomonadota; class Gammaproteobacteria; order Steroidobacterales; family Steroidobacteraceae; genus 13-2-20CM-66-19. The sequence goes on along the minus strand of DATMRG010000057.1, from coordinate 10,960 downwards.
GAGCCGTCAGCCGCGTTGACGGCGAGCACCTTGCCGTTGTCGAAACCGCACAGCACCAGATCCCCTGCGATCACCGGGCGCGCGGTGCCGCGCAGCGACAGGCGCGGCACCGGCTGCTGCTGCACCCAGAGCTCGTGACCGTCGGCGGGGCTCAACGCGCGCAGCTTGCCATCGACCGTACGCAGCGCGATCAGCCGCTCCGAGATCGCCGCCGGGGCCAGGACCTCGCCGTTGACGCGCACCGACCAGCGGCTGTTACCGTTCGCGGCGTCGAGCGCAAACAGCCGGCCATCGCTCGAGCCGATCAGCACCATGCCATCGCCCGCGGCGGTGCCGCCCGAGAGCGGCGCCTTGAGGCGCGTGCGCCAGAGGGTCCGGCCCGAGTTGAGATCGAACGCGACCACATCGCCCTTGTGTCCGGCGGCGAACACGCGGCCGTCGTCGACCGCGATGCCGAGGCCGAGCCTGAGCGCGATGGCCTTCTTGTCGTCGACCGAGGCCGACCAGACCCGCGCGACGTGCAACGTGGAGCTGAACGCCGTCAGCTTGGCCGGCTGATCGATCGCCTTGTCCTTCGAGCAGGCGGCGATAGCGATGATCAGCAACACCATCGAGAGCGGGCGTGTCAGGTATCGCATGGATTACTTCGCGGGAACTGCAGGTACGGGGTTGGCGGGAGCGGTGACCGGCGGCGGCGCATCCGCGGCGAGATCGGCAATTTTAAGATCGAGCAGCGCCGCATCGCCCAGGTCCGGGTTACCGGAGGCGCTGCGGTATTCCTTGAGCGCGCCCGCCTTATCGCCCTTGGCGTAGTAGGCATCGCCGCGCACCTCGTGATAGCGCGCGGCGAAGGCGCCCGGCTCGGCCGCGTTCAGCGTCGCGAGGGCCGCATCGGGCTTGCCCTGCGCGATCTCGACTCGCGCCAGCCGGCTGCGGGCCACGAGCGCGAGCTCGTGATCCTTCGCGCCCGTGGTCACGGTCTCGAGCTCGTGCGCCGCCTTGTCGAGCTCGTTGCTCTCGACGTAAACGCGAGCGGCCAGGAGCTTCCCCTGGTCGGCGTAGGGCGAGGAGGGATAGTCGCGCTCGAGCTGGCCGAGCTGCACGAACGCCTGGGTGCGGTCACCTTTCTCGAGGGCCTCGATCATGCGCGTGTACGCGGCGCTCGCCTGCGCGCCGCGCGCATCGAGGTGGCCCTGCCACCAGCGCCAGCCCTGCAAGGCCGCGGCGGCCAGCGCCACCCCCGCAACCACCCACAGGCCGTTCTCGCGCACCCAGGTGCGGATCTCTTCCCATTGTTCTTTATCGGACAGATAGTCGCTCACTCACCCACTCCCCAGGCTCGCCAGGGCCGAATCGAGACCCGCCGCCAGCGCATCGATCGGGCACTCGCTCTGACCCGACTCCACGCGTAAAGGTTTCACGCCGAGCACCCCGCGCGCGAGCTCATCGTCCCCGATGATCAGCGCGAGCGGCGCGCCGCTCCGGTCGGCGCGCCGGAACTGCGCCTTGAAGTTGCCCCCACCGAGGTTCAGCTCGAACCTGAGTTGCGGGCGCTCGCTGCGCAGCCGCTCGACGATCCGCAGCGCCTCCGCCGTGGCCCGCGCGCCGTTGACGACGACGTACACATCGGGGGATACCGCGGGAGGAGTACTGCCGGCTGCCACGACCAGCGCCACCAGGCGCTCGACGCCCATCGCAAAGCCGACCGCCGGTGTCGCCTCGCCGCCGAGCTGGGCGATCAGCCCGTCGTAGCGGCCGCCGGAGCATACGGCATTCTGGGCGCCGGTGGAGGCCGTGATCCACTCGAACACCGTGCGGTTGTAGTAGTCGAGCCCGCGCACCAGGCGCGGGTTGATGTCATAAGGCACCCCCGCCCCCTCGAGCATCAGGCGCAGGGCCGCGAAATGCTCGCGCGACTCGGCGTCGAGATGCTCGGTGAGGAGCGGCGCGGCGGCGATCAGCTCCTGCATCTCGGGATTCTTGCTGTCGAGGATGCGCAGCGGATTGCCCTCGAGCCGGCGCCGGCTGTCGGCGTCGAGCCGCGACTCGTGGGCGCCGAAGTACTCGACGAGGCGCGCGCGGTAGGCGCGGCGGCTCTCGGGAGTGCCGAGGGAGTTGATCTCGAGCCTGAGGCCCCCGATCCCGAGCCGCTGCCAGAGCCGCGCACTGAGCGCGATGAGCTCGGCGTCGACATCCGGCCCGGGGGGGCCGACCGCCTCGACGTCCACTTGCCAGAACTGGCGATAGCGCCCGGCCTGCGGCCTCTCGCTGCGGAACATGGGACCGAGGCACCAGAGCTTGTGACGCTGGCCGCGCAGCATGCGGTTCGAGACGAGGGCGCGCACGATGCCGGCGGTCGCCTCGGGGCGCAGCGTCACACTGTCGCCGCCGCGGTCGGTGAAGGTATACATCTCCTTGCCGACCACGTCGGTGTGCTCGCCGATCGCGCGCCTGAAGAGCTCGGTGCGCTCGAGCACCGGCACGCGGATCTCCTCGTAGCCGTATGCGGTGAGGAGCTCGCGCGTGACGGCCTCGAGGTGCTGCCAGGCGCCGATCTCGGCGGGCAGCACGTCGTTCATTCCGCCGAGGGGCTGAATCTCCTCCGTCACTTGCGCGCCACCACCGGCGGCACCGGTGCGGCGTGCCCGCTGCCATCGAGCAGGAAGCGCGCAGTGCCGTCCCGGTGCACGAGCCCCTCGAGCGGCACCTTCTGGCCGTTGAGCTGCACTACGACGCCGGGCGCGTTGCCGAGCACTACCTTGAGCGGCGGCGCGCCGCTGACCGTGCGCGCAGTGTCGGGTGGATTGAATCCCTCGATCAGGCGCCGGCCCGAGCCGTCGTACACCGCGTACCAGCTGACCGCGGAGAACCGCAGCGCCAGCTGCGCCTCGCCGGCGCGGGCTGCGCCGCCGCTGGCGGATTGCGCGACCGCCGTCACGAGACGCGCCGCCGAGTCCGAGCCCGCCTCGGGCAGCGTGCCGGCCGGCAGCTCGGCGGACACCGGGTGCGGCTTGGCCGCGGGCAGCGTCAGGAGCCACCACACGACCCCGACGACCGCGATGCCGACCAGTACGAGCAGCGCCAGCGCCACCAGGCGCGAGGAGCGCGCGGGCGGCGCCGGATGCGGGATGCGGGTGAGATCGGGGCCAGGCGCGGGAGCTGCGGCCGAGTACAGACCCTGCAGCTCCGCCGGAGCCTCACCGACCAGATCGGCGTAGCGACGCAGGTGGCCGCGCACGTACACCGCGGCGCCGAGGGCGCCGAAGTCTTCCGCCTCGAGCGCTTCGAGGATGCGCGCGTCGACGTGCAGCTTCTCCGCCGCCTGCAGCGTCGTCAGTCCGCGCGCCTCGCGCGCGCTGCGCAGCCGTGCGCCGATGCCGCCGCGGGCTCCGCCGCCAGCGTCGCTCGTTGTCATGAGTGTCAGCCGGGGTTGTGGCCCAGCGCGGACAGGGCGCGGGCCTGGTCCGAGCCGGGATAGTCGAGCTGCAGCCGCCGTCCGTAGCGCTGGGCGGCGAGCACGTCGCCCTGCGCCCGCGCCACGCGCACGCCGAGCAGCAGCAGGTCGGGGGTGGCGCTGTAGGTGCTGATGTAACCATCGATGCGCGCGCGCGCCGCGGCGAGCTGCCCGTGGTCGAAGTCGAGCGTCGCCAGCTGCAAGACGGCCTCGGCGTAATTCGGCCGCAGCTGGATCGCGGCGTCGAAGTCGACGCGCGCCTCATCGTCGCGCTTGGCGGCGCGCAGGCAGACACCGGCGTTGGTATAGGCGGCCTGCGGCGTGCGGTAGAGCGCGTTGTGTGCGGCCTCGAGGAAGCGCTTGACGCCCTCGTCGGTGCGGCCGTTCTGGCACAGGTACACCGCGTAGTTGTTGAGGACTTCGGGGTCGTGCGGCGCGAGCTTGAGCGCCGTGCGGAATTCGTCGTCCGCCTTGGCGGCCTGGCTCATGCGCTCGAACAGCATGGCGCGCGCGGTATGGACGTTGGGGTTGGCCGGGTCCTCATCGAGCGCCCGGTCGAGCTTCATCTTGGCGAGATTCAGATCGCCCTGATTCATGTACTGGATACCGAGCTGGGTGTTGGCGGCGGCCGCCTGCTGCTGATTGGCCATGTGCAGCGGCTGACTGCTCTTCGAGGCGCAGGCGGCGGCGATCACGGCCGCGAGCGCGGCCAGCGCCGCTGCCATGGTGAGTGGCGAGTGCCTGCTGTTCACGTGTGTTTGCTCATGGTTGAACGGCGACCCCGATGACCTTGTTCCCGAGCCGCACCGTAGTGCGATCGATCACTCTGCCGGCGAGCTGGCCGCAGGCGGCATCGATGTCCTCACCACGCGTACGCCGCACCGTGGCCAGTACACCGCGCTGCAGCAACTCGTCGCGGAAGCGCTGGATCACGGGCGCCGGCGAGCGAGTGTAACGGGTGCCGGGGAAGGCGTTGAAGGGGATCAGGTTCACCTTGGCGGGATGGCCCTTGAGGAGCCGCGCCAGGGCGCGCGCCTGCGCCGGGGAATCGTTCACCGCATCGAGCATCACGTACTCGAAGGTGACGCTGCGGCCGTTCTGTTCGTCGAGATAGTGCCAGCAGGCCGGCAGGAGCTCGGCGATCGGATGCTTGCGGTTGATCGGCACGAGCTCGTTGCGCAGCGCATCGTCGGGCGCGTGCAGCGAGACCGCGAGCGCCACGTTGCTGACCTCGGCGAGCTTATAGATCTGCGGCACGAGCCCCGAGGTCGAGAGCGTCACGCGCCGGCGCGAGAGGTCGCAGCCGAAGTCATCGAGCAGGATGTCGAGCGCCGGCACCACGTTGCGGAAGTTCGCGAGCGGCTCGCCCATGCCCATCAGCACCACGTTGGTCACACGGCGCTCGAGCGGTGCCGCGGCCTCCCCGGGCGCCTGCGCGCCGGCCGGCGCCGCCTCGCGCCCGAGCTCGTGCATGGCGAGCCACACCTGGCCCACGATCTCCGCGGTGGTCAGGTTGCGGTTGAACCCCTGCTGCGCGGTCGAGCAGAACGAGCAGTCGAGCGCACAGCCGACCTGTGAGGAGATGCACAGCGTGCCGCGATCCGGTTCGGGAATGAACACCATCTCGAACGCCTGCGCGGCATCGGCCCGCAGCAGCCACTTGATGGTGCCGTCGGCGGAGCGCTGCACACGCACGATCTCGGGAGGCCGCACCTCGGCCTGCGCGGCAAGGCGTGCGCGGAAATCCTTGGCGAGATCGGTCATCTCGGTGAACTCGCTCGTGCCGCGCTTATAGATCCAGTTCATGAGCTGCCGCGCCCGGAATGGCCGGCTGCCGAGCTGTGCCACGAAGCCCTCGAGCGCGGGGCGCGCGAGTCCCAGGAGATTGGCGCGCTCGGTGGCGGGAAGGCTCATGGCAGGTCGCGCGCCCTCAGGCGCGCGGGTGCAGCTCGGTGGTCGAGAAGAAGTAGGCGATCTCGCGCGCCGCCGTCTCGGGAGCATCCGAGCCATGCACGACGTTCTGCTCGATGCTCGCGGCGAGGTCGGCGCGGATCGTGCCCGCGGCGGCCTTCTTCGGATCGGTCGCGCCCATCAGGTCGCGGTTGCGCGCGATGGCATTCTCGCCCTCGAGCACCTGCACGACGACGGGGCCCGAGCTCATGTAACGCACGAGATCCTTGAAGAACGGGCGCTCGCGGTGCACGGCGTAGAAGCCTTCGGCCTCGCGCTGCGAAAGATGCAGCATGCGTGCGCCGATGATCGACAGGCCGGCCTTCTCGAAGCGGCGGTAGACCTCGCCGATGTGATTGCCGCGTACGCCGTCGGGCTTGACGATGGAAAGGGTGCGCTCGAGCGCCATTCGATGGGTCCTTCTGTCCGGAACGGTGGATGCGGGGGCCCCGCGGGCAAGCGCGCAAGTTTACTCAGGAAGCGCGCGCGCGGCAATTTGCCGTGCATCGGAAGTGCCGGTTTGCTAAGGATTTTTTGAGAGACGGGCCTCCTGGGAAGGAGCCCGCCGGAGCTTCAGACCGAGAAGCTCTCCCCGCAGCCGCACTCGCCCTTCACGTTGGGGTTGCGGAAGCGGAATGCTTCGTTCAGCCCCTGCTTCACGAAGTCGACGATCGTGCCATCGAGGAGACCGAGGCTCGCGGAGTCCACGAACACCCGCACGCCGTGGTCCTCGAACACCGTGTCGCCGGGCTGCTGCGCTTCCGCGTAGTTCACGACGTAGGCGAAGCCCGAGCAGCCGGTTTTCCGGATACCGAGACGCAGGCCGACGCCGCTCCCCCGGGTAGCGAGAAAGCTCTTGACGCGACTAGCCGCGGATTCAGTCAGCGAGATTGCCATCAGTCCTCGATATTCTACCGCTTACGGCCATTGCAATGAGCAGGCACGCAGCGCGTCCTCGATTACCAGGAGCCGCCCGAGCTTCTCGAGCGGCACCGAGCGGCTCGCCGCCCAGTCCGCTGGTCCACCGGGGGGCAACGCCCCGCGGGTGCGGCCCCTGAGCTCCCGGCACAGCCAGGCGGCCACATCCAGAGTATGGGGGCAGCCCAAAGCCTGAACACGTGCGTCCTTCACAGTGTCGCCTTCGATCAGCAGGTGAAAGCGCACCCAGGTCTCCTCCTTCGGTCCGCCGGCCTCACCGCTCACGATCCGGCCGGCCTCGCCCCAGGCGCCGAGCTCCGCGGCCCCCGCGACGCTCGAGGCCGGCGACAGCGCTCGCAGCCGCGTGACCTCGCGGACGACGGCGGCTCCAGCCCGATCGACCTCCGAGTCCCGGGTGAAGCGCCCGACGCTGAAGCGCAGGGAGCTGCCGGCCAGCAGCGCATCCCGTCCGAGCGCCCGCAATACGTAGGACGCTTCCGCGGACGCAGAGTTGCACGCCGCCCCGGTCGAGACGGCCAGCTCCCTGAGTGCGCTCACCAGGCTCTCGCCCTCGACGCCCTCGAAGGACACGTTGAGGATGCCGGGTACGCGCCGAGCGCCCTCGCCGTTGAGCTGAACCCCGCCGAGGGCGCTCAGATGGCTCCAAAGGCGCTCCCGCAGTGCGGTGAGCCGCACGGCTTCCGCCGGCAGCTCTGCCGCAGCGATCTCGCAGGCGGTGCCGAAGCCGACGATCTGGTGGGTCGCGAGTGTGCCGGGGCGCCAGCCCTGCTCATGCCCTCCGCCATAGGTCACGGGCTGCAGGAGCCCGCGCGCACCCGGGCGCACGTAGAGTGCGCCGACACCCTTCGGGCCGTAGAGCTTGTGGGCGGTGAAAGAGAGGAAATCGACCGGCAGCATCCCGGCGTCGAGCGGCACCTTGCCGACGGCCTGGGCACAGTCGCTATGGAAGGCGACGCCGCGCGCGCGGCAGAGCGTGCCAATGCCCGCAATGTCCTGCACCACGCCGATCTCGTTGTTGACGCACATGAGAGAGACCAGCTGCGTGTCGGGGCGCAGCGCGGCCGCCACCGCGGCGGGCGTGATGAGCCCCGAGCGCTCGGGCGTCAGGTAGGTGACGCTGAAGCCTTCCTTTTCGAGACGCTTGCAGGGGTCGAGCACCGCCTTGTGCTCGGTGCGCGAGGTCACGAGATGCCGGCCGCGGTCGGCGTTGGCGCGCGCCACGCCGAGAATCGCCAGATTGTTCGATTCAGTGGCGCCCGAGGTAAAGACGATCTCGTCCCCGTGCGCGCCGATCAGGCCCGCAACCTGCTCGCGCGCGCGCGCGATGCGCGCGGCCGCGGCACGGCCGAACTCGTGGCCCGATGAAGCGTTGCCGAAGTCGCCGTCGAGGGTGAGGCAGGCGCCCATCTCGGTCGCGACCCGCGGATCGACCGGCGTGGTGGCGGCGTAGTCGAGATAGATGGGTGTGGTGCTCATCGGGGCGGCGCGCCGGCGTGGCGGCGGCGGTTCTGCACGGCGGTCAGGATACCGCGCAGGATGTTGGCCTCGTTGTGATCGAGCTCGGCGCGCTGCAGCAGGCGGCGGATGCGGCTCATCAGATGTGTGCCGGTCTCGGTGCGGTCCCTGAAGTCGATCTCCTCCAGCACCTGGGCGAAATGCGAGTACAGCTTCTGCATCTCCTCCGCGGTGGCTAGCGGTTCACTGGCCGGCTCGGCCGCCGCCGCGGCCGTGCCGCCGGCGCGATACAGCTCGTAGGCCACGAGCTGCACCGCCATCGCGAGATTGAGCGAAGGGTAGGCCGCGCTCGCCGGGATGCGCAGCAGCAGGTGCGCCGCCTCGAGATCCTCGTTGGTGAGGCCGGTGCGCTCGGCGCCGAACACCACCGCGGCCGGCGCGCGGCGCGCCTCGGCCAGGATGCGCGGCGCGGCGGCGCGCGGATCGGCCACGCGGAAGTACTGGTCGCGCTCGCGCGAGGTGGTCGCGGCGATGAAGCCGCAGCCCTCGAGGGCCGCGCCGAGAGAGTCCACCACGCGCGCCGCGGCGAGCACGTCCTCGGCCCCCGCGGCCCGCGCGCTCGCCTCGGGGTGCGGAAACTCCCGCGGCCGCACCAGCACCAGCGAGCCGAGCGCCATGTTCTTCATGGCGCGGGCCGCGGCGCCGATGTTGCCCGGATGCGAGGGCGCCACCAGTACGATGCGAATGTCGGGAGATTCCATCTGCTACGCTAGCGTGAATCGACTACGAGCTTAAAGACCGTGCAGCCGCTTCTCAACATTGCCGTGCGCGCCGCGCGCCGCGCCGGCGAGGTGATCGTCCGGAGCCTGAACCGCCTCGAGTCACTCACCATCACCTCGAAGGGGCGCAATGACTTCGTGAGCGAGGTCGACCACGCCGCCGAGCGCGAGATCATCGCCATCATCCGCCGCCACCATCCCCAGCATGCGTTCCTCGCCGAGGAGAGCGGCCGCTCGGGCGAGCACGACACGCTCTGGATCATCGACCCGCTCGATGGCACGACCAACTTCCTGCACGGCTTCCCGGTGTTTTGCGTCTCGATCGCCTGCCAGATCAAGGGACGGCTCGAGCATGCGGTGATCTACGACCCGATGCGCCAGGAGCTCTTCACCGCGAGCCGCGGCGCCGGCGCGCACCTCGACAACCATCGCATGCGCGTCAGCAAGACGCGCGCGCTCGATGGCGCGCTCATCTCCACGGGCTTCCCCTACCGGGCGAACATGCGCTACCTCGACTCCTACCTCGCGATGCTGCGCGCGGTAACCGAGCACGCGGCAGGCGTGCGCCGCCCCGGGGCCGCGGCGCTCGATCTGGCTTATGTCGCGGCGGGACGCGTGGACGCGTTCTGGGAGATCGGCCTGAGCCCGTGGGACACCGCCGCCGGAACGCTCCTGATCCAGGAAGCCGGCGGCCGCATCGGTACGCTCACCGGCGGCGAGTACCGTCAGGGAGGACACGTCGTCGCGGGAACTCCCAAGGTCTACGCGGCGCTCCTCGAGACGCTCGCGCCGCACGTGCCCGAGGATCTGCGCGGCGGCTGAGATTTCGTGTAGAGTCCGGCGCAAAGTCGGGGGTGCCAATGGCGTCACAACTTCTGGCCACCAAGTCCATCACCGAGCTGCAGGAGCAGGAGTCCTCGGGCAACCAGCTGCGGCGGGCGCTCACCGCGACCCAGCTGACCCTGCTCGGCATAGGCGGCGTCATCGGCACCGGTATCTTCGTACTCACCGGCGTCGCCGCCGCTCAGAACGCCGGTCCGGCGCTGCCGCTGTCGTTCATCGTCGCAGGCATCGGCTGCACCTTCGCAGGTCTGTGCTATGCCGAGTTCGCCGCCATGATCCCGGTGTCCGGCAGCGCCTACTCGTACTCCTACGCCACGCTTGGGGAGGGCATCGCCTGGTTCATCGGCTGGAACCTGATCCTCGAGTACCTGTTTGCCGTCGCGACGGTCTCGGTCGGCTGGTCCGGTTACGTGGTGAGCCTGCTCGATCAATTGCACCTCCACATCCCTGACGCGCTCTCGCACGCTCCGATCGATCAGGGTGTGGACGCAATGCACTTGCGGTTCACCGGGGCCATCATCAACCTGCCCGCCATACTGATTGTCGCAGCCATTGGCACCATCTGCTACATCGGCATCAAGCAGTCGGCGGTCTTCAACTCCTTCATCGTCAGCATCAAGGTTACGGTGATCGTGTTGTTCATCCTCTTCGGCGTGAGCTACATCAACACCGATAACTGGCACCCCTTCATTCCGCCGAACTCCGGGACGTGGTTCGTCTACGGCCCCAGCGGCATCCTCGGTGCCGCGGGGGTCATCTTCTTCGCCTACATCGGTTTCGACGCCATCTCGACCGCGGCCCAGGAGTCGAAGAATCCGCAGCGCGACATGCCGATCGGCATACTGGCGAGCCTCGTCATCTGCACCATCCTGTATGTGATGGTCTCTACCGTGCTCACCGGCATGGTGAGCTACAAGGAGCTGAACGTCGCCGCGCCAGTCGCCCTGGCTCTCGACAAGTACCCGGGGCTGCATTGGCTGGGAGTACCGGTGAAACTCGGTGCCATCTTCGGAATGACCTCGGTCATGCTGGTGATGACGATCGCACAGGCGCGCATCTTCTTCGCCATGGCGCGTGATGGTCTGCTGCCGCCGTTATTCGGTCGCGTGCATCCGCGCTTCCGCACCCCCTCAACAGGCACGATCGTGACCGCAGTCGCAGCCGCGCTCATCGGCGGGCTGTTCCCGGTCGGCCTCCTGGGGCACCTGGTCTCGATCGGCACCCTGGCGGCGTTCGTGACGGTTTGTGTCGGCGTGCTCGTATTGCGGCAGACCCGTCCCGATCTGCCGCGTCCGTTTCGCGCTCCGGCGCCCTGGTTCACCTGTATCGCCGGCGCCCTGGTGTGCGGGCTGATGATGGTGTCGCTCGGACCTGCCACCTGGGTGCGTCTGATCGTATGGACCGTCTTCGGCGTGCTCGTCTACGTGCTGTACGGCTACCAGCACAGCCGCCTGCACGCCGCCAACGGCGGCGCGACCGCGAGTCCCGCCACGACGCGGTAGGTTCAGCGCCGGGCGGCGCTCAGCGCCGCCTGATCCGC
>DATMRG010000056.1:0-7214 GCA_035566495.1 Steroidobacteraceae bacterium | reverse complement strand
TGGCTTTTCCCGCTGTTGAGCTTCGGCTACATCGTACGGGTCGAGCTGTGAGCGGTCCGCCCGTGGCGTTAGGACCGGCGATCCGGCGTCTCGTCGGGCAGCGGTCGGCGCGGCGCCTCGGCCGCTGGTACCGGGCAATCTTCGTCGACCTGCACAAGGAGGCCGCCGCGCTCGCGGCCGCCATCCCGAACGGCGCCCACGTGCTCGATGTCGGCGGCGGTGACGGTGAGCCCCTCAATCATCTGCTGGCCATCCGCGACGATCTGCGCATCACCACGCTCGATCCGGGCGCAGTCGTCGGGGAGTGGATCGAGCCGCGCTTCGCGCCGCGCGTGGTTCGCCTGCCGGGCACGAGTCTCGCCGACTACCTTGTCTCGGGCCGTCCCAAACCAGACGCGGTATTGATCGCCGACGTTCTGCATCACGTGCCTCAGGCGGAGCGCCCCGCCTTTCTGCAGACCGTGCGAACGTTGCTCGACCGGAACGGGAGGGTGCGCATCATCGTCAAGGACGTCGAACCCGGCTCGTGGCGCGCACGGCTCGGCTACTGGTCCGATCGCTACGTAACGGGGGACGCGGGCGTCAGCCCTGTCTCCCGCACGCAGCTCGTGCAGCTCCTGCAGGACTCGCTCGGGCCGCTGCGCCACGAGCATACCAATCTGTTTGACACCGACCGCCCGAACTACGCCATCGTGTTCTACCGCTGACCATGTCGCTCAGGATTCTGTTCGCCGTCTTTACCGTCAACGCCGTCGTCAGTCAGCTGCTGTTGCGTCGCGCCACCTTGGGACTCGGGCGAGCGCCCACCAGCATCTCAGCTATACCGCAGTTCGTCGCGCAAGCGGCGCTGTCGCCCTGGATTTACGCTTCGGTGGTGCTGCAGGTACTCGGCTACGTGCTATGGCTGGTCATCGTCGCACGCGAGAAACTCGGGGTCGCCACCGCGACCATCGGCGCCGGGTTCTACGCACTCATGGCGCTCAGCGCCTGGCTCATCTACGGTGAGGCGCTGTCCGCGCTGCAGTGGCTCGGTATTTTCCTGGTCACCTGCGGCGTGGTCTGCATCAGCCAGGGACACGCCTGAACCGTCGCTCGCCCCCGACCCGATTGGCGAGGTAGCCGAGCGTGTAGACGGCGCCGATGAGCGCCGCCACGGGCCGCGGCCAGAGCAGCTCGAAGATTGCGCGGTCCTCGCGCGCACGCGCCTGGTCAGCGATGGTCGCGGTGGTCTCGCTGCCGGGATGGATGCCCTTGGAGACCAGTGGCTCGCGTACGTAGACGAATCCGCCAGGCAGCCGCGCCAGGGTGACCCAGGCCATCCAGTCGAGATTGGTCCGCCAGCCTTCAGGAAAGTGGAACTCCCCGAGTGCCGTCCGATTGAGCATGACGCTCGGACAGCAGATCGGATTGCCGAAGGAGAGGAGCCGCAGCTTGTCCCGCGGCTCGCTCAAGTATTCGCGCGCGCCGAAGGCGCGCCGGCACAAGAGTCGCTTGATGCGCACGTTGACGTTGAGGGGACGCGCACCTCCCGGCGTGTGCTCGATGAAGTCGCTGAAGGCGATGAGCGCCTGAGGGTTGCGCTGGAGCGAGCCGGTCAGCTGCGTGACGTAACCGGCGGCAAACACGTCGTCCTGGTGCGCCACGGTTACCAGTGGCGTCGGCGACGAATCCAGCGCGAAATTCCAGTCCGCGGCGATCCCCGCGCGCTGCGGATTGACTCTGAGCGGCAGTTGTTCCCGGCGCGCGAGCTCAGCGAGCTCCGCCGTCGGTGTCGAGGTGGTGAGCACGATCGCGCTCCGCGTCCCAGCCTGCGCGCGCAGCGATGCGAGCAGCGCCGGAAGGCCCGGAGTCTCACCGTATACCGGTATCACGAAGCTGTGGTCCATGCGTGCCGCGGCGGGTCACCAGCCGCCGTTCAGAGTCGGGAGCGGGGTGGCCTGATGATCAGGCCCTGACCCGTGGGCAACGCGCAGACGCTGACCCCGCGACCGCGGGCGAAGGTGTCCATCGCCTGCTTCTGCGCCGAGTAGCCGAGATAGGCGTAGTCATCCAGCAGTATCGGCGCGCCATCGGCCAGACGATCCCACAGGTGGGAGATCGCCGCGACTTCGGGGACGGCGCTGTTCATGTCGAGATGCAGGTACGCGACCTGCCGTGCGCCGATCTCGGTGAGCGTGTCGGGCACCGTGCCCTGCACGATGCGCGCGCGCGGCCACTGTGCGAAATTGGCGCGTACACCCTCGACGCCGCGCACGTAGAACCCGCTCGCGAGGTCCTCGGCGTTCTTCGCCAGGGCGCCGGCCGCGAGCTCCTGCGCCGACGCCAGCCGCTCATCCACGCCGGCAAAGGTGTCGAGCAGATAGAAGTTGCGGTCGAGCGAGTTCCAGTCGAGGTATTCCATGATGGCGCTGCTGAGAAATCCGCGGTTCACGCCGCACTCGACGAAGTCGCCTTCCAGGCGCGCGCCCACCCGGGCCGCCCAAAGACCCAGGTGAATCCGCCAGTGCCAGTGGTAGGTATCCGTGCCGCCGATCGCCTGCACGCCGCGCGCATAAGCGCGCCTGAAATCCGCGTCCCGCATGAAGTCGTGCGCATGCACGCTGATGAGACCGTCCTGCGCGTACGCCGCGGGAGCCACGGCGCGCACCACGGCGTACAGGGTGCGCGCGAGTGTGCGGCGCGCCGCGTGCGCGGCGCTCATGAACGGACGGTGGAGGTTCGCACATGCGGCATGGCGGCTGCGTAGTCTAGACGACTCGCGGACCCCACGGAGTGGCGGAGAGAGAGGGATTCGAACCCTCGAAGGGCTTTTGACCCTTACACCCTTAGCAGGGGTGCGCCTTCGACCACTCGGCCATCTCTCCGCGGCTTAAAATCTCAAGCTGCAACCTTGGGCCGGCTGGCCCGGACGGCGGCGCGCCATGATACTGAAGCGGTCCGCGTGCGGCAAAAAAGGCCTCGTGCTGCCGGTGGCCCGTCTCAGGAAGCGAGTCTCGTCCGCACGAACTCGCGCACCGAATCGAGCGCCCCATCGAGCGCTTCGGGCTTACTGCCTCCGGCCTGGGCAAAGTCCGCCCGGCCGCCGCCGCGCCCGCCGACCTGGGCGGCCACTACCCCCGCCAGCTCGCCGGCTTTGATCCGGCCAGTCTGGTCGTCCGTGACGCCGACGACCAGAACCACTTTGGTCGGACTCTCGATGCTCGCCAGCACCACCACGGCAGACTTGAACTTCTCCTTGAGCTGATCGACCGCACCGCGCAACGCACCCGCGTCCGCGCCGTCGACCTTGGCGGCCACGACCTTGACGCCCTGGACGTCGACGGCGCCGGCGGCAAGATCCACGCCCTTCCCGGAGGCCAGCCGGTCCTTGAGCGTGCGAACTTCGCGCTCGAGCTGCTTCACGCGGTCGAGCTGCTCGCGCACCTTGTCGCCGAGGTCGTCGCGCGAGCCGCGGACCAGGTTGGCGAGGTCCTTGAGCAACGCATCGTTCTGCTCGACATAGGCGAGCGCCGCCTCACCCGTCAGCGCCTCGATGCGGCGCACGCCCGAGGCGACCCCGCTCTCGCTGACGATCTTGAACAGCCCGATGTCGCCGGCGCGCTGCACGTGGGTGCCGCCGCACAGCTCCATGGAGAAATCACCGAGCTTGAGCACCCGCACGTCCTTGTCGTACTTCTCGCCGAAGAGCGCTATCGCCCCCTCGCCCACCGCGGCGTTGTAGTCCATGACGCGGACCTCGCCCGGCGCGTTGGCCCTGATCTGAGTGTTCACGAGCCGCTCGATCTCGCGCAGTTCATCGGGCGTTACAGGCTGATAGTGCGCGAAATCGAAGCGCAGCCGGTCGGGCGCAACCAGCGAGCCCTTCTGCTGCACGTGCGTACCCAGCACCTTGCGTAGCGCCGCGTGCAAGAGGTGCGTCGCCGTGTGATTCAGGACCGTGGCCTGACGGCGCTTGCTATCCACCCGCGCCTCGAGAGTGTCGCCGATCCGGATCGTGCCCTCGACGACCTCGCCGAGGTGGGCGTGCGCTGCGCCACGTTTCTGGGTGTCGGTCACCGCAAAGCGCACACCGGGTCCGGTCAGTTCTCCCGCATCGCCCACCTGGCCGCCGGACTCGGCATAGAAAGGTGTGCGGTCGAGCACCACCTCGCCCTTCTCCCCTGCCGCGAGAGTCTCTACGGAGCCGCCCTTGAGGAGCGCTACCACCTGCCCGGCGCAGGCGAGCTCCTCGTACCCGCGGAACACGGTCTGCGCGTCCACCCTGGCTCCGGCGCTCTGGTCGACGCCGAACTTGCTCGATTCCTGCGAGCGGCGACGCTGCTGTTCCATCGCAGCCTCGAAGCCCGCCTGATCGATGGTCAGTCCGCGCTCGCGCGCCACGTCGGCGGTGAGGTCGGCCGGGAAGCCGTAGGTGTCGTACAGCTTGAAAACCGTGTCACCATCGATGACTTTCCTGCGGCGTAGATTCCGGATCGCACTCTCGAGCAGCACCATGCCGTTGGCGAGTGTCTCGGCGAAGCGCTCCTCCTCCTGAAGCAGCACGCGCTCGGTCACGGCGCGGCGCGAGATGAGCTCGGGGTAGGCGCCGCCCATCTCCTGCGCCAGCACCGGAACCAGCTTGAAAAAGAACGGATCGTGGATGCCGAGCTTGTAGCCGTGGCGGATCGCGCGCCGGATGATTCGGCGCAGCACATAGCCGCGCCCCTCGTTCGAAGGGAGAACGCCGTCGACGACCAGGAAGACGCTGGCGCGGATGTGGTCGGCGATCACGCGCAGCGAGCTCGAAGTAAGTACCGATGTACCGGCCAGCTTGCCGGCGGCGCGTATCAGGTTCTTGAAGAGGTCGATGTCGTAGTTGGAATGTACGCCCTGCATCACGGCCGAGATGCGCTCGAGACCCATGCCGGTGTCGACCGAAGGCTTTGGCAGCGGCGTGAGCGTACCGTCGGCGCCGCGGTTGTACTGCATGAACACCAGGTTCCAGATCTCGACGTAGCGGTCGCCCTCCTCGTCCGGCGAGCCGGGCGGGCCGCCGGCCACCTCAGGGCCGTGGTCGTAGAAGATCTCGCTGCACGGTCCGCAGGGACCGGTGTCGCCCATCGCCCAGAAGTTGGAGGCTTCCCCGAGGCGCGCAAAGCGCCGTGGGCTCACGCCGACTTCCTTCAGCCAGATGTCCGCGGCTTCGTCATCGTCTTTGTAGACGGTGCACCAGAGACGCGCCGGATCCAGCCCAAGGTTGAATATGAGGAAGTCCCAGGCGAAGCGGATCGCCTGGCGCTTGAAGTAGTCGCCGAACGAGAAGTTGCCGAGCATCTCGAAGAACGTATGGTGGCGCGCCGTGTAGCCCACGTTCTCGAGATCATTGTGCTTGCCCCCGGCGCGCACGCAGCGCTGGCTGGTCGCCGCGCGCAGATAGTCGCGCGTCTCGCGCCCGAGGAACACATCCTTGAACTGCACCATTCCGGCGTTGGTGAAGAGCAGGGTCGGGTCGTTCGCAGGCACGAGCGAGCTCGAAGGCACGATCGCGTGTGCGTGCCCGCGAAAAAACTCGAGGAACGCAGCGCGCACATCCGCCGCACTCATGTAAGTCGGTTTGCCCAAGGTCCTCAGCCCGTGTCGGGATCGGCTCCGGTCGCCGCGCGGATATGATCTGCTGAAAAGCCTCGATACTGCAAAAAGCGCGCTTGCCGCGCCTTCTCGCGCCAGTCGGCGGGTGCGGCCTTGCCGAAGCGGCGGACGCGGGCCGCCGCGGCCGCCGCCTGCCAGTCGGGGCCCTCGGCCAACGCGGCGTCGATGACCTCAGCCGACAGCCCGCAAGCGCGCAGGTCCGCGCCTATGCGGACCGGGCCCCGGCCCCGGCCGGCGTGGTAGTCGACATAGTTGTGCGCGTAGCGCTCGTCGTCGAGCGCGCCCTCGGCCGCGAGTGCGTCAAGCGCCGCCGCCGTCGCCTCCGGCCCGAATCCCCGCGCTGCCAGCCGGTCGCGCAGCTCGCCGCTCGGCAGGTCGCGCCGCGCAAGCAGCGCGACCGCCGTCGCCCGAGCCGCCGTGGGCTCGTCCGCGCGCTCCGCAGGCTCGGCGCCGCGGCGCTTCGACCTGGGTGCTCGGCGGAAGGCCATCGATTGAAGTATATTGCGCGGCCTGCGGCCGCCTACGGATCCGCGACATCACATAAGGACACTGGGGGCATCATGCGCATCGCTGTTGTACTGCTGGCCTGCCTGGGCGCAGGGGCCCTGACTTCCGTCCTCGCGGACCCGACCGCCGAAACCCAACCCGCGGCGACCGCGGCGCCGAGCACGCCGCCGCCGGCCGCTGCCCAGGCCGCAGCGCCCGCCACTTCACCTGCGGCGAGCAAGCCAGCGGCGCCGGAGATCGACCCGGTCGAGAAGCACTTCCTCGCGGAAGGGTACAAGCCTGCAATGCGCCATGGCGTGAAGATGTTCTGTCGCCGCGAGGATGTCCTCGGCTCGCGGCTCGGCGGGGGATATGTCTGCGCGACGGCGCAGGAGCTCGAGAGCCTCGAGGCGCAGTCTCGCCAGGCGGTCGAGCACGTACAGCAGAATACTGCCCCTCCTTCGGGTCGCTGACGCGCGCCCGCTCGAGCGGACGGCTTCTTCAGGCCGTATTGGCGGCGGCCTGCTCGCTGTTACGCTGCTGTCGCGGTGGCAGGAGCCGCGCGCGGATCTGATCCTCGATCTCCCGCGCCACTTCCCGATTCGATTGCAGGTAGGTGCGCGCGTTGTCCTTGCCCTGGCCGATGCGGTTGCCCTTGTAGGCGTACCAGGCGCCGGACTTCTCGATGATGCCGAGCGAGCTGCCGAGCTCGATGATCTCGCCCTCGCGTGAGATGCCCTGGCCGTACATGATCTCGAACTCAGCCTCGCGGAAGGGCGGCGCCACCTTGTTCTTCACCACCTTGACGCGCGTCATGTTGCCGGTGACTTCCTCGCCGTTCTTGATGGCGCCGATGCGGCGGATATCCAATCGCACCGAAGCGTAGAACTTGAGGGCGTTGCCGCCCGTGGTGGTTTCGGGGTTACCGAACATCACGCCGATCTTCATGCGGATCTGGTTGATGAACACCACCATGGTATTTGAGCGGCTGATGTTGCCGGTGAGCTTGCGCAGCGCCTGCGACATGAGGCGCGCGTGCAGCCCGACCTGCATCTCGCCCATCTCGCCCTCGATCTCCGCCCTCGGGGTGAGCGCCGCCA
>DATMRG010000055.1:0-13195 GCA_035566495.1 Steroidobacteraceae bacterium | reverse complement strand
CGCGGCGTTCCGGTGGGCGCCACGGGCGCGCAGCTGTACCTCGGGCTGGCCGGAACCAACTCCACCGACGGCCACGCGGCCATCGAGTTCTTCGATCCCAACAAGGAGCAGTTCCTCGAGTACGACGTGGTGCGCCTCGTGTATCAGCTCGCCAATCCGAAGAAGCCCGTGCTCGCCTGGCTGTCGACCCTGCCGATGGGCCCGGGCTTCGACCCGCAGAGCGGCCAGATGCGCGAGCCGTGGGTGATCTACGGGCAGGCGGAGCAGCTGTTCGAGGTGCGGCCGCTCGAGCCGACCGCGACCAGGATCGATCCGGACGTGAACGTGCTGGTGCTGGTGCATCCGAAGAACCTCTCGCCGGCGACCCAGTTCGCGATCGACCAGTTCGCGCTCCAGGGCGGCCACATCCTCGCCTTCGTCGACCCGCTGTCCGAGGCCGACTCCTCCGGCAACGACCCGCGCAATCCGATGGCGGCGATGGGGGTCGACAAGTCCTCGCACCTCGGCGAGCTGCTGAACGCCTGGGGCGTGAAGTTCGACGCCGCGCAGGTGGTCGCCGACCGCGGCCGCGCGCTGTCGGTGTCCATGCACCAGGGCGAGCCGCCGGTCGCGCACCTCGGCGTGCTCGGCCTCGACAAGGCAAGCTTCTCTGCCGATGACGTGATCACCGCCGGGCTCTCCAACGTCAACGTCGCGGTCGCCGGCCACCTCGAGCCGATCAAGGGCGCGGCCGTCAAGTTCGAGCCGTTGCTGCAATCGAGCACGGACGCAGCGCTGCTGCCGGTCGAGCGCTTCCGCATGCTGTTCGATCCGGGCTCGCTCCGCGAGGGCTTCAAGCCCACCGGCGAGCGCTACACGCTGGCAGCGCGCGTCAGCGGCAAGGTGCACACGGCCTTCCCCAACGGCGCCCCAGCCGGGGTCACGCTGCCGGCCGGCGCGGCGCCACTCAAGGACTCCGTGCATCCGCTCAACCTCGTGGTGATTGCCGACACCGACCTGCTGGCCGACTATCTCTGGGTGCACGCCCAGGACTTCTTCGGTCAGCGCCTGGTGCAGGCCTGGGCCAGCAACGGCGACCTGGTGCTGAACGCCCTCGACAATCTCGCCGGCAGCGCCGATCTCATCAGCGTGCGCGGCCGTGCCACCTTCACCCGCCCCTTCGACCGCGTCGAGAAGCTGCGGCGCGCCGCCGACGATCGCTTCCGCGACAAGGAGCACGAGCTCGAGCAGCAGCTGCAGTCAACCGAGCAGAAGCTGACCGCGTTACAGTCCAAGGGCGGCGGCGATCAGGGCGCGATCGTCACGCCGCAGGAGCAGCAGGAGATCGAGCACTTTGCGCAGGAGAAGATCCGCATCCGCAAGGAGCTGCGCGCGGTGCGCGCCGGTCTCGATGCGGACATCCGCCGGCTCGGCACGGAGATCAAGATCGTGGACATCATCGTGATCCCGGCGGCGTTCGCGCTGCTGGCGCTCGGCTTCGCGGCCTGGCGGCGCCGGGTACGTACCCGGCGGCCGGCGGAAGCGCGGCCGTGACGCCGCGCCGCGCCGCGCTGCTCTTGATCGGCGGCCTCGCGCTGATCGCGTTCGCCATCTGGCTGTCGTCACGGCGGCATCTCGAGCACGCGACGCTCGCCGGTGACCTGGTGCTGCCCGGCCTCGAGCAGAGCGTCAACACGGTCAGCGAGGTCGACCTGCGCCGCGGTGACGGCACGCACGCGAGCCTGAAGAAGGCCTCGGCGGGCTGGGTGGTGGGCGAGCGCGACTGGGCCGCCGAGCCCGGCAAAGTGCGCAAGCTCCTGCTCGATCTCGGCGCGCTGAACGTGGTCGAGGAGAAGACGCGCCTGCCGGCGAACTATCCGCAGCTCGGCGTCGAGGACGTGAGCACGCCGAAGGCGACCGGCACACAGGTCGACGCCGTCACGCCCGGCCGCACCTTCGGACTGATCGTGGGCAAGACCTCGGGCGCCAAGTCCGGGTACGTGCGCGTCGCCGGCACGGCGCCAAGCCTGCTCGCGGCGCCACTGCTCACCCCGGATGCCGATCCCAAGAGCTGGCTCGAGCGCACCCTCGTCGATCTGCCCGCGGCGCGCATCCGCCAGGTGGACGAGAAGCCCGCCGCGGGGCCCGCGTTCAGCGCCACGCGCGAGAAGAAGGAGCAGCCGGACTTCACCGTCGCGCCCCTCCCCAAGGGCCGGCTACTGACCAGCGCCGGCGCCGCCGACCCGATCGCCGGGTCGCTCGCAGCGCTCACGCTCGACGACGTACAGAAGGCCGGTGCGGCGGCGGACGCCAAGGCGGCGCGGGCTGTGTTCCGCACCTTCGACGGCCTCGAGGTCGAGGTCACGGGGCACAAGGACGGCGCGCGCGCGCTGATCGGGCTCGCGGCACGCGCGGCCAGCAAGGACGCCGAGGCCGAGGCGCACGCACTCAACACGCGCCTCGGCGGCTGGGAGTTCGAGATCCCGGAGTACAAATACGGCGCGATCTTCCGCTCGCTCGAGGAGTTGCTGCAGCCCCTGCCGCCGAAGCCGGTGAAGCCCGCACCGCAGAAGCCGGCGGCGAAAGCGCCGACTGACGGTGGCACCCAGCCCGCCGGAAAGTAGCGCGCCCTCAGGGCTTGATCTGCGCCAGGATCCCGAGCGGTCGACCCTCGGGGTCGTTGAAGTGCGCCAGCCACTCCTCGGTGCCGTCGGCGTGGCGATGAATCAGGTGCGGCGCCTGTCCAAACTCCACCCCGCGCGCGCGCAGCGTTTCGTACGCGGAGCGGATGTCCTCGACCCGCAGATAAAGAATCGACTCAGGTCCCGGCTTGTCGGTGGCGCTCAGGTATAGCCGAGTGCCCCCGCAGTCGAAGAAGGCGTATGAGCCGAAGCTATACAGGTGCTTCAACCCGAGAGTCTTGCCGTACCAGGCCTCGGATTCCTTGAGGTCGCGCACCGTGCGCGAGATCTGCGCCAACGCCCCGAGACTCACGCTCGTCATGGATTTCTCCTTGCGCGCGAGCGCGCTGCCGCGCGGCTCGCGAAACCAGCGGCGCAGCGCCTGGCGGTTCGCAACGCCGAGCTTCGCCACGGCGTTGGCCACGTGATACTTGACCGCGTCGAGGCTGATGCCACGGCGTGCGGCGATCTCGCGGTTGCTCATCCCGTGCTGGATGGCATGCACCACGCGCCATTCGGTGGGCGTCAGAACGTCCTCGTGCCGCGGCCGCCCTCTGCCCCTCGTGCTCGCCATGCGCACGGATCCTAAGGACTCGGGCGCCGAATTACCCTCCCCCGTTCCCCCTGGGGTCCGCGTGGCAGTCCCGCGGATTGGGACTCGGGCTCAATTGGTAGAAAGTCGTCTAGTTTCGCCCCGGGAGGCCCGATTCAGGGGGTCAACAAGGCCAGATTAGACGGTTTTCTACCTATCCCGGCTCCCGCGCATTTCGGGACCGCCGCATCGAGCCCTCGAGCCGTCGAGCCGCCGGACGGACCGCTGGCCTTGCTCTTGTGCGACGCAGCATCAGGCCTGTATTACGTCCCTTTCCTGCGGCGGGCGTAGAATTTTTATGCGCCGTCATGATTGCGCGGGCCTGCATTCCGGCCGCGCGGCGGTCGAAGGAGGGAACATGAGCGCCGTCATCCTCGCCGTGTTCAACGAGTACTCGGCGGCGGACCGCGTCCGCACCCGTCTGGTGAGCGACGGTTTCCCCACGGATCGCGTCGAGCTCACCGCCTCCTGCGAGCCGGGACGCGCGGGGCTGCAGCCCGCAGGCTCGCCCCACGAGAAGTTCGTGCAGTACTTCCGCACTCTGCTGAGTCAGGAGGACGAGCGCCCGTTCGTCGAGGGACTCGCCGGGCGGATCGAGGGCGGCGCGGCCACCATCACCGTGCATCCGCGCGGCGCGATCGAGACCGAGCGCGCCGCCGAGATCCTCGAGGGCGAGGGAGCGGTGGAGGTCGTCGGACACGATCTGGCGAATCAGCCCTTCGAGCACGCCGCATCGCGCGGCGAGGGCTACTGGGTGCGTCACTTCATGCTGGATAACCCGACGGGCGCCGACTGCATCTACTGCCGGCTGTTCCCGGGGCACAAGCACTGAGCCCGCACGCGACCAAGCGCCGCGCGCACCCGCTGCCGCGCGCCGAGAGCCTGCCCTGAGGCAGACTCCCGGCAAGCGGTAGCTCTACTACGGTTGCTTGTCGAGTGTGATCGTCGTCGTTTGACTGTGTATCAGATCTTTGTCGGTGAAGCTGATCGACTTGCCGTCCGCGGCAGTGGCGAGGTGTATCACATCGGTTACCTTGCCCTGGCGATGATCGGTCTCCTCGACGGCATTCGCCGAAAGTTTCTTCAGCGTGACGGTCGTATGGCCCGGATCACCCGTGATCGGGTACTCCTTGCCGTCGAACTTCGCGTCGTAGCTCTGGCCATTGGCGCTCATGCTGAATGAATCAGCGGTCATCTTGTACGTGACGATAGTCCCGGCGTCGTTGGCGTCGGTCGTCTTGTCCGGCGCCCACGATCCCGACACGGTGTGCGAGCCGCTGGGCCCTGCCGCTACGCGCTTTTCCGTGAAGGCGAAAGTGGCGGGCTTCGCCCCGGTGTAGTCGGTGTACTTGCCGTTCAGCGTCGATCCATCGGCGGACACCGAAGCCGTGTAAACGCCGGTCACCTTGCCGGCGAGCTTGGCGGTGCGCTCGACCGTCTTCGCGTCGACCACCTTCATGATGAGCGTGTCGTAGTAATCGTGCCCGGTGACTTTTTGCTCCGATCCATCGGCCTTGATCTTGATCGGCGGGTCGCAGGTGGCACAGGTGTACATTCCGTCCGCCACCGCAAAAACGTCCGGCTTGCCGGCCACTTTCACCGAGTCGACCCGGCCCTTCCACGTTCCATCGAACGGGCTGCTCGCGAGCGCAGCAGCCGGCAGGAGTAGCAGTGCCACTATTGGGATTTTCATCTTGCGTCCCCTTGGTTCGTGTAGTTGATCGGCGCATCGGTGCGACGCACCGCGAGGCGCCGAGTCTATGCCCGCAGTGGCGGCTCACCAACAGCAAAGTCCAGGGCCGAGGTCGGCAAGCGGCCTGCCGCAGCGCGGCGAGAGGTTGCGGCTGTGCAGCGCGGTGCTAACGTGGCGCCATGACAGCGTACGTCTACGCCGGCGGCTGCCTGTGCGGCGCGGTGCGTTACGAGATCCGGGGCGCAGTCACTAACCCGTGCTTCTGTCACTGCGCGAGCTGCCGCCGTGCCACCGGCGCACCCGCGGTTCCCTGGGGCACCTTTGCGCTCGATGCGCTGCGCGTGACGCGCGGGAGCCTGACCGAATACCGCTCGTCGCCTGAGGTGTGGCGCGGCTTCTGCGCACGCTGCGGCACCTCCCTCACCTACCGGCACGAGGCGCGCGCCGCGGAGATCGACGTCACCCTCGCCACGCTCGATGACCCGACGCTGATCGCGCCGCTGATGCACGTGTGGGTGAAGGATCAGCTGCCGTGGGCGTCGATCGGCGATTCGCTGCCGCGCCACGAGGCGGGCGCGAGCAGCACCTAACGCGTTTTCGACAGCAGTCCGAGCGAGACGGCGGCCAGCAGAGCCGTCGGCAGCCAGGCGAGCAGTACCGGATTGAGCGCGAACACCACCGTGCTGCTCTCGATCAGCCGCTGCAGCAGGAAAAAGGCGATGCCGAGCACGAGACCGAGCAGCATGCGCGTACCGGAACCGGTCGATCGCAGTGGTCCGAGCGCAAACGGAATCGCCAGCAGTGCGCAGAAGGCGACGGCGACGGTGCGCGCGATGCGCGACCAGAACGCAAACACGTACTCGCGCGCGTCGAGCGCGTTGCTCTGGTAGTAGCGGATCAGCCGCCACAGCGCGCCGATCGTCAGCTGATCGGGGTCCTGCACGGCGAGGCCGAGGAAGCCCGCGGTGACGTTCGATTCGATGATGCGCTCGGCCGGCGGCGTGGCGCTGACCGCGTCGCCGGTGAAGCGCGACTCCGCATAGTCGGTGAGCAGCCACTTGCGGTTCGAGCCGGCGGTGGCGCGCCGCGCATGACCCACGGCGAGCAGCTGGTGTTCGGGCGACAGTTCGAAGATCTGCATGCCGCCGAACTGGCGCTCGCCCGACTGGCCGGCGACGTTCAGGATCAGATCGCCGTCGCGCACCCAGGCGCCGCTGCCGGTACCGAAGCTGACGTTGCTCAGCTTGCTGAACGCCTTCTGCTCGCGCGCCACCTGCTGCAGCGGCGGTCCGAGAAACTCGCCGAGCACCAGCTCCGCCCCGACCAGCAACCCGGCCGCGATCAGGGTGGTACCGGCGAGGCGGGCCACCGACACGCCGGTGGCGCGCACCACGGTGAGCTCGCTGCCGCGCGCCAGCGAGCCGAGGCCGAGCAGCGCGCCGATCAGCACCGTGATCGGCAGCAGCTCGTAGGCCTGCTGCGGCAGATTGAGCAACGTGTACCAGAGCGCGCTCCAGGCGGTGTAGCGGCCGACGCCGATGTCGTCCTGCTGATCGATGAGCACCCAGAGTCCGCCGAGCATCAGGAACACGCCCATCACCAGCAGCACCGCGCTCAGGATGGTGCGCACCACATAGCGGTCGAGCACACTCACAGGCGCCGCACCCGGTAGCGCAGGCGGTTGACGAGCCCGGGCCCGACTATCACTGCGAGCGCGAGCAGCACCACCGCCGCGTGCGTCCACCAAAGCCCGAGGGCTACCGGCACGGTGCCACGCGCGATCCACACCTTACCGGCCGACACCAGGTTGAGATAGACGAAGTAGATGACCACCGCAAGCCAGACGCGCGCGTAGCGACCCTGGCGGGGCTTGAGGCGCGACAGCGGCACCGCGAGCAGTGCCAACACCATGCAGGTGAGCGGCATGGCGATGCGCCAGTCGAGCTCCGCCTGCTCGGGGAGCGACTGCGAGCCGATGAGCGCCGCGGTCGGGCGCGCCTCGAGCGCCGTGACGACGTCGTTCGACTGCGGCACGCGCACCGGCACGACGTGCTCGGCGAAACGCAGCATGCGGAACTGGGCGCTGCCCGGCACACCCTCGAAGCGCTCGCCGTCATAGAGCGTGAGGATGTGCGTCAGTCCGTCGGGCGTGACCTCGCGGCGCGCGCGCTGCGCCAGCGCCACCTCGACCACGGGTCCCCGGTTGCGTTCGACGAATACGTGGCTGAGCGTACCGTCGGCGTTGACCTCTCGGGCGTACACGACGGCGTCGCCGCCGCCGAAGGTGCGGAACTTGCCGGCGGCGATCGGCGCGAATTGCCCGGCGCGCACTGCCTCGTTGCGCAGGCTGAGCGCGCGCACCGTGGCCGCCGGCGCCAGTACCAGCGTGAGCCAGGCAAGGGCCGCGGTCAGGAGTGCCGCGAGGAATGCCACCGGCAGATAGACGTTGCCGGGCCCGGCGCCGCAGGCGAACGCCGCCGCCATCTCGCTGTCGTGATACAGCCGGCCGAACGCCAGCACCACCCCGAGCAGCAGGCCCACCGGCAGCAGGACCCACAGGTACTGCAGCGCCCCAAGTCCAATCAGCTCGAGCACCACACTCTGCGGGTACTGGTTGGCCGCGGCGCGCTCGAGCACCCCGACGACCTGGTTGGCGAGCAGTATGACCAGCAGCACGGCGGTGACGACCAGCCATGACGCCGCCACTTCCCGCAAAATGTAACGTCCGAGAATGGTCCCCAAGGCCGCTCCACTCAGGCGATGCCGGAAACCCGGCAGGCTCTTGGGTTACACTTGCCATTCGCTTACCCCCGTCGCAGCACCGCGCGTGCTGAACAACAACCGACGGAGCGAGGCGCTCAGAGCCACGACTAAGGTAAATCAGACGCTCGCACGCCTCAACGGCAAGGGGATGGTGGATGGAATTCGGGGTATGGACTAAGGGCCTGGCGACGCTCGCCGTCGACTGCCTGATCGTGGGCGTGTTCGAGGAGAGCGAGCTCGGCGCGGAGGCGCGCGGCGTCGATGCGGCCTGCGGCGGACGGCTGCAGCGCCTTCTGACGCGCGGCGACTTCACCGGGCGCACGGGCGACACGCTGCTCGTAACCGAGGTCACGGAGCTGCCCGCGCGGCGGATCCTGCTGGTCGGCCTCGGCGCGCGCGCCCAGCTCTCCCGCCGCAGCTGGCGGCGCGCCTGGGGGAGCGCCGCCGCGGCACTCGGCCGCACCCGCATCAGTAGCGCCGCGCTCGCGCTCGACCGCCCGCCGGCGCGCGAGCTCGACGACTACTACTTCGGGCGCGCGGTCGCCGAGGTTGCCGGCGCTACCCTCTACCGCATCAACGATCTGAAGACCGGCAAGAAACCGCCCGCGGCGGCGCTGAAGAAAGTGTTGGCCGGGCCGGTGCGCAAGGCGGACGCCGCCGCCCGCGGATTCAAGCACGGCGCCGCGATCGCCGCTGCCGCCGCCGTGCAGCGCGACCTCGCCAACCTGCCGGCGAACATCTGCACGCCCACCTTTCTCGCCGAGGAGGCGCGCGCCCTCGCCAAGCGGCAGAAGTCGCTCACCGCCAAGGTGCTGGACGAAGCGGCGATCCGCCGCGAAAAGATGGGATGCCTGCTCGCGGTCTCGCAGGGCAGCCGGCAACCGCCGCGCTTCATCGTACTCGAGTACCGCGGCGGCAAGTCGGCACCGCCGCCCGTGGTGCTCATCGGCAAGGGCGTGACCTTCGACACCGGCGGCATATCGCTCAAGGATCCGCCCGGCATGGACGAGATGAAGTTCGACATGAGCGGCGCGGCGGCGGTCATAGCCTGCCTGACGCTGGCGGCCGAGCTGCGCCTGCCGTTGCACGTCGTCGGCCTGATCGCCGCGGTCGAGAACATGCCGGACGGCAAGGCCGTGAAGCCCGGCGACATCGCCACCAGCTCCTCGGGCCAGACGGTCGAGATCCTCAATACCGACGCCGAGGGGCGCCTGATCCTGTGCGACGCGCTGCACTACGCGCGGCGCTTCCGTCCGGCGGCGGTGGTCGACATCGCCACCCTCACCGGCGCCTGCGTGGTCGCGCTCGGCCATCATTTCTCGGGCCTCCTCGGGAACGACGAGGCGCTCATCAAGCAGCTGCTCGAGGCCGGGACGCGCGCCGAGGACCGTTGCTGGCAGCTGCCGCTCACCGAGGACTACGCCGAGCAGCTCAAGAGCAACTTCGCCGACTTCGCCAACATCGGCGGACGCGATGGCGGCGCGATCACCGCCGCCGCGTTCCTCGGCAAGTTCACCGCCGGTCTCTCCTGGGCGCACCTGGACGTCGCCGGCACCGCCTACCAGGGCGGCGCGCAGAAGGGCAGCACCGGGCGGCCGACGCCGCTGCTCGCCGACTTCCTCATCCGGCGCGCCGAGCGCTGACCGCGCCAAGCGCCGGAGCGCCTCGAGCGAACCCGGCGGCGTCCGCCGCACGGCGCAGACCGCGCGGCCGCTACAGCTATAATCGCCGGACTTTTCTCTCGGTTGCCGTTGCATTCCATGGACAAGGTGTACGCGCCGCAGGACATCGAGCGGCGCATCTACGAGCGGTGGGAGTCGCACGGCTGGTTCGCGCCGCGCGGGCGCGGCGCGCCCTACTGCATCATGATCCCGCCGCCCAACGTGACCGGCACCCTGCACATGGGGCACGCCTTCCAGCACACGCTCATGGACGCGCTGACGCGCTATCACCGCATGCGCGGCGAGGACACGTTGTGGCAGCCGGGCACCGACCACGCGGGCATCGCCACGCAGATGGTGGTCGAGCGGCAGCTGAATGCCGCCGGACAGCGGCGCACCGACCTTGGGCGCGAGGCGTTCATCGAGCGGGTGTGGCAGTGGCGCGCGCAGTCCGGCGGCACGATCGCCGAGCAGATGCGGCGCCTCGGCGACTCGGTCGACTGGTCGCGCGACCGCTTCACCATGGACCCGGACCTGTCGCGCGCGGTCACCGAGGTGTTCGTGCGGCTGCACGACGAGGGCCTCATTTACCGCGGCAAGCGCCTGGTGAACTGGGACCCGGTGCTGCTGACCGCGCTTTCGGACCTCGAGGTGCAGTCGGAGGAGGAGGAAGGCCAGCTCTGGCACCTGCGCTATCCGCTCGAGGACGGCAGCGGCCACGTGGTGGTCGCGACCACGCGCCCCGAGACCATGCTCGGTGACGCTGCGGTGGCGGTGCACCCTGACGACGAGCGCTACCGCCATCTGGTCGGGCGCAAGGTGCTGCTGCCGCTCGCCGGGCGCGCCATTCCGCTGATCGCCGACTTCTACGTCGATCCGAACTTCGGCTCAGGCTGCGTCAAGATCACGCCGGCGCACGACTTCAACGACTACGAGATCGGACAGCGGCACGGCCTGCCGCTCATCAACATCTTCACCGAGCGTGCCGCGCTCAACGATGCGGTGCCGGAACGCTTCCGTGGGCTCGACCGCTTCGAGGCGCGCACCCGCATCGTCAGGGAGCTCGAGGACGCCGGCCTCGTCAAGCGCGTCGAGAAGCACCGCTTGAGTGTCCCGCGCGGCGACCGGAGCGGTGCGGTGCTCGAGCCCTGGCTGACCGATCAGTGGTACGTGAAGATCGCGCCGCTCGCCGCCCCGGCGGTCGCCGCGGTCGAGGACGGCCGCACCCGCTTCGTGCCCGAGAGCTGGGCGCGCACCTACTTCGAATGGATGCGCAACATCAAGGACTGGTGCGTGAGCCGCCAGCTGTGGTGGGGCCACCGTATCCCGGCGTGGTACGACGACGCCGGCAACGTCTACGTCGGCCGCAACGAGGCGGAGGTGCGCGGCCGCCACGGCCTGGACGGCAAGCTGCCGCTACGCCAGGACGAGGACGTGCTCGACACCTGGTTCTCCTCGGCGCTGTGGCCGTTCTCGACGCTCGGCTGGCCGGAAAAGACCGAGGCGCTGGCGCACTTCTATCCGGGCAACGTGCTGGTAACCGGCTTCGACATCATCTTCTTCTGGGTCGCCCGCATGATGATGATGGGGCTCAAGTTCATGGGCGGGGTGCCGTTCCGCGACGTCTACATCACCGGCCTGATCCGCGACGAGCACGGCGACAAAATGTCGAAATCCAAGGGTAACGTCATCGACCCGCTCGACATCGTCGACGGGATAGCGCTCGAGGCGCTGATCGCCAAGCGCACCAGCGGCCTGATGCAGCCCAAGCTCGCCGGCGCGATCGAGAGGGCGACGCGCCGCCAATACCCCGACGGCATCGCTCCGCACGGCACCGACGCGCTGCGCTTCACCTTCGCCGCGCTCGCCTCGCCGAGCCGCGATCTGCGCTTCGATCTCGGCCGCGTCGGCGGCTACCGCAATTTCTGCAACAAGCTGTGGAACGCGGCGCGCTTCGTGATGCTGGCGATCGGCGAGCAGCCGCCCGCACGGGCGCGGGCCGCGGGGGAGTTGTCGGTCGCCGACCGCTGGATCCGCGCGCGCTTCGGCCGGATGCTCGCCACGGTCGAGCAGGCGCTGCGCGACTACCGCTTCGACTTCGCCGCCACGGCGCTCTATGAGTTCACCTGGTACGACTTCTGCGACTGGTACCTCGAGCTCACCAAGACGGTGCTGCAATCGAGTGAGTCGACCGCCGCGGCCCGCGAGGGCACGCGCCAGACTCTGGCGGGCGTGCTCGAGGCATTGCAGCGGGCACTCCATCCGCTGATGCCCTTCATCACCGAGGAGATCTGGCAGCGCGCCGCAGCGCTCGCCGGCTGCCAGGGCGAGACCGTCATGCTGCAGCCCTACCCGGCCGCCGCCGAGTATCCGCCCGATGAGGCGGCGGAGCGCGAGACCGCGTGGATCCAGGCGGTGGTGCTCGGCGTGCGCCAGATCCGCGGCGAGATGAACATCAATCCCGCCAGGCGCATTCCGCTGCTGCTGCGCGATGCGAGCGCCCAGGACCGCGAGTGGGCGGCCCGGCACCGCCCCTACCTCGAACGCCTGGCGGGGCTCGAGACGGTCACGGTGCTCGAGGCCGGCGACGCCGCGCCGCAGTCGGCCATCGCGCTCGTCGGCACGCTGGCGCTGCTCGTGCCGATGGCGGGCCTCATCGACGCGCCCGCGGAGATCGAGCGCCTCGGCAAGCTGATCGGCAAGGCGGAGAAGGAGCTCGCGGCGGTGCGCGCGCGGCTCGCGAACGAGAGCTTCGTCAGCAACGCCCCCGCGGCGGTGGTGGCCGGTGAGCGCACGCGCAGCACCGAGCTCGAGGGCACCCTCGCGGGCCTGCGCGCGCAGCTCGAGCGCGTGCGCGGACTCGACGCGCCGTGAGCACGGTCAGCGCCCCGCTGCCGGACTCGGCCGCCCTGCGCGCGGCACTCGCCACGCTCGAGACCATCATCCTCGGCAAGCCGCGGCAGATCCGCCTGTGCCTCGCGTGCCTCCTGGCGCGCGGGCATCTCCTGATCGAGGACGTGCCGGGCGTCGGCAAGACCACGCTCGCCCACGCGCTCGCCCACGTGCTCGGTCTCGCC
This sequence comes from Steroidobacteraceae bacterium, assembly GCA_035566495.1. Lineage (GTDB taxonomy): Bacteria > Pseudomonadota > Gammaproteobacteria > Steroidobacterales > Steroidobacteraceae > 13-2-20CM-66-19. The sequence goes on along the minus strand of DATMRG010000055.1, from coordinate 749 downwards.
TGGCAGCGCGTACAGTTCACCAGCGACCTCTTGCCCGCGGACATCATCGGCGTGTCGATCTTCGATCGCGGCCAGCAGCGCTTCGACTTCCGCCGCGGCCCGATCTTCACGCAGCTCCTGCTCGCGGATGAGGTCAACCGCGCGAGCCCCCGCACCCAGAGCGCGCTGCTCGAGGCCATGGAGGAGCGCCAGGTGAGTGCCGACGGCACCACCTACCGCCTGCCGGACGTATTCTTCGTGGTCGCGACCCAGAACCCGCACGAGCAGCTGGGCACTTTCGCCCTGCCCGAGTCGCAGCTCGACCGCTTCCTCATGCGTGTGACGCTCGGCTATCCGGACGCGGCGCACGAGCGCGAGCTGCTGCGCGGAGGCGAGCGGCGCGACCTGCTGCCGCAGATCCCGCCGGCACTCAATTCCGCGGAGGTGCTGCGCGTGCAGCGCGAGGTACGCGCCGTGCACGTCGCGGACGCACTGCTCGACTACAGCCAGGCGCTCATCGCCTGCACGCGCGAGCGCAGTGATCTCAAGCTCGGCCTCTCACCGCGCGCCGGCCAGGGCCTGCTGCGCGCGGCGCAGTCGTGGGCCTACCTCGAGGGACGCGCCGCGGCCTTGCCCGAGGACCTGCAGGCGGTGCTGCCCGCGGTGGTGGCGCACCGCCTCGAGCGACGCGAGCCCGGCGGCAGCGCCGACGGCGATGTTATAGCCGCCGAGATCGTGCGCGCGGTGCCCGTGCCGCTCTGACGGTCGCG
>DATMRG010000054.1:0-10609 GCA_035566495.1 Steroidobacteraceae bacterium | reverse complement strand
TTGACGATCTCCTGGTAGTAGGCGTCGATCCTCAGGAAAGTGAAGCCCGAGGTGACGACGCCGAGGATCAGGGTGCCGATCACCGTGCCGGCGATGCGCCCGACGCCGCCCGAGAGCGAGGCGCCGCCGATTACCGCGGCGGCGATCGCATCGAGCTCGTACATGAGCCCCATACCCGCCTGGCCCGACCACGCGCGTGCCGCGGTGAGGATTCCGGCCAGCCCGGACAGGACGCCGGCGACCGTGTAGACGATGACCAGGTGGCGGCCGACCCGGATTCCCGAGACGCGCGCCGCCTCGCGGTTGGCGCCGATCGCATAGGTGAACTTGCCGTAGCGTGTGTAGCGCAGCGCGACGTGGAAGATGAGCGCCGCGGCGAGGAAGATCACGACCGGAACGGCGCCGCTGCCGAGTGCGGCGAAGGGATCGGTGAGCATGCTCACCGGCTGGCCGCGCGTGTACCACTTGGCGAGGCCGCGTGCCGTGACCATCACCCCGAGGGTCGCGATGAAGGGCGGAATGCCTGTACTGGCGATGAGGGAGCCGTTGACCAGGCCCGCGGCCGCGCCCACCGCGAGCCCGGCGGCGATCGGTACGATGACCGGCAAGTCGGTGAGCGAGGGGTAGACCGCGCGCATCGCTTCCGAGGACTGCGCCAGGCTCGCCGCGACCATGGCGGTCAGCGCTACCACCGAGCCCGAGGAGAGGTCGATGCCGCCGGTGATGATGACCTGTGTGACACCGACCGCGATGATGCCGATCACTGAGACCTGCAGGATCATCACCACCAGGCGCTGCGGGTTGGCGAGGAAGCTCTGGCCGACGAAGATCCAGCCGCAGAGCTCGAAGACCAGCGCGATCGCGACGAGCACCAGCACGATCCCGGCCTCGGGCGGCCAGCGGCGCGGCGCCGCGCGGGCGGCGGGGGCGGGTTGGTCGGCGAGGGCCTGCTGCATGCTGCTCTTTCCCGGGACTAGCGCGCGGCCAGGTCCATGATCCTCACCTGGTCGGCCGCGGCGCGCTCGAGGATGCCAGCGCAACGCCCCTCGCGCATCACCAGGATGCGGTGGCTGAGCGCGAGGATCTCGGGCATCTCGGAGGAGATCATGAGCACCGCGGTACCCTGGGCGGTGAGGCTGGTGATGAGCTGATGGATCTCAGCCTTGGCGGCGACGTCGACGCCGCGCGTCGGCTCATCGAGGATCAGGATCTTCGGGTGCGTCAGCAGCCAGCGGCCGAGCAGCACCTTCTGCTGATTGCCTCCGGAGAGGTTGTCGATGCGCTCGCCGAGATCCGGCGTCTTGACGCGCAGCGCGCTCGCCATGCCGGCACAGGCGCGCCGCGCGGCCCGTCCGCGCACGAAGCCGTAGCGCACGAAGTCGCGGCCGAGCACCGCGATCTCGAGATTCTCGAGCACGCTGAGCCCGGAGAGGCAGCCGCTCTCCTTGCGGTCCTCGGTGACGAGGCCGATGCCGTGCCCGATGGCCGCCCAGGGTGAATCGATGCGCAGAGTCTCGCCACCGAGACGGATCTCGCCCGCGGTGGCGGGGTGCAGGCCGAAGAGCGCCGCGGCGAGCTCGCTCCGGCCCGAGCCGACCAGACCGGCCACCCCGAGGATCTCGCCGGCGTGCAGCTCGAAGCTGACGTCGTGAAAGCCGCTGGTCCCGCACAGGCCGCGGGCCGACAGCACCACCGCGCCGGGCTCACCGGGCTCGCAGGGCGGCGCCACGGCGAGCTCACGGCCCACCATCATGCGGATGATGTCGCCGCGGGTGAGGTCGGCCGGGCTCGCAGTGCCGACGTGCCGGCCATCGCGCAGCACCGAGATCTCGTCGGCGAGCGCGAACAGCTCCTCGATCCGGTGGGTGACGTAGAACACGCCCGTGCCCTGCGCCTTGAGCTCGTGAATCAGCGCGAACAGCCGCTCGGCGTCGTGCTCGGTGAGCGCCGAGGTCGGCTCGTCCATGATGATGAGGCGCGAGCCGTACGAGAGGGCGCGCGCGATCTCGACCATCTGCCGCGCGGCGATCGGCAGCGTGCCGAGCTCGGCCTCGGGATCGATGTCGACCGCCAGCCGCTCGAGCAGGACGCGCGTCATGCGGTGCAGCTCGCGGTGGCGAATGATGCCGAGCGCGTTGACGGGCTCGCGCCGGATCCAGATGTTCTCGGCCACGCTCATCGAGGGCATGAGGTTGAGCTCCTGATGGATCATGGCGATGCCGCATTCGAGCGCCTGGCGGGGCGAGCCGAGACGCAACGCGCGGCCCTCGAGGCGCAGCTCGCCGCTATCGGGCGCGCAGACACCGGCCACGATCTTCATGAGCGTCGACTTGCCGGCGCCGTTCTCGCCGATCAGGCCGTGCACGCTGCCGCGCCCGAGATGCAGGGTCACGTCGTCGAGCGCCACGACTCCCGGAAAGGCCTTGGAGACCCGGTGCACTTCGAGGAGGTCGTCGGGCGCCGCGGCGGCGATGGCGGCGCTCATCAGTGCCTGCCGAGGTAGCTCGCGAGGTTGTCGCGCGTCACCAGCTCGAAGGGCACCCAGACGAAGGCGGGCACCTGCTCGTGGCGCATGAGCTGCAGCGCCGTGTCGACCGCGCCCTTGCCCTGGGCGGGCGCGTTCTGAAAGACGGTCACGCGCAGCTCCCCGGCCTTCATCTCCGCGAGCGCATCGGGCGTCGCGTCGATTCCGGCCACGATGGTCGAGGCGAGGGCGTGCGCCTGTTTGAGCGCCTGGATCGCGCCGATCGCCATCTCGTCGTCGTTGGCCACGACGGCGGCCGGGCGCAGCCCGGCGCTCAGCCAGTTGGTGACGAGGTCGGCGGCCTCGGTGCGCTTCCAGTTGGCGGTCTGCTTGTCGAGGACGCGAATGCCGCGGCACGCGGGCCGCGCCAGCACCTGCTGGATGTCGTCGGTGCGCTGGCGCGCCGACTGGTTGGTGAGCTCGCCCATCAGCACGACGATGTCGCCCCGGCCGCCGAGCAGCCGGCAGACTTCGGTCATCTCGAGGGTCCCCGACTGAGTCTCGTCCGAGCCGACGAAGGACACGCGCGGCGGCAGCTGCTTGTCGGCCGGCATGCGGTTGACATAGACGAGCGGGATGCCGGCGGCGGTCACCAGGCGCGTCATGCGCGGCGTCGCATCGGTGTCGACCGGGTTCACGATGATGGCGTCAACGTGCAGCGCGATGAAGTTCTGGATCTGATTGAGCTGACGGCCGATGTCGTTCTCGGCGTCCTCGAACTGCAGCGGCACATTCAGCTGCTGGGCGCGCTCCTTCATGCTGGCGCGCACTGCGGTCAGGAAGTTGTCGTCGAACAGTGCCATCGAGACGCCGACCGTGACTGCAGGGGCGGCCGGGGACAGCGCCGCGAGAGCGGCAACGAGCAACGCCAGGGAAGTGCGCTTCATGCTCATTTCCTTTGAGGCTTAGCAGAGCGGAGCGGGCTCATTCTAATGCCGCCGCCGCGCGCGGGCCCTAACATTGCGGTTGCCATGTGTGGTAGCGTCGCGCGCGGGGCTGGCGAGCGCGGGAGCACCACGGCGTGGATCGGCGCGAGTTCCTCGAGTCTTTAGCGGGGCTGTCCGCCCTGCTGCCGGGGCTGACGCTGCTGCCCTTGCGGGACGCGGCGTTCGCCGCCGAGCTGCACGCGCGCGCCCAGGCGGCGCCGGGGCTGCGCACGCTCACTGCGGAGCTCGACGCCACCCTGAGCGGTGTCGCGGACATCCTCCTGCCGCAAACCGACACGGTCGGCGCGAGCGCGGTCGGGGTGAACCGCTTCATCGACCTGCTGCTCACTGAAGCGATGCTGGAGTTGGATCGGGACCGCTTCATCGAGGGGCTCAGGGCGATCGACGCGGACTGCCAGGCAAGCCACGGCGCGCCTTTCGGCGCCGCAACCCGCGCGCAGCAGGAGACGGTGGTCCGCGGCCTGGATGCCCACCTGACGGGACGGCCGCCGACGCGCGCCGAGACCGCGGCGCTGGCCGGCAAGCCGGTGAGCGCCGCGCACGGCTACGCCCTCGCCAAGCAGCTGGTGCTGCTGGCTTACTTCACCTCCGAGCCGGTGGCGCGCGAGCTCATCAACGCGCCGATCATTCCCGGCAGGTACGACGGCTGTGTCAGCACCTGAGTCGCAGTCCGGCCGCTACGACGCGATCGTCGTCGGCTCGGGCATTTCCGGCGGCTGGGCCGCCAAGGAGCTCACCGAGGGCGGCCTCAAGACCCTGCTGCTCGAGGCGGGTCCACCGATCGTGCCCGCGCGCGACTATGTCGAGCACGTACAGGCGTACTCGCTCGCCTACCGCGGCTACGGCAACCAGCGGCAGCTGCACGAGCGTCAGCCGATCCAGTCGCAGACCGGGGCATGCGACGAGTGGGTTTCGAAGTTCTTCGTCGACGACCGCGACAACCCCTACGACAACGATCCCGACAAGCCGTTCCTCTGGATTCGTGGCCGCCACGTCGGCGGGCGCTCGATCATGTGGGGCCGCCAGGTCTACCGCTGGAGCGATCTCGACTTCGAAGCCAATGCGAAGGAGGGGATCGGCGTCGACTGGCCGATCCGCTACGCCGACCTCGCGCCCTGGTACAGCCACGTCGAGAAGTTCATCGGCGTCAGCGGCCAGGCCGAAGGTCTCGCACAGCTCCCCGACGGGGAGTTCCTGCCGCCGATGGAGCTCAACTGCGCCGAGCTCAAGGTGCGCGACTCGATGGCGCAGCGCTGGGGCCGCGAGCGCGTACTGACCATCGGCCGCGCGGCGATCCTCACCCGCCCGCATCTCGGGCGCGCCGCCTGCCACTATTGCGGGCCGTGCTGGCGCGGCTGCATCACGAGCTCCTACTTCTCGAGCAATGGCGTGACACTGCCGGCGGCGGCGGCCACCGGGCGCCTGACGCTGCGGCCGAACAGCGTAGTGGCGGAGGTGCTCTACGATCAGCGCCGCGGCCGCGCCGCGGGCGTGGCCGCGGTGGACGCCGAGAGCGGCAAGACGTTCGAGTTCCACGCGCGCGTGATCTTTCTCTGCGCCTCGGCGCTCGAGAGCGCGCGCATCCTGCTCAACTCGAAGAGCGCGCGCTTTCCCACCGGGCTCGGCAACTCGAGCGACCAGCTCGGCCGCAATGTCATGGACCATCCCTTCGGCGCCGGCGCCGAGGCGCACCTGCCCGGGATCGACGACCACAAGACCTTCGGCAACCGCCCGAACGGCATCTACATCCCGCGCTTCCGCAATGTCACGAGCAAGCATCCGCGGTTCGTGCGCGGCTACGGTTTCCAGGGAGGCGGCGACCGCGCGGGCTGGGAGCGCGGCGCGTACTCGCAGGGCTTCGGCGCCGACTTCAAGCGCGCGCTGCTCAAGGATCCCGGACCGTGGCGCGTCTGGCTCGGCGGCTGGGCCGAGTGCCTGCCGCGGCCCGAGAACCGCGTGACGCTACACCCGACGCTCAAGGACAGGTGGGGCGTACCGGCGCTGCACATCGAGTGCACCTGGGGGCCGAACGAGCGCGCCCTGCTCGAGGACATGCAGTCGACGGCGGCGGAGATCCTCGAGGGTGCGGGCGCGCGCGACATCCGGACCTTCAACGAGGAGCTGGCGCCCGGGCTCTGCATTCACGAGATGGGCACGGCGCGGATGGGCTCCGATCCCCGGACCTCGGTGCTCAACCGCTGGAACCAGGCGCACGACGTACCGAATGTGTTCGTGACGGATGGCGCCTGCATGACCTCGTCGGCGAACCAGAACCCGTCGATGACGTACATGGCGCTCACCGCGCGGGCCTGCCGCCACGCGGTGGAGCAGCTCAAGCTCGGCGAGCTGTGATACCCCGGCCGCTCTCCCGGCGGCGATTTCTGTCGGCCGCGGCGAGCTCGCTGGCATCGCTCAGCCCGGCCGTGGCCGCCTTTGCCGAAACTCCTGCGGCGGATGCGCCCGCCGGACCGGCCGCAGGACGGCTCAAGCAGTCGGTGTGCCGCTGGACGCTGCCGGGGACGCTGCCCGAGGTCTGCGAGCGCGTCCACGCGCTCGGGCTGCGGGCGATCGATCTTCTCCATGCCGACGAATGGCCGGCGGCGCGTGCAGCGGGCCTCACCTGCTCGATGGGGTACGCGAGCCGTCGCGATCACTTCATCGAGAACGGCTTCAACGACCCCGCGAACCATGCACTGCTGGTCGGGGAGCTGAGCGCAGCGATTCCGCTCGCCGCGCAGGCGGGCGTGCCGAACGTCATCGCGATGTTCGGCAACCGCCGCGGGCGCGGCGATGCCGAGGGGATCGCCAACTGCGCGGCGGGACTCAAGCAGGTGGCGCCGCTCGCCGAGAAGCACGGCGTCACGGTGTGCGTCGAGCTCCTCAACAGCAAGGTGGATCATCCCGATTACCAGGGCGATCACAGCGCCTTCGGCGTCGCGGTGATGGAGCAGGTCGGATCGGCGCGGGTGAAGCTGCTCTACGACATCTATCACATGCAGATCATGGAAGGGGACGTCATCCGGACGATCGGCGCCCACCGGCAATGGATCGGGCACTTCCACACGGGCGGCGTGCCGGGACGCCACGACATCGATGGCACGCAGGAGCTCAACTATCACGCCGTAGCGGAGGCGATCGCCGCCGCCGGCTTCACCGGTTACCTGGCCCACGAGTTCAAGTCCAGGGGCGAGCCATACGCCGCTCTGGCCGAGGCTTGCCGGATCTGTCAGGTGTAGGGAAATGTAACCGAGCTAGCCGCCGGCGCGCCTTGCGTCCAAGATAGCGGCGGGGCTCAGGGACCGCGCATGAAGTATCTGCCGTTGATCTGGTCCGGCATCTGGCGCAAGCCGGGCCGCACCATCCTCATATTTCTCCAGGTGGCCGTCGCCTTCGTGCTGTTCGGCGTCCTGCAGGGGCTGAAGACCGGAATCCAGCATGCGGTGGACGCGGCACGCGCGGACCTGCTGATCGTCCACGGCCGCCAGGACTTCATCTTCTCGGGGCTGCCGCTCGGCCTGCTCGAGCAGATCCGGTCGGTGCCGGGAATAAAGCTGGTAGCCCCGGTGGAGCTATTCGGAAGCTACTACCAGAAACCCGAGAACGGCATGCTGATCGTTGCCGTGAGACCGGACAGGGATTGGACGGACGCCTTCACCTTTAACGTTGCGCCGGACCAGCTAGCGGCCTTCTCCCGGAGCCGCACGGCCGCGCTGGTCACCGAATTTGCCGCTAAGAAGTACGGCTGGAAGATCGGCGACCACATCCCGCTCGTGAGCCAGGTGGCTAACAAGGACCGGTCGATGACCTGGACTTTCGACATCGTCGGGACCTTCACCGACAGCGACTTCACCCCCGGGCAGTACAAGATCCTGGCCAACTATGACTACTACGACCAGGCACGCGTCTCCAACACGGGCACGGTGAATCATTTCAACGTGGCGGTGACCGATGTCAACCAGGCGGTTGCCGTGGCCGATGCGATCGACCGGCTGTCCACCAACTCTTCGCACGAGACCAAGACCGAGTCGATACGCGAGCTCGCGCAGCAGCAGGTCCAGCAGATCGGCGATCTCGATTTCCTCGTCCACGCGGTCGTGAGCGCCGTGCTCGCGGCGCTGCTGTTCGGGACGGCGACGATGATGATGCAGTCCGTGAGGGAGCGAACGCCGGAGCTCGCGGTCCTGAAGACCATCGGCTTTACCGATCGTGCCGTGTTCTTCCTCATCCTCGTCGAGGCGGTCGTCGTGTGCATCGCGGCCGCGGCCTGCGGCTTGGCGCTGTCGACTCTGGTCTTCCCGTTTGCCGCAAAAATCGTAACCGGGCTCGCGATGCCCCCGGTCACCGTGGCGACAGGTCTCGCGCTCGCCGTCGCGCTGGCGGCCGTGAGCGCCGCGATACCGGCGGTACGTGCCGCGCGGCTGCGCGTGGTGACCGCGCTGGCTGAGCGCTGAGGCAATGAACTTCCTCAGGCAATTCCTGGCTCTGCTGCGCCTCAACCTGGAAGGCGAGCGTGCGCGGCTCGGCTCCGTCCTGACGATCTTCGTCGGCGTGACCTGCACGGTCGCGGTACTGGTCTCGATGCTCGCCATGGGAACGGGCGCGCGCCAACAGGCCGAGGGCGATGTGCACGACGATGAGGTCATGGTCCAGGCGCAGGGCGCGCAGGGTGGCTTCGACAGCAATATCTCGCGCGACCAGATGGTCACGCTGCGCGATCTGCCCGGTATCGACCGGGACAAGGACGGCGAGCCGCGCGTCGCCGGGATCGTGTTCGTCCCTTTCGAGGGACACAGACGCGGCACCGGCCGGCGTGTCTTCTTTCCGCTCATCGGTAGCAGCGATGTGAAGTTCGAGCTGCGTCCGCCCGCACACCTCACCGAGGGTCGCCTGTTCCGGCCGGGGCTGCACGAGATCATCACCACCAACGCCTGCGTGCGGCAGTTCGACGGATTCGGGCTCGGCGCCAGGCGCGAGGTGCGCGGAGTCGACTGGACTGTCGTAGGGCACTACGACCAGGGGCAGAGCCTGGAGTGCGTCGTCCTCACCGACGCCGAGACGGTGATGAGCCTCTTTAACCGCAACGGCTTTAACCGCATCACCGTGCGTCTCAAGGCTCCCTCCGACTTCGCCTCGTTCAACCGCGCCCTCGAGGCCAACCCGGTTCTCAAGCTCGAAGCCAAGCCGGCGCGCGAGCAGGTCGAGGCGGACATGAAGCAGTTCAAGGGACTCCTCAACTTCGTGAGCTACTTCATCGGCTCGATCATGGCGATCGGCGCGACCTTCGGCGCGGTGAACTCGCTCTATTCGATCGTGGATGCGCGCCGACGGGAGCTCGCCACACTGCGCGCGATCGGCTTCGGCTCCGGGGCCGTCGTCGCCGCGACTCTGGCGGAGTCGATCCTGCTGGCCCTGCCGGGCGCGCTGCTCGGGGCGGGGCTCGCGTGGCTTCTCTTCCATGACATGGCAGTGAGCCCCTTCGGCTTCAGCTTCAGGCTCGACGTCACCCCGAGGCTCGCCGAGATCGGCATCGCCTGGGCGCTCGTGATGGGCTTCATCGGCGGGCTGCTGCCCGCGCAGCGGGCGGCGCGCATGCCGGTAACGACGGCGCTGCGCGCGACCTGAGGCCGTTACTTGCCGAGCAGGGGTCGCGTCGTTGTTCTGCTGATGTCAGTGCTCTATTGATCCGGGATCGAGCTCGTGGGCTCGTCGCTCCCAGGTACGGGTGGGGCGGCGGCCGAAGAGACGGCGGCCGCCCTGTCCGAGCAGCCACCAGAGAACGAGAAACACCAACCAGAAGAGCAGCGCGAACACGAGCGCGAACACGAGCCCCTCGCCGGAGAGCGCGAAGGTCGGCACCCAGTCGGCGAGCGTGGCGCGCGCGAGGCCCGGGTCGGCATGCAGTGCGAGGTACGCGGCCTGGTTCGCGAGGCTGCCATGGAGTGCATCCACGGCACCCTGCAGCCGATGCACCGATTCGACCAGCGACCGGATGATGGCCCCTTCGGAATGGAACGTCCGGTCGGTGCTCGCCAGGTGATACTGGATCAGCTTGTCGATGTCACCCTGATAGAACTGATCGGCGAGCTTCTGCCAGGGCTCGAGATCGAGCTTCGCCTGGTCGAGGCGGCCGCCAAGACGCTGCCGATACTGGGCGAGAAAGCCGGGGATCAGTCCTCCGGCGACGGCCGCGGACACCAGAACCACCCGGTCGATCAATCCTCTGACGATCGGCATCGTTGCGCATTGTTGCACGAGGCCGCGGTGCCCGGCGAGCGCAGCGGCTAGCCGCGCAGCTCGGACTCAGCGGCGAGAAAGCGTTGCAGCTCGGCACAGATCGACAGCGCGAGCGTCTCGGGGCCGTAACCGCCGAGCCTCAGCCCGACGGGAGCATGCAGACGCGGCGTGAGCGCGGCGCGCGCTGCCGGATCGAGCTCTGCGAGCAGCTCGTCGCGCCGTGCCGGCGGACCGAGCAGTCCGATGAAAGGATCGGTGCGCCGCGCCAGCGCCGCGAGTGCCTCGCGATCGTTGGCAGCGGTGTGCGTCATCACGATGCAGGCATCGAGCCGCTGCCCGGCCACCGCCGCCAGTGCCGCCGCCGGCCGTGCGCAGATGGTGCGCTCGGCACCCGCGGCGCGCGCGCCGAGCAGCGCCTCGCGATGGTCCGAGATGGTGACGCGCCAGCCGAGGCGGTTGGCGATGTCGATGAGCGCGGGAGCCTCGGGACCGGCACCGATCAGCATGACGCGCGGCGCCGGGGCGAACCGTACGACGGCGCACGTTGTGCCGCCCTCGAGCTGGTGCTCGCCCTGCGCCTGCCCCCTGAGCGCGCGCGCGGGCACGCTGCGTGGCGGCAGCTCGGTCTCGGTATTCGCAGACCAGAGATAGCCGCCGCCGACGTCCGGGCCGCTGGTGATGAGCGCGGCCTCGAGCATCTGCTGCGCGCGCTCGGCCGTGATCAGCGCCTCGCACAGCGGGTGCGCGCCACGCGCGGTCACCGGCAGCAGCAGCACCTGCATCTGCCCACGGCAGCCCGAGCCCGAGCCGAAGACCAGATCATCGTCGCTGCGGGTATCGAACAGCGCGACCCGCGGACGGTTCTCGGCGAGCGCCGCGCGCGCTGAGGACTCGAGGTCTGCTT
>DATMRG010000053.1:0-13261 GCA_035566495.1 Steroidobacteraceae bacterium | reverse complement strand
ACACGCGTGCGCGTCCGATGCGGGACCTGCGCATCTCGGTGATGGACCGCTGCAACTTCCGCTGCCCTTACTGCATGCCGCGCGAGACCTACCACGAGAAGTACCGCTTTCTCGGCTCGCACGAGCGGCTGTCGTTCGATGAGATCGTGCGGCTGGCGCGGCTGTTCGTGCAGCTCGGCGTGCGGAAGCTCCGCCTCACCGGCGGCGAGCCGCTGCTGCGCGCCAACCTGACCGATCTCATCGGCGACCTGACTACCATTCCCGGGGTCGAGGACGTCGCGCTCACCACCAACGGCGTGCTGCTCGCCAAGTACGCGAGCGAGCTCAAGGCGGCGGGGCTCAAGCGCATCACCGTCAGCCTCGACAGCCTCGACCCGGCGGTGTTCGCCCGCATGTCGGGCGGCTTCGGCAGTCCCGCCGAGGTGCTCGAGGGCATCGAGCACGCGCGCCGTGCGGGGCTCGAGCCAATCAAGATCAACGCAGTCGTGCAACGCGGCGTCAACGACCACACGGCGCTCGAGCTGGTCGAGCGTTTTCGCGGTACTGGCGTGATCGTGCGCTTCATCGAGTACATGGACGTCGGCAACCGCAACGACTGGCGCTCGGAGGTCGTGGTCCCGTCGAAGGAGCTGGCGGCACGCGTCGCCGCGCGCTGGCCGCTGACTTCGCTCGAGCCGGGCTACCGGGGCGAAGTGGCCGAACGTTATGCGTTCGCGGATGGTCAGGGAGAGGTGGGCTTCATCTCGTCCGTTTCGCAACCCTTCTGCGGCGACTGCTCGCGCGTGCGGCTGTCCTCCGACGGCGTGATCTACACCTGCCTGTTCGCCACCCACGGCACGAGCCTGCGCGATGCGCTGCGCGGCGGAGCGAGCGACGACCAGCTGCTCGGGCAGATCGCGGACGTCTGGCTCAGGCGCGCCGACCGCTACAGCGAGCTGCGCGCCAGTCTGCCGCATGGCGAAGGCGAGCCGCGCAAGGTCGAGATGTTCTATATCGGTGGCTGATGCCGCGGCCGCGCCTCTCGCACCTCGACGCGCGCGATCGCCCCGCCATGGTGGACGTCGGCGCCAAGGAAGTGACGCATCGAACCGCGGAAGCCGAGGCGCGCGTCCGCCTGCCGGCGGCTGTGGCGCGCGCGCTGCGCGCGAGCGGGCACCGGACCAGCAAGGGCCCGGTGTTCGATACCGCGGTTCTGGCCGGCGTGATGGCGGCCAAACGCACCCACGAGCTGATCCCCTTCTGCCATCCGCTGGCGCTCGACAACTGTCGGATCGACATCACCCAGCGCGCCAGTGTCATCGTGGTGCGCTGCCGGGTGTCGGTACACCACCGCACCGGCGTCGAGATGGAGGCGCTGACCGGCGCCGCGGTCGCGGCGCTCACGATCTACGACATGTGCAAGGCGCTCTCCCACGACATCGAGATCGACGGCCTCAAACTCATGGCGAAGGCCGGCGGCCGGCGGCCCTTCGCGCGCCGACGCACGCGGCGGGCTGAATGAGCGCGCCGCTCTACGGACTCGTGCTCACGGGCGGACGCAGCACCCGCATGGGCCAGGACAAGGCCGCGCTGCGCGTCAACGGCCGCACCCAGCTCGAGCACGCGCTGGCCCTGCTCGCGCCGCACGTCGCGCGCGCCTTCGTCTCGGTGCGCGCCGATCAGCGCGCCGACCCGCTGCGCGCGGGCTTCGAGCAGATCGAGGACGGCCGCGCTGGCCTCGGTCCGATCGCCGGGATCCTGGCAGCGCAGGAGCGCTATCCGGACAGCGCCTGGCTGGTGCTGGCCTGCGACCTGCCGCTCCTCGATGCGGCGACGCTCGAGTTCCTCCTGCGCGCCCGCGCGCCCGAGCGGCTCGCCACGGCGTATCGCTCGAGCCACGACCACCTGCCCGAGCCGCTGTGTGCGGTCTACGAGCCCGCGAGCCATGCCGCGCTCGCCGCCTACGTGGCGGGGGGCAGGAACTGTCCGCGCAAGTTCCTGATGGGCGCCGACGTGCATCTGCTGGATGAGCCCAACCCGCGCGCGCTCGACAACACCAACACTCCCGAGGAGTATGCTGCCGCCATGAGCATGATGGGTGAGGCGGCCTCCGCGCCCAGCCGGCGCGTGACGGTGCAGTATTTCGCGCTGCTGCGCGAGCAGGCCGGGCTCGGCACCGAATCGCTCGTGACCGCGGCGCGCACCCCGCGCGAGCTCTACGCCGAGCTGGCGCACCGCTACCCCTTCACGCTCGATCCGGCGGTGCTGCGCGTGGCCATCAACTCCGAGTTCGGCGATTGGTCGGCGCCGCTCAGCGACGGCGATGCGATCGTGTTCATTCCGCCGGTGGCGGGCGGCTGACGATGAGCGCGCCGTTTCACTTCGTGCGCACCCCGATCGACGCGGGGCTCCTGCGCGCCACGCTCGCCGACCCCGCCTGCGGCGGCTACGCGGCATTCGAGGGCTGGGTGCGCGACCACAACGAGGGACAACGCGTACGGCACCTCGAGTACGAGGCCTACGAAAGTCTCGCCGTGCGCGAGGCCGAGCGCATCATCGCCGAGGCCGTCGCGCGCTTCGGCGTGAGCCATGCAGCCTGCGCGCATCGCGTCGGCGATCTGGCCGTTGGCGAGCTCGCCGTGTGGGTGGGCGTGAGTGCGCCGCACCGCGACGAGGCCTTCCGCGCCTGCCGTTACATCATCGACGAGATCAAGCACCGGTTGCCGATCTGGAAGAAGGAGCACTACCAGAACGGCGACTCGGGCTGGGTGAACTGCGAGCGCTGCGCGGCCCCCGCGCACGACCACGAGCCCGGCCACGCGAGACTCGCAACCCGCTCGTGAAGGCACGCGCAAGTGCCTAGGGCCGGATCTGGCCCGCACCCCGCACGACGTACTTGTAGCTGGTGAGCTGCTGCACCCCGACCGGACCGCGCGCGTGAAAGCGGTCGGTCGAGATGCCGATCTCCGCCCCCATGCCGAACTCCCCGCCGTCCGCGAACTGCGTCGAGGCGTTGTGGAGCACGATCGCGCTGTCGACGCGCTGCAGGAAGCGCTCGGCGGTCGCCTGATTCCCGGTGACGATGGATTCGGTGTGCGCCGAGCCGTAGTGGGCGATGTGGGCGATGGCGGCGTCGACTCCATCGACCACGCGCGCGGCGATGATGGCGTCGAGGTACTCGGTGTACCAGTCGTCCTCGCTCGCCGGGCGTACCCGTGGATCCGCCGCTTGCACCGCGGCGTCGCCGCGCACCTCGCACCCGGCCTCGAGCAGATCGCGCACGATCGGGCCCAGGTGCGTAGCCGCGCAGGCGCGGTCGATGAGCAGCGTCTCGGCCGCGCCGCAAATGCCGGTGCGGCGCATCTTGGCGTTGAGCGCGATGGCGCGCGCCATCGCCAGGTCGGCGTCGCGATCGATGTAGACGTGACAGTTGCCTTCGAGGTGACCGATCACCGGTACCCGCGCCTCCTGCTGCACGCGCGCAACCAGGGTCTTGCCGCCGCGCGGCACGATCACGTCGAGATACTCGGTCATACCCGCCAGCATGTAGCCAACCGCGGCGCGGTCGGTGGTCGGTACCAGCTGGATGCAGGTGGCGGGGAGCTGCGCCGCCCCGAGTCCCGCGACCAGGCAGGCGTGCAGCGCCGCATTCGAATGCCGGCTCTCCGAGCCGCCGCGCAGGATCGCGGCGTTACCCGACTTCAGGCACAGGGCACCCGCGTCGGTCGTGACGTTGGGACGGCTCTCGTAGATGATGCCGATGACACCGATCGGTACGACGATGCGCTGGATGCGAAGTCCGTTCGGGCGCTGCCATTCCGCCACCGTGGTGCCGATGGGATCGGGGAGCGCGACCACGTCCACGACGCTCGCGGCGATCGCCTCGATGCGCGGCGGATCGAGGCGCAGCCGCTCGAGCCGCGCGCCACTCATGTGCGCGGCGCGCGCCGCCGCCATATCGCGTTCGTTGGCGGCGAGAATTTCACCGCCGCGCGCGCGAATGGCGGCCGCCGTCGCCTCGAGCGCGGCGTTCTTCTGCGCGCTCGGGGCGAGCGCGAGTGTCTCGGCGGCCAGGGCGGCGGCCCTGCCGAGCCCTTCCATCAACTCGCCGATGCGATCCGCATGCACGGCGCTCACGCCTGGCGCACCGCGGGCGCGGGCCCCGCGGTCGCGGCCAAGTCCCTGAGCAGCACCAGGTCGTCGCGGTGGATCATCTCGTCGCGCCCGCGGAATCCGAGCAGCTCCTCGATCTCGGAGCTCTTGCGCCCCATGATGCGCGCGGCGTCGGCGTCCGAGTAGGCGACGATGCCGCGCGCGACCTCGGCGCCATCCGCAGCCAGGACGCTCACGGTATCGCCGCGCTCGAACCGGCCGCGCGCCCCGGTGACGCCCGCGGGCAGGAGGCTCTTGCCTTCGAGCAGGGCGCGCAGCGCCCCCGAGTCGATGGTGATGGCGCCCGCCGGGCGCAGGGTGCCGGCGATCCACTGCTTGCGGGCCGCCACCGGAGTCGCGCTCGGCACGAACCAGGTGCAGTCGGCGCCCTCCTCCAGGCGCCGCAGCGGATGCTTGTGATGGCCGGCGGCGATGCACATGTGGCAGCCGGCCGCCACCGCGATCTTCGCCGCGAGCAGCTTCGCGGTCATGCCGCCCGAGCCAACCTGCGAGGCGCTGCGGCCGGCCATGGCCTCGATCTCCGGGGTGATGTGCCGCACCTCGGGAACGATGCGGGCACGCGGATCCTTGTTGGGATCGGCGCTGTAGAGGCCGTCGACGTCCGAGAGCAGCACCAGGCAGTCGGCGCCGGCCATCTGCGCCACCCGTGCGGCCAGGCGGTCGTTGTCGCCGTAGCGGATCTCGGCGGTCGCGACCGTGTCGTTCTCGTTGATCACCGGCAGCGCCCCGAGCGACAACAGCGCCTCCAGCGTGGCGCGCGCGTTGAGATAACGGCGCCGCCGCTCGCTGTCCTCGAGCGTGAGCAGCACCTGCGCCACCGTCACCCCGTGCTCCTCGAGCAGCTCCTTGTAGGCATGCGCGAGTCGGATCTGTCCGACCGCGGCCGCCGCCTGGCTCTCCTCGAGTCGCAGCTTCCCGGGCCGCAGCCCGAGCCGCCGGCGACCGAGCGCAATCGCGCCCGAGGAGACCAGGATCAATTGTTGGCCGCGCTTGCGCAGGCGCAGCAGATCCTCGACCAGGGTCTCGAGCCAGATGCGGTTGACGCGCCCGCTGTCACCACCGACCAGCAACGCCGAGCCCACCTTCACTACGAGCCGCCGGGCCCGCACCAGGGGCGCTGCGTTGGTCCGGACCTGGGCGATCATGATGTGAAAACTATACGCATTAGAAGCTGCGTTGCCCAACCCGGGCACAGCCCCTAAACTGCTGCAAGGCGGAGATGCTCGACGAAGGGTGGCGGCGCGGTGAGCAGAGACTACGAACCGGTTCCCGGGCAGTGGTACGAGAACCTGGAAGAAGAAGAGCAGTTTCGCGTGCTGACGGTCGACGAGGACTCGGAGCTGGTCGAGATCGAATATCTCGACGGCGACATCGAGGAGCTCGACGTCGAGGCATGGCACGAGATGGACCTCGAGCGCATCGATGAGCCCGAGGGCTGGTCCGACGACGACGAGGAGTCGGACGAGGACGAGGAGTGGGACGAGGAAGACGAGGAAGACGACGAGGACGATGACGACTTGGACGAGGAAGACGGCGACGAAGAGCGGGATGAGTATTGACCGGCCCCGGCGTCGATAGTTGGTATCACGAGAAGGAATCCGCCTGGCTGTATCGGCGGGTAGCGGCCGCCGAGCCCGACGCGCGCAAGCGGCGGCTGTTCGAGCAGCTGGCGGTGGCGGCCGAGGAGCAGGCGGTCAAGTGGGAGCAGTCCGCCGCCAGGGGCGCCGCCGGCGCGCCCCACCGCACCTTCACCCCCGCACTCCGTGCCCGCATCGTGGCGCGCTTGCTCGCGCGCTTCGAGCCGGGCTCGCTCCGCCCGGTGCTCGCCGCGATGAAGCTGCGCGGCCTCTCGATCTACAGCGGCCTCGCCGGCAGCATCGCCGGCCACCCGATGCCCACCTCCCTCGCAGAAGTCGGCGCGCGCCACCGCAGTACGCTCGGAGGGAGCCTGCGCGCCGCGGTCTTCGGCGTGAACGACGGCCTCATGTCGAATCTGAGCCTGGTGCTCGGAGTCGCGGGCGCGGGCGCCGCTCGCGGCTACGTGCTCATGTCGGGCGCGGCCGGACTCCTGGCCGGCGCGCTCTCCATGGCGGCCGGCGAGTACGTCTCGGTGCGCTCGCAGCGCGAGATGTATGAGTACCAGATCGCCCTCGAGCGCGAGGAGCTGCGCGAATACCCCGACGAGGAAGCCGAGGAGCTCGCGCTCATCTATCAGGCGCGCGGCGTCGACCTCGAGCAGGCGCGCGCCGTAAGCCAGGCGCTGCTCGCGCATCCGGACAAGGCGCTCGATGTGCTCGCGCGCGAGGAGCTCGGACTCAATCCCGACGATCTTGGCTCCCCGTGGCGCGCCGCGAGCGCCTCGTTCGTGACCTTCGCGGCCGGAGCCCTGATCCCGCTCATTCCGTTCCTGGCGCGCATGACCGGCAGCGCGGCGGTGACCTGGTCCGCGGCCATGACCGGCGTCGCGCTGTTTGCCGTCGGGCTCAGCCTCTCACTCTTCACCGGGCGTGACGCGCTGCGCAGCGCCCTGCGCATGGTGCTGATCGGCGGCGGTGCGGGAACTTTGAGCTTCCTGGTCGGTCGGGCGCTGGGAGTGGCTCTCTCCTGAGAGCGCCGCCGGCGCCGCGGCTCTTGAAAAGCGCGCCCGCCTCCCCAAGCTGGCGGGTGAAGAGGGCTAACGGTACAGTGCCGTCATGAAACGCATTCTCCTGTTTATCGTCACCAACCTGGCCGTCCTGCTGGTGCTGACCGTCGTCGCGCGCCTGCTCGGGATCGACGCTTACCTCGCGGCGCACGGCCAGAGCCTGCGGGGACTGTTGGTATGGGCCGGCCTGTTCGGCTTCGGCGGCGCCTTCGTGTCGCTCGCGATGTCGAAGATGCAGGCCAAGATGTTCATGGGCGTGCAGGTGATCGACCCGCAGTCGGCCGATGCCAACGCGCGCTGGCTGCTGTCGGTCATCGAGCAGCACGCCCGCAACGTGGACGTCGGCATGCCGGAGGTCGGCATCTTCGATTCTCCCGAGCCGAACGCCTTCGCCACCGGCATGAGCCGCAACTCGGCGCTCGTCGCCGTGAGCACCGGGCTCCTGCAGCGCATGAACCGCGAAGAGATCACCGCGGTGCTCGGCCACGAGATGACCCACGTCGCCAACGGCGACATGGTGACCCTCGCCCTGATACAGGGTGTCGTCAACACCTTCGTGCTGTTCCTCGCGCGGGTGGTCGGCAACATCGTCGACCGCGCGGTGTTCCGTTCCGACGACGGCCGCGGCATCGCCTCGGTCCTCACCTTCTACGTGCTGCAGATCGCCTTCGGCATCCTCGCCACCCCGATCGTCATGTGGTTTTCGCGCTGGCGCGAGTTCCGCGCCGACCGCGGCGGCGCCCAGCTCGCCGGCACTCCCAACATGATCGCCGCCCTCGAGGAGCTCAAACGCGTGCACGAGCCGCTGCCGGCGCCGCAGTTCGCCGCCTTCGGCATCGCCGATGGTGCGGTGGCTTCAGGGCTGCGGCGGCTCTTCATGAGTCACCCGCCGCTCGATGAGCGCATCGCGGCGCTGCGCACACTCGGCCCGACGCACTGACGCGGCCGCCCGGGGCGGTGGACTTTCTCGGCACGCTGCGCGCGATTCTCGACGCCGGAGACCTCCTCACCGGCGAGTCCTGCGCTCCCTTCGAGAGCGATCACCGGCGGCTCTACCACGGGCACGCCCTGGCGGTGGCGCAGCCGCGCTCGGTCGAGCAGGTCGCGCGCCTGCTCGCGGCCTGTAACGCCGCGCGCGTCGGCGTGGTGCCGCACGGCGGCAACACCAGCTACTGCGGCGGCGCAACCCCGGATGAGAGCGGCCGGCAGCTGGTGCTGTCGCTCGCCCGCATGAATCGCGTCCGCGGCGTCGACCCGGAGAACTACTCGCTGACCGCCGAAGCCGGTTGTATCCTCGCCCGGGTGCAGGAAGCCGCAGCCGCGGCCGACCGGCACTTCCCGCTCAGCCTCGGCTCCGAAGGCAGCTGCCAGATCGGCGGCAATCTCTCCACCAACGCGGGGGGCGTGCACGTCGTGCACTACGGCATGATGCGCGACCTGGTGCTCGGGCTCGAGGTGGTGCTCGCCGACGGGCGCGTGCTGCCGGGGCTCACGGCGCTGCGCAAGGACAACACCGGCTACGATATTCGCGGCTTGTTCCTCGGCGCCGAGGGGACCCTCGGCGTGATCACCGCCGCGAGTCTCAAGCTCTTTCCCCGGATCAGGAGCAGCGCCACCGCGCTCGCCGCGGTCGCCGAGCCGAGCAGCGCCGTGACGCTGCTCGCGCAGCTGCGCGAGACGAGCGGCGACTCGCTCAGCTCGCTCGAGCTGATTCCGCGAATCGGCATCGAGCTCACCACCGCGCACATCCCCGGAATCACGGATCCGCTCGGCGCGCCGCACGCCTGGTACGTCCTGTGCGAGCTGACCTCCTCGCGCGCCGGCGAGCCGCTCGAGGCACGCCTCACCGAGGCGCTCGCCGCCGCCTACGAGGTGGGCCTGGTGCAGGATGCGGTGGTGGCGCGCAGCGAGCGCGAGCGCGCGGCGCTCTGGAAGATCCGCGAGACCATCCCCGAGGCGCAGCGTCACGAGGGCCCGGGGCTCAAGCACGACATCTCGGTACCGGTGAGCGCCCTGCCCGAGTTCGTCGCGCGCGGCCGCGCCTGGGTCGCGGCCCAGGTACCGGCCGCGCGCCTCGTCGCCTACGGGCACGTGGGCGATGGCAACCTGCACTTCAACCTCCAGGGGCGGGCCGCGGACGGCGCGGCGCTGCTGGCGCGCGCCGAGGAGGTGCGCCGTGCGCTGCACGACCTGGCGGCGGAGCTCGGCGGCAGCTTCAGCGCCGAGCACGGCATCGGGCGGCTCAAAGTGGCCGAGCTCGAGCGCTATGCTCCCCCGGCCGAGCTCGCTCTCATGTACGCCGTGAAGCGCGCGCTCGATCCCAACGGCATCATGAACCCCGGCAAGGTTCTGCGCGGCGGATGAAGGGGAGGCGGATGGTGCGAGGGTCGTGGTTGCTGCTCATCGGCGTGCTCGGGCTCGCGGCCTGCAGCCCGGGGGGCAAGCCCGCCTCGACCGCGGCCGGGCCGCCGGCGCAGACGCCCGCGGGCGCGCCCGCCGGCGAGGGCCCGCGCATCGTCATGTCCGATGACCTGGTGCACCTCGAGTACCGCGTGTTCGGAGGCGGCGAGCCGGCGGTGATCCTGGTGCACGGCTGGTGTGGCAACGCCGACTACTGGCACACGCAGATCGATGCCCTGAAGGGCCGCTACACCGTGGTGGCGCTCGATCTGGCGGGCCATGGCGCCTCGGGCGCGAACCGCACCGACTGGTCGATCGCCAACTACGCCGCCGACGTCGCGACCATCGCGCGCCAGATTCCCAACAGGGAGATCTTGCTGGTCGGCCACTCGATGGGTGCCACGGTGGCGCTCGCGGCCGTGCCCCGCATCGGGCCGCGCGTCATCGGCGTGGTCGCGGTCGAGGCCCTGCGCTCGGTTGGCTTGCCGCCACTCAGCCCCGGCGAGATCGCCGCCAAGGTCGCGCCGTTCCGCGCCGATTTCGTCGGCACGACGCGCGCGCTGGTCACCGACCAGCTGTTCGAGAAGGGCGCGGATCCGCTCCTCGTGCAGAAGGTCGCCTACGACATATCGCTGCGCTCGCCGGCGGTGGCGGTGCCGACTCTCGAGAAGCTCCTGGCGCTCGATCTCGCGACGCTGCTGCCGGCCGTACACGTGCCGGTGTACGCGATCAATTCCGACCTGGCGCCGACCGACGCCGGCCGCATCCGTAAATCGCTCCCGGACTTCACGCTCGACGTGCTGCCCCACTCCGGGCACTTCCTGATGCTGGAAACGCCCGAGCGCTTCAATCCCCTGCTGCTGAAGGACGTCGCCGCGCTCGCGGCTCGCGCCGCACACTGAGCCGCTCGCCCCCGCGCGCTACCGCCTCTGCCGGATCAGGCCTTCCTGCGCGGCGCTCGCGACCAGCCGGCCGTCGCGCGCGAAGATGCCGGCGCGCGAGAACCCGCGCGCGCCGGAGGCGCTCGGGCTCTCCATCGCATAGAGGAGCCAGTCATCGACCCGCAGCGGGCGGTGGAACCACATGGCGTGATCGATCGTCGCCATGATGATCGTCGGCTTCAGGAACGAGGTGCCGTGCGGCAGCGTAGCCGTGTCGAGCAGGAAGAAATCCGACACGTAGGCGAGCAGGCGCCGGTGCAGCATCTCGTCGTCGCCGAGCTTGCCGACGGCGCGGACCCAGATCTGGCGCACGGGCGGTGCGGGCTTGGGTCGCAGGTAGTCGAACGGCTGCACCAGGCGGAACTCGAACGGGCGCGGCTGGGAAAAGAAGCGCCGCACCTTGTCCGGCAGCTTGTCGAGCAGCTCGGGCGGCGGCGCCGGATCGGGCAGGCTCTCGGGCGGCGGCACCTGTGGCATCTCGATCTGATGGTCGTAGCCGCCCTCGCTCACCTGGAACGAGGTCGTCATGTTGAAAATCTGCTCGCCGTGCTGGATCGCGACCACGCGGCGGTTGCTGAAGCTGTGGCCGTCGAGGCTGCGGTCGACCTGGTAGACGATCGGCGCGTTGATGTCGCCGCGCCGCAGGAAGTAGGCGTGCAGCGAGTGCACCACCCGGCCCTCGACGGTGGCGGCCGCGGCGGTGAGCGCCTGACCGAGCACCTGACCGCCGAACACCTGCGGCGCGCCGACGTCGCGGCTCTCGCCGCGGAACAGGTTCACCTCGAGCGGCTCGAGCTCGAGGAGCTGCAGCAGGTCGGCGAGACGGTGGTCCATCGGGCTCAGCCGACCTTGAAGACGCCGTGCATGAGGGCGTTGTGGCCCGGAAAGGTGCAGAGGTACTTGTAGCTCACGCCCTTCCTGAGCAGCGTGCCCGGAAAGGTCACGCTGGTGGTCTCGCCGCCCCCGATCACCCTGCTGTGCGCGATCACGCGCTTGTCGCCCGGCGCCACGTAGTCATTGGCGAGACCCGCGTTCAGACCGGCGCTCGCGACGGCGTCGTAGTCGGCGGCGTTGACCAGCACCCAGTTGTGTCCCATCGCATCCCTGGGCTGGCGGCCCGAGTGGTGCAGCGTCACCGTAACGTCCTTGCAGGTGGCGGGAACACTGAGCTCCTGTTTGTCGTATTGCAGCAGATCGTTGCCCGAGATCTCCACCTTGCAGGGATCGGCGTGCGCCGCGAGCGGCAGGAGCAGCGCGCCGAGCAGCGCCGCGGCGGGGACGGTCTTGCGTAGAGCTTTCATGGAGACTTCTCCCGTCAGTCGGGCACCCCGAGACGCTGGTGCATCACCGGGCTCGTGGTCGTGTACTGCAGGAACTGCTTCTTCTGCGGATAGAGGTGGTGCTGGATCGCGAACGCAGCCAGCGCTGCTTCGTGGAAGCCGGAGAGAATCAGCTTCTTCTTCCCCGGGTAGGTGTTGATGTCGCCGACGGCAAATACGCCCGGCACGCTGGTCTGGAACTTCTCGGGGTCAACCCTGAGCGCCTTCTTCTCGAGCGCGAGTCCCCACTCGGCGATCGGTCCGAGCTTCGGATGCAGCCCGAAGAACACCAGCAGCTGATCGGCGGCGAGCGCACTCACCGCGCCGTCGGCCGCACGGATGTTGACTCCGCGCAGCGCTCCGCCCTCCACGACCAGCGACTGCGGCACCGCCTCGAAGAGCCGCATGCGGCCGGCGGCGACCAGCTCGCGCATGCGCGCCACCGAGGCGGGCGCGGCGCGGAACTCGGCGCGGCGATGCACGAGCTCGAGACTCGCCGCCTTGGCGGCGAGCTCGAGCGTCCAGTCGAGCGCCGAATCGCCGCCGCCGAAGATGACCAGGCGCTTGCCGGCAAGCTGTGCGGCGTTCCTGATGCGGTATTGGATGGCGCCGCCCTCGAAGGCCTCCGCACCCTCGACGCCGATGCGCCGCGATTGGAACGACCCGAGCCCCGCGGCGATCACCACCGCGCCGGCATCGAAGCGCGTGCCGGCCGCCGTGCCGATCAGGAAGCGCCCGTTGTCGGCACGCGCGAACTCGCTCACCTCCTGTCCGAGGTGCAGCTGCGCCTTGAACGGCTTGATCTGCTGCAGCAGCCGGTCGACCAGCTCCTGCGCGCCGCATACCGGCAGTGCCGGAATGTCGTAGATCGGCTTGTCGGGATAAAGCTCGGCGCACTGGCCGCCGGCATGTTGCAGCGAGTCGACCACGTGGGCGCTGATGCCGAGCAGCCCGAGCTCGAACACCTGGAACAGGCCGCACGGACCCGCGCCGACGATGACGACCTCGGTGTTGATTGCCTGCGTGGCGCCGTTGACTGGAGTGTCGCTCAAGATAGCGCCATTCTAGTGGGTCTTGCCTGCGCCCGCATGCGATCAGGGTATAGTACGAGCCCCCATGATCAAGCTGAGCGTCAACGACAAGGACGTGAGCGTCGATGTCGATCCCGACATGCCGCTGCTCTGGGTGCTGCGCGACAAACTCGGCCTCACCGGCACCAAGTACGGCTGCGGCGCGGCGCTGTGCGGCGCGTGCACGGTGCACCTCGCGGGCGAGCCGGTGCGCTCCTGCGTGACGCCGGTGCGCGCGGTGGGCGCTCGCCCGATCACTACCATCGAGGGTCTCTCCCCCGCGCGCAGCCATCCGGTGCAGAAGGCCTGGATCGAGCTCGACGTTCCGCAGTGCGGCTATTGTCAGTCGGGCCAGATCATGTCGGCGGCGGCGCTGCTCGCGCATAACCCGCAGCCGACCGACGCCGAGATCGACACGGCGATGGCGGGCAACCTGTGCCGCTGCGGCACCTACCAGCGCATCCGCGCGGCGATCAAGCGCGCCGCCGGCGAGCGTCAAACCTAGGGAGGCGATCATGGGAATTGTCGAGAACATGCTCGCCACTCCTTCGCGCCGCGGCCTGCTGAAGGCTGGATTGGCGGCGGGGTTCCTGCTCGGCTTCCATCTGCCGGTGCGCGCGGCGAACGAGCCGGAGCAAGCTCCCGACGATACCAACGACAAATTCGCGCCAAACGCCTTCATCCGCATCGACCATGCGGGCAAGACCACGCTGGTCATGCCGCAGGTGGAAATGG